>DASPPO010000056.1:0-52595 GCA_035625455.1 Nitrososphaerales archaeon | reverse complement strand
AAGCCAGGAGCTCGTCCTCTCCCGTGGTGGTGGAAGTGGAGGTCGAGAGGAGGTTCCCTCAAAGCGGGACCAGGGCTTACGGGTTCTGGGACATACCTTCGAGGTACAGGTGAACCCTGATTGCTAGTTGACCATACCGCCTACAGTCTGGCGCTGCCCCACTGATTCTACGAGCTTGTTCTTGAAGCCGAGGTACGCACCCTTGAATTCCCGCATCGTCTTCTGGACAGGTCCGTAGGAGTCCCACTGTGAGGGGCCTAGCCCTCCCTCCTCGGCAGGGACTTCGAACCCAATCCTGCTCAGTGCCTCTGACAACTGTTCCGTAAGCTCGTAGGCCTTGCGGAAGTCCTCCATCGCCAGCAGCCTGCTGAGGGCGCCGGGGTCAGGGGGGTCTGACAGGGTGTTCTCGAAATCAGGGAGTTTGAAGCCCGGTCTATGGGAATAGGTCCAGACCTTCAACTGCTGGTCAGGGAATTCTGTGTTGGTCAGGTTCTCCGTGCCCTTGCCTCCGAGAACCTGATAGGTGTCATCCTCCCTCCTCTTGGAAGCGGGGAGCAGGTCGACCATTGAGACCACTTCCCTCGCCTGGTCTGCCGACAGCCCGAACTTCGCCTGGATGTGCTTCGACCATTTCTCTGCGGCCCTAGGCCCGAAAGCCAGACCATAGACTCGCCTGGTAACGAAGATGCCGGCCCACCTGATGTCCTTTTCCATCCGGCTGATATCGTACCGCTCATGGATCAGGTCGGCGAACCAGTCCTCACTCAGCGCCTTCAGGTTTCTCCGCGCACACAGGATGGCAACCTTCTCCTCGGTGGTCCCTGCCTTCTCGACCTCTTCCTGGACATGCAGGCTCATGGCCACATGCCTGACCAACGCGTCAGGCTGGCCTGCCCCCTCGAGGTGCTCGTTTAGTAGCTTTGCTGCCTCGGTCTCCCTGAGGTGATCCTCCAGTCTCCCCTCCATGTTAGTGATGTACACCCTTGTTATCGGTGTTCCCGACCGCTGTGCCCTGGCGAGGCCGTTCATGGCTGCCATGGTCAGTTCGATTTCCTGTGAAACCGTAAAGGTCACGGTGTTGTTTGTTCCTATCCCGAGACTGTCCAGAGCTTCGGTGATTTCGATGGCGACTGCGCTTGCGCTTGCTACCTTGAACACGACGTTGGGCCTCCCCTCGACTTTGGCTGCGCCACCCCAGAGATGGGCGTCGTAAAGGACGAGAATCTCCCTGAGGATTGAATAGATCTTCTGAGCGTCCCTCAGGCTTCCTTCCTGACTCCCCGCCCTGTAGGGGTTGAGCTGGATGCTCACCATCCCCTCTCTGAAGTCCGAAAGTAGGGCAATGGGTCTGAAGTCTAGGAGGTTGGGTAGGAGCGCTGCTATGGTCGCAAACATCGCTATCTCGTCCCCGGACCTTTCGGGATTGTCGCGCCACCCGGGATGGCTGGCCATGATAGACGAGAACTTCGCCCAGAGCTCTGGAAGCTCCTCGTAGGCCCTGGCGGCGATCACCGGGTTGCTCGAGACTTGGACTGCCCCAAGGTGCCTCAGCCACCTAAGGCCCGTGGCCGAGTCGTTCCCAAGTTTGCTTAGCTCCTCATCGACGATTCTGTAGTAGACGTTGCCCTGGATCTCCCTGCGAGAGGCCAGGACGAAGCTCTCTGCCATGTCATTCGCGTTGAGGCTTCCCTGTATGGCCTCGCCCATCTTGGAAACCATCCCTTGCCCGAAGAGGACCTTCTTCATGCCTAGAATCTGGGACTGGATGACCTCCACGACGCAGGGGGAACCCCCCTCCTTCCTCTCTTGTGCTTCCCATTCCTTCAGTGTTTCGACAAGCTCTCCAAGAACGGCCTCGGTCTCCCCATCGGAGAACAGTGCGCGTTTTCTCTCCAATCCTGTCAGGTTCAGCGCGGTTTCGATGAGGGTCTCGTAGCAACTCTTTCTGGCCGGCGGGGAATTCACAAACACAGTATCCAGTTGGCGGATGGTGCTCCTGATGACCGTCTCGAGATTCCCCTGGACTCCCTTGGTGAGCACCGTATCGGCCGCGAGCCGTGGGTATCCACCGAGCGCTAGCCAGACCATGCGCCCGGAATGGTCAAGATTTGAGGGGGGCGGAACAGTGGGGCAGACGTTCCAGGCATCCAATCAGGGCACCTAAGAATCTCAAGGAGGAACCCGTCTGCACATAAGCTTTCGAGACGTGGATTGGGGTGGAAAGCAATGACGCTGACAGGGCACCGCGCCTTATTGAGAACTGCTTGGGTTCGGGCCTAACCCCTCCAAACTCTAAATATCGACGGTCGGATGGAACCAGAACTTCGAACTTGATGCACCGAGACACCGGAGTCATCGACGAGTTCGAGCTCCTGTGTTCGATACCTGTGTTGAAGGTCCAGCGCCTGCGTATGCGCAGGACACGGCGGGCGTCCGACTTGGAAGCACCAGGGAACGAGTCTGTGCTCATCGCTCTTACGGGGTCGGTGGTCGTGGGGGCGTCAGGAAGCGAGCCTGTGACTCTTTCCGAGAAGGACGTGTATTACGTCTCCAGAGGAGCGAAGTTCTCTCTGCGATCCCCCGGAGAGGCCGACGTTCTGTGGGCTCAGGCACCTGCAGAGCGTGAGTATCCCTCTTACGTCAGGCGAATCTCACAGGTCAGACCCGTGGTCTCGGGGTCAGGAACGTACCGCAGACGCATATACACGTCCATCGGGGAGAAGGATCCCGCGAACAGGTTTATCGTAGGATTTGTCGAGGGCGAGGACGGCAACTGGACCAGCTTTCCCCCTCACAAGCACGATGGGAAGCCCGAGGTCTACGTCTACTACGGCATGGGGAAGCGGTTCGGCGTCCAGGTTGTGGCCGGGGAGGAGGACAGGGCGTACGTGGTAAGGGAAGGGGACTCGGTTCTGTTCGAACGAGGGTACCACCCCAACGTGGCTACGCCAGGGGTCGGGATGAAGTTCGTCTGGATCATAAGTGCAGACCCGCGAGACCGCAACCTGTCGGTGGAGCTGCACCCTGAATACAGGGACATTCCCATGGGACGCACGCATCTGACGATGAAGTAAGGCGTTACCAGCGCGAGATTGTTATCTTTCGGTCAGTGAAGAAGTCGACTGAATCCACCTGTGGGTGCAGGACGCCGAAGAAGGATTCTCTCATACCACCGAATGGGAAATAGGCAGAGGGGGCGGCCACCCCTATGTTTATGCCTACGTTGCCCGCCCGAACCCTCCTCCTAAAATCGCGTGCCTCCCTGCCGCTGGTTGTGAAGATGCTCGCCATGTTGCCGAATTTCGTTCCTTTGTTGATGACCTCTATTGCGGCGTCAAGAGAATCCAGGTGGATGGTGCTTGCCACAGGACCAAAAATCTCTTCCTTGGCGATCGCCATCTCGGGGGAGACGTCGTCAAAGATGGTCGCACCAAGGTAGTAGCCGTCTGGGAAGTCGCTGACGAGGACGCCGCGGCCGTCGCTGGCGACCGTAGCCCCTTCCTCGACCCCCTTCTGGATGTACGATTCTATCCTTTCCTTGGCCTTCTTCGAAACCACCGGTCCCATTTCAGTCTGAGGCGAAAGCCCGTTCCCCACCTTCAGGGCCCGGGCCGACCGGGTGAACTTGTCCAGCAGCTCGTCTTTGATTGAACCGACGGCGATGAGGTTCGCACCAGCGAGGCACCTCTGCCCTGTGTTCCCAAAGAAGGACGACGTTATTGGCGGAATGGCCGAATCAAGTTCCGCCTCGTTGGTAACAACGATGCAGTTCTTCGCCCCACCGTTGGCGATCGCCCTCTTCCCTGCTTCTCCCGCAATGCGGTAGACGGTCCTCGCCACGGGTGTCGAACCTACGAATGTTACACCTTTCACTTCGTTATCCCTAATGAGTGACTCGACCACCTCGGCGCCTCCATGGACCATGTTGAAGACTCCTGGTGGCAGCTTTACCTCCTCCATGATGAGTTCTGCCATCCTCTGCATGGGGACAGGGGTCAGGTCGCTGGGCTTGACCACCACGGTATCCCCCAGGACGATGGCGTAGGGAAGAAACCAGAACGGAATCATAAGAGGGAAATTAAAGGGGCAGATTATCGCAAACACACCGAGCGGTTCCTTCGTAGCCTGTTCGTCGACCCCCTTGGAGACCTGGTCGAGGTTGGAACCCTTCGAGAGTGAGTAGGCCACTGATATTGCAGACTCGACGTTCTCTATGGTCCTCCTGACGTCACCTCTGCTCTCAGCGAGTGTTTTGCCGTGGTTCAGTGTGTTAAGGGTGGCGAGCTCTTCCGCGTGACCCTCCATCACCTGCTTGAGCCTGAAGAGATACTGAACCCTATCCCCAACTGTGCTCTCCCTCCAGGGTTCGAACGCCTCGGCGGCCGCCTTGGTAGCCGACCCGACCTCGTCTCTGGTGCTGTAGGGAATCCTGGCTATGGCCTTGCCATCGGTCGGGTTGAAGATATCCCTGAGGTCCGCGGTATCCGACATGACCCACTTGCCGCCAACTAGAAGCCTCAGCGTGCCGAAATTCTGGGAGGACAATGACCGCTTGGGGTTGGAGGTGGGTAATTAAGCTCGGAATGGATGGCAATGGAGAGAACAAGATTTGCCGATAGGTATCCTGACCTCTGTTGGGCGGGACAGACGCGATTGACGCCAGATGGGGTGCGGCAGGCGAGTTCCCTGCTGGACACGACCGTGGATTCGCAGTCCCTTGGTGGGGACAGGGGAGTCCACTTCTGTCTTCCGGCCTCATACCGAACAGACTTGGTCTCTCATTATCCGGTTTTGTACCTTCACGACGGACAGAACGTCTTCAGTCTTGGGGGGACCGACACCACCTTCGGCTGGGGGAGTTGGGAATTGGACAGGACCGTGGACAGTCTCTGTCACGAAAAGAAGATGCAAGAGATTATAGTGGTAAGTGTTGACAACAGTCATGCTCGTCCCGAAGAATACGGAGGGACGCACCACGTTCAGGGAGGATTCCCGACGAAAACGGCGTTTGAGAAATATGAAGAGTTCCTAACACGGGAACTGAAACCGCGAGTGGACAGCGAATATCGAACGCTGCCCGAGGCAGCGCACACCGCGGTTATGGGATCCTCGATGGGAGGCCTTTGCAGCCTAGTCCTGGCATGGGACAACCCCCAAATCTTTGGTGCTGCAGCGAGTCTCTCCGGTGCGTTCCCGGTTTCCCGTCCTAATTTCTTGGATGATGTGCTCAAGGGCTACAAAGGTCCGCCCAAACCGTTCCGCGCCTATCTCGATTCAGGCGTTGTTGGCTCTACCGGTGGCGATGATGGCCGCTCCCGGACCGAGCAGGTCGTTGCCGAACTTCGGCGTATAGGATGGGCTCCCGGCAATCTGCAATGGTTCGTCGATGAGAGAACGTTGACACGTAAGGAATTGGAGAAGTCAAATCTACGCCCAGATAAGTGGAACGAAGCGCTAACGAGCCAGCATAACGAGTTCTACTGGAGACGGCGGGCTTGGCGGGCACTGACCTTCATTTTTCCGCCTTAACGCAGGATAAGTTTGGTCCAAGTGAAGCGATTCATAGCTGCCCTTGTTGAGCACTCCACTTCGGAAACCTCCTCCTCCGATTCACTGCTCGGACGAGGATAAATAGAACAAGAGACTCGGGCTCCGAGAAAAGGAGGTGAACGGAGAGGTTTGAAGGGTAACAAAGAAGCGAGGGCCGCGGCTCGCAAGGCCTTCAAGGACGCAAAACAGGCCGCGCGGAAGAAGTACGAAGAGGCCGCCGACCTAGCCTGGAAGGTCTACAAGGAAGAAGTGTCGGCGGCGCGGAAGGTTCGAAAGGAAGCCATAGCTGCGGCGAGGGCCGCAAAGACGAAGCTGGAGTAGCGCAGAGGAGCGGTCCTCCTCGTCCAGGGAAGCCGATTGTTCTGCCTCATCACTAGGCGGCGTAGAGGACCTGAGGGATAGGAGCCTCCTGTTTCCTCAGGTGCGCTCCAACGTCATGTCTAGGACGGCTTCCACGCGAGCCGTGCCGTTCGTCTCGAGTTCCTGCATCAGGTAGGTCTCCCTTAGGTTCGGCCGGGCAAACTATTGACGCTAGAAGTTTCGCCCGCGGAAAGCCACGGCCAGAGCGAGGAGCACCAAGCTAATCCCAAGCAGCCCCCACTCAGCCAGTTGGCCGATGAGGTCCAGCCCGTCGGAGGACGGGAGGAAGAAGTCGATGACGAGGAGTGCGACTGAGATGACGAGGAAAACGGGCGCTAGCCTCTTCCGGTCCAAGATTGGGATGGCCTGAAGGCACCCAATTTCAATCTAGCTCGATGTTCGCGTCCGTAGCGGCTGACTCCGGCTTACCCTCCTCTAGCTGAGCCTGGGATGACTCTAGGGATGCTGGGCCGCTAGCTCCTCGTTCGAAGCGTGCTTGATTGCCTCGCTAGTCCTAGTGAGGGTTTTCAATATCTCGTCGATTTCGTGCTCGTCTCCCCTCACTGACACGCTGTGCCCTCTGATTTCACGGCTGATCGTGACTTCCAAAGATGTCCTGCGAATCCTGTGAGCCCTCCTGATAAGGGAGCAATTACCTAACTAGGGATTTCCGGGACCGAGTCCTACGCGCCTGTTGAGCCGAAGCCGGCGACGAGGAGCAAGAGCACAGAAGAGAATGCTCTAGTCTTCCCAGCCGCCTCGTTGGGATGGGGGCTGTTCCCGTCACTCACTTGTCTATTAATTCCGTTGACAGCGCCATGAGCTCACCGCACGCGGGACATTTCTTCGTCAGTGTGGTAGAGTACACGACCCCGCAAATGGTACACACCCTCAGCGACTTCCTGCTCACAGCCATCTTGCTCACTGACATTGGTGACAAGAAACCCTGTGGGGGGATTAAAGAGGCGATTCACAATACTTCAGATATCCACAATATTCCCAATATAGCCCTAGCTAACCGGCGCTCGGCGCCCTCAGGAACCCAGACGCTATGTTCAGGCGCCGCATTAGAGACCTCTTCTTCACCTGGTGGGCCTGCATACGTCTCAGTATGCTGTTTAGGGCCAACAGCGCCTCGGCGAGGTGTGGACCCTTGTTCAGCATCACGCACTCCGACCTCTCCCCCGCGGCGGCGTCCGTCACCTCCGCCCTGGACGGTATACCGCTCTTCGTCAGCCCTTCGAGGACCTGAGTCGCCCAGATGGTGGGCATGTGAGCTGCCTCTGACATCCACAGTATCTCCTCCTGCACTTCGGCTAGCCTTTCGTACCCGCACTCCACGGCGAGGTCCCCCCGGGCGATCATCACCCCCGAGGTCCTGCTTCGCATCGCCTCGAGGAGAAGCGTTGGGAGATGCTCGAATGCCCTTGCCGTCTCTACCTTGATGATTATCGGTATGTCAGGTTTCCCGAGTTTTTCGAGCTCCGTCCGTAGCGCCCTCAGGTCCTCCGAGGCGCGGACGAAAGAATAGCCTATCATGTCGGCGTGCTTCGTGATGAAGCGGAGGTCCTGCAGGTCCTTCGGGGTGAGTGGGGGGAGCCTGAGGTTCGTGTCAGGGAGGTTGATCCCCTTGTCCTCTCTCAGTTTGGTCCCTCCCGCCGCCGCCGAAGTCACCTCAATCGTGAGCTCCTCTGCCGAAGCTGCCTTCACCGAACCGCCAATCTTTCCGTCGTCGAACCAGATTCTCTCGCCCTGCTTTACGAATTGGAGCGCTTCGGGCAACGTGCACGGTATCTGGCTCGGTTCTCCTCGGTAGGCGGGACCACCGGGGGTCTGCGATTTGGTGAGCACGAGCGTGTCCCCCTTTCTGAGTATGATTGGGTTCTCAAGGTGCGGGACGTTCGACACGAGGGTCGAGTATTCTCTTCCTCTCTTCACTAGGACCAGCCTTGTAGACGCGCTGAGGTAGATCGTCTTGCGCGAAGTCGCTTTCACGACCCTTCCTCTGCCGATTGCTACGTTCAATGACCGGCCGGACCCGCGGGCATCCTCAAGGGTCACGACATCACCAGCCTGGAGCATACCCAGCCACGATTTCTCGACCTGTAGCACCGGTACATCGTCGGCGAGAGTTCCTGAGCCGCCTTCGGCCGAGAGGATCACGGTGGCCAACCTTGTGACCCGACCATAGGCGTCCCTGTCCGGCCTTATCCGCAACACCTGGGGCCCCTGTTCCAGCTTCCCTGTCCTCATCTTCGGCCCCGCGATGTCCATCATGACCCTGCACTTCCTCCCCACCTCCCTCTCGGCCCTGCGCAGGTTCTCGACCATCGCAAGCCACGCGGGTTCCGAGTCGTGGGCGCAGTTGATTCGCATGCAGTCCATCCCGGCTGCCACCATGTCCCTGACGAGCGTGTAGTCTGTGGCGGCGTCGCTCGGCATGGTCGCCATCATCCTTACCTCCCTGCCGGGCTCGCTCGGGCCGAACAGTGCCTCGGCGTTTGATAGGAGAATCTTCCTCCCGTCGAGCGGAGAGACTCCCTCGACAGCCGGTTCGATCACGACAGGTTCGTGGGCGAGCCTCTGGAGAATCCTGATGACGGCGTCGATGTTGTACAGCACGTGTCCCTCGGAGCGTCCGAGCGAAGAGATGCCCATGAATTCGAGCTTCTCCTGGAGGCTCCTGATGTCCTGGCGGCGGAGAGCCACGTAGTGGAGCAGGTTGGCCGCACTCCCCCTTCTTGACCCGAACTGCTTCAGGTCAACGCTGGACTCGAGCTCCAGCATTGTGCCGCGGATACCGTTCAGCTGCTGAATCAGAACTAAAAGCTCGGCTCGACTTGGGAAGCCATTGGTCTTCCGAACTGGACTACGCACACCCGTTGCCGACAGGCCGGAGCACTTCCGAGACCGCGTCCGAAGCAGAGTCCTAGTTCAATGTTGGCCTAGTTCGATGCCAAACAACATAGAATATTGGGCTGAAGGTATGCCAACTTTTTCCTCCGTCGGTGCCAGTCGAAGTTCTGGGAGCAGATTACTCTTCTTCGCTGACCCCTTTGCCGACGACGTGAAGCTCGACTTCATACTTCTTAACGCGTTCCTTGCCTTTCTGCACCGAGGCGAGCTGGACCCCGTACCCCTTGTTCCTCGGGCTCTTCGCATACTTCTTGGCTGCCTCCTCGTCGTCCCAGAGGGAGATGGCAACGAACTTGTCCTTCTTCCCCACGGGACGGAGTAGGTAGAGCCTCCTCATACCTTCAATCTCGCCTGCCGTGGCAGCAACGCCATTCCTGAACCTCTTGACGAACTCGTTTCCCTTCCCTGCCTTCGCCTTCATGGTGATTATCCGGACGAACCTTGTATTGTCCATGGAGATTGCAGTTCTCATCGTCAAGATAAGCGTAACGAGGGAGGCCTTGGGTGAGTGCCGGCTCTAATAGGTGCCGGAAAGACCTGTGTTATTTTTCCGCGGATTTCGGGACGAGTCTTAATAATGCCACGAGCGTCTGCGGGCGCGTTTGTAGTTTGCCAGTCAGGGTAGCCATAGATGTCGGTGGCACCTTCACCGACCTATGCGGCCTCAACGAGACCACGGGCGAGTACACGTTTGTGAAGGATTCCACCACGCCGGAGAACTACGCAGCGGGCGTAATCAACGTCGTCGTCAAGAGCGGGATAAAGGGGGAGGAGATGAACAGGTTCATCGGGACAGGATCCACCATGGTGATAAACGCGCTCACCGAGAAGAAAGGCGCCAAGACGGTGCTTGTCACCACCAAGGGGTTCCGAGACGTCCTGGAGCTACAGAGGTCCAACAGGACGGACATCTATAACCTGCTTTACCAGAAACCGATACCTTTCGTGCCGAGGCGCTTCAGATACGAGGTAGACGAACGGACCAGCTACGACGGGAAGGAGATGCGCCCCCTCAACAAGGACGACGTCCTGAAGATTGCCGAAGCCTGCAACGAGAACGGGGCCGAGGCTATAGCCATCGCATTCTACAACGCCTACTCCAACCCCAAGCATGAGATCGAGTGCTACGACATCCTCAGGAGCAGGGTGAAGACGCCGTACATTTCTATGTCTCACGACCTTTCGAGAGAGTGGCGCGAGTACGAGCGGATGAACACGGCGGTCATGAACGCCTTCGTGCAGCCGAAGGTCTACCAGTATCTTACGACCCTGGACCAGGAGCTCAAGAGGCTCGGCACCAGGGTGAGGGCCCACGTGATGCAGAGCAACGGAGGTGTTTCCACCTTCGAACAGGGGAGAAAGACGCCCATCTACCAGGTGGAATCGGGACCCATAGGCGGGGTAATAGGAGCGCAGGCAATCGGGAAGACGATCGGGGTTGCCAACATGATTACATTCGACGTCGGCGGAACGACGGCAAAGACGTCTTTGATCGACTCTGGCAAGATGAAGATAAACACAGAGTATCACATCGGCAGGAACCAGTTCTTCTCAGGCTACCCGGTCAAAGTCCCTGTGGTGGACATCGTCGAAATAGGAGCGGGGGGAGGAAGTATCGCGTGGGTCGACGAGCTCGGTTCGCTCAAGGTGGGACCGCAGAGCGCCGGGGCGGACCCGGGTCCAGCCTGCCAGGACAAGGGAGGAACTGAACCAACGCTCACAGACGCCTTCGTCCTCACCGGGGTAATCGACCCCAACTACTTCCTGGGCGGAGAGATCAAGCTCAGGCCGGAACTATCGGAGAAGGCGTACGGGAAGGTCGGGGCGAAGCTGCACATGAAGCCGATAGACGCAGCAATAGGTGCGATCGAGATAGCCACCTCGAACATGGTGAACGCCATAAAGCTCGTGTCGGTGCGCCGGGGGTACGACCCGAGGGATTTCGCGATGGTCGCCTTCGGTGGGGGCGGGCCCATGTTCGCTGTCTCGCTCGCCGAGGAGCTCGGAATCAAGAAGGTCATAGTCCCTCGCGTCCCAGGGGTCTTCTCGGCCTGGGGGATGCTGATGACGGACCTCAGGCACGATTTCATCCGCACTAAGGTCATCGCCCTGGAGCAGGGCAACCTGAAGGAGCTTCAGGGCATACTGGACGAGATGAAAGAAGAGGCCGCAAAGCAGCTGGAGCTCGAGGGGATCGTGAAGAAGGACATGAGGTTCGAAGCCCTGTTCGACATCCGCTACAGGGGACAGGAGCACACGATCTCCACGCCCGTCCCAACCGAAATCATGACTCAGGGCTCGCTCCCGCTGATCCACAAGCGGTTCCAGGAGCTGCACTACAAGGCCTACACGTTCAACCTGAAGGACCCGACGGAAGTGGTCAGCATACGCATAGTAGCGTTGGGTAAGGTCAAGAAACACCCGCCGAGGCCGGTGAAGGCACCCAGGAACAAGAATGCGAAGCCGGCGAAGACAAGGTCGGTGTATCTCGACGAGTCAGGTTTCAAGCACCTCCCGGTCTATCGGAGGGAGTCGATCCCTGTTGGAGCGAAGATACGCGGGCCGACCATCGTAGAAGAGCCGACGGCGACGACGATCATCAAAAAGGGGAGTGTCGTGACAAACGACAAGTACGGGAACTTAGTGGTGGAGGTCTAGAGCCATGCCCAAGGTATCTGATTTCACCCTCGATATAATCGAAAGCAACCTGATCGCCTCCGCCGAAGAGACCTTCTCCGCCTTCGGAAGGGCTAGCAAGAGTCCAGTCATCTACGAGGTCCTCGACTACGCCGCAGGGCTTACAGACGGCGACGGGCTGCTCGTCGCCCAGGCGAATGGGGTCCCGGGCTTCCTCGGTACCTTGGACTTAGCGGTGCAGGATTGCATTAGAAAATTCGGCAAAGACGGATTCTCCCCCGGAGACATATGCATAGTCAACGTCCCCTACAGCAGCGGGACCCATCTGAACGACGTCAACCTGATTATGCCTGTCTTTGTTCAGGGGAGGATAGTCGCCTTCTCGGCCATCAAGGGACACTGGAGCGAGGTCGGGGGCATGCACTTCGGGAGCTGGACCTCCGACTCCACCGAGATCTACCAGGAGGGCCTCATCTTCCCCCCGATCAAGCTGTTCGAGAAGGGAAAGGTCGTCCAGGCGATGGTTGATGTGATCAGGGCCAATGTCAGGACCCCTGAAATGACCCTCGGAGACATGGAGGCGCACGCGGCGTCACTGAGGGTAGGAGCGAAGAGGATCGAGGACATTTGCAAGAAGTATGGCGTCGAAACGGTCCTGGACGCGATGGAGAGGATTCAGGAGAAGGGGGAGAAGCTCACCAAGCTCAGGCTGAAGGAGCTCCCTCATGGCACGTTCGAGGTCGCGGACACGGTCGATGACGACGGCATCACAGACACCCCTATACCTGTCAGGGCGAAGGTCACCATATCAGACGACGAGTTCTTAATCGACCTGAGAGGGTCGGGGAAGGAAGCGAAGGGTTCCATCAACTGTCCGTGGTGCGCGACTGTGTCGGCGGGGAGGGCGGTCTTCAAGTCGGTCACTGACATTCATAGTCCGGTAAGCGACGGCTGTTTCAGAGCGCTCAAGATACTTGCAGACCCGGGGACACTCTTCAATCCTCTCCCTCCGGCCCCCACATCGACCTACTGGGAGTCCATGGCTTTCATCACGGATCTGGTGTGGCACGCCCTGGCGCCCCTCATCCCAGACAAGCTCCCCGCAGGGCACTTCCTCAGCGTCTGCGGAACGATTGTTGGAGGGGTAGACGACAGGACGAAGCAGGCCTTCGCCATAGTCGAACCTCAGCCCGGAGGCTGGGGAGGAGGGCGCGGTAAGGACGGTGAGAGCGGACTCGTCTGTTCCGGGGACGGCGAGACCTACATCATGTCGAACGAAGTGATGGAGGTAAGGTATCCTATCGTGGTCGAACAGTATGCGCTGAACGTGGGGGACGGTTCAGGGAGGGGGAAGTTCAGGGGAGGATTCGGGGTCGTGAAGGACTACAGGATAAACAACAGCAACGCCAGCTTCACCTCGTCCATGGGGCGCTCACTCTACCCCTGCTGGGGAATCGACGGGGGCGGGAAAGGGACCCCGAACTACTTCGTGATCGAGAAGGGGAACCAGAGTCCCCGCAGGCTGCGCAAAGTGGCTGCAGAGTCGATGCAAAAGAACGATCTGATCAGCCTCAGGACAGGAGGAGGGGGCGGGTTCGGGAAACCGACGGAGAGGGAGCCCCAGCGGGTGCTCAACGATGTGATCGACGGCTACATTTCCATCGAGCAAGCGAAGGACGACTACGGCGTAGTTGTTGACACCAGGTCAATGAAGGTAGACGAGCAGGAGACCGCCAACCTCAGGCAGGCGGCACGTTCCTAGCCGCCGACTCTGACCTTTAGACCGACTTCCTCCAACCTCTTTTTGATGTGGTTCAGCTTCTCCGCGGAAGGAGCGGCACGGGTATCCATCTTGTAGCTCAACCCGAGTCTCCTGTACTTCTCGGAGACGTCATGGTAGGGCAGGAGGTCGACCTCCCTGATACCCCTGAGGGTACGCGCGAAGCTCCTGAATTCTTCCACGTTCTTCTCCGTGTCGTTTATCCCCGTAATCACAGGGAACCGCAGGATGATGTCCCCGCCTCTCCTTTCCGTTAGGGTCTTGAGGTTCTTCTTGATTAGACTGTTGGAGACCCCTGTGTATTTCCTGTGATCCTCGTCGTCGAGAAGCTTCAGGTCAAAGAGGAAAAGGTCGACATAGTCGATGAGCGATTCGAAGGTTTTGGCGGAGGCCTGACCAGACGTCTCCAGAGCCGTGTGTATTCCCCTGCTTCTGCACAGGACCAAGAGTTCCTTCAGAAAGGCAGGCTGGAAAAGAGGCTCTCCACCAGAGAAAGTCACACCTCCCCCAGAATTATCAAAGAGGAGGACGTCTCTCTCGATCTCCCGGACCAGTTTTTCCGCTTCGATTTCTCGCCCGGCAATGGACAGAGCGCCTGAGGGACAGGCTTCTACGCACAAGCCGCAGGCGTCGCAGGCGGAATGGTCTACCACCAGACCGTCCCCATCGAAAGACAGAGCGCTCGAAGGACACGTTGGGATGCACCTCTTGGACTGGATGCACCTGTACTCGAAGTACCAAAGGCTCTTCGCAGTAGACATTCCCTCCGGGTTCTGACACCACCAACACCTCAGGGGGCAGCCCTTCAAGAACACCAGGGTCCTTATCCCAGGGCCATCGTGTATTGCGAACCTCTGGATATCAAAGATCACTCCCTTGGTTCTCTGGGTTACCGTTGATCTCGGTTCGGGAGCCGATGTCGCCGTCGTCAGCGACTTAGAATCCCTTGTGCTCCGTCCTGGCAATTATCTCATCCTGGAGCCCCTTGGGCAGATTCACAAAATAGTCGCTGTAGCCAGCGACCCTGACCATCAGGTCCTGAAAGTCCTGAGGCCTCGCCTGGGCTTCCCGGAGGAGTTCAGCGCTCACGACGTTGAACTGGACGTGATGTCCCCCCATTATGAAGAACGTCCTTATCATCTGGGCCATTTTCTCTGTGTCTTCGTCCCCAATCAGGAGGTCTGGTGAGAGTTTCTGGTTCAACAGTGCCCCTCCGGTCTGATCCCAGTCAATCCTTGCGACCGAGCTGAATGCAGCCGCTATTCCTTTCCTGTCTGCCCCCTGCACGGGTGAAACGCCTTCTGATACCGGGACACCGGCTCGCCGGCCGTCGGGCGTCGCTCCTGTGACCCTCCCGAAGTAGACGTGGGCTGTGGTGGGGAGGAAGTAGACCCTTCGCGAGGCTCCTCTTACAGGGGTCGGCGGATAGCCTTCTATGATGTCGTTTGCCGTATTGACTATGTTGACAGCGATCGAGTCTGCAGCGGGGTCGTCGTTCCCATACTTTGGGGTCTTGTTCTGGAAAGTCTGCCTCATCGCTTCATTTCCGTCGTAGTCTTTTGCTAGTGTCGCGAGGACATCATCCATGCCAAATGACTTCTTATCGAAGACGTTGTACTTCATGGATGCTAGGGAGTCTGCAACCGTGCCCAACCCCACGACCTGGATGTAGCTGGTGTTGTATCTGGTTCCGCCCGAATTGTAGTCGGTTGCCTTCCTCACACAGTCACTGAGCCACAACGAAAGGAAGGGGACGGGAAGGTGCCTATCGAAGAGGGATTCTATCACGTCATTGCCAGCGATCTTGACGGAGACGAAGAACTTCAGCTGCTCTATGAACGCCCCGAAGAGTTCCTCGAAGCTCTCCCAGTTCCTCGGGTTTCCGGTCTGGGCACCAATCTTCTTTCCTGTCCTCGGGTCAACTCCGTTGTTCAGTGTTATCTCCAGAATCTTAGGGAGATTGAGATAGCCCGTCAGAACATAGGATTCTTTGCCCAGAGCTCCGGTTTCGACGCATCCACTCACTCCGCATTCTCTTGCGTCCTTCAGGGACTTCCCCTGCCTCATCATCTTCACCACCACTCCGTCGAAATTGAAGAACGGAGGTTCCCCGAACCCGGGGGAAACGACCTTCAGGGCTTCGACCACGAATCGCTCCGGATTCCTGCTGCTGACCAGAACAGCGGTGTTGGGCTGCAGCGTCCTCATCCCGTCCAGCACTTCGAGGATCAGGTAGGAGAGTTCGTTGATGGCGTCGGAGCCGTCGGCCCTCAGACCGCCGACGTTAATCTTTGCAAAGTCGTTGTAGGTGAAACTCTCCTCCAGAGTCACCCCCACTTTTGGAACTGCCGGCTGGTTGTTGAACTTGAGCCAAAACGCTTCCAGAAGCTCCTTTGCCATCTGTCGCGTCATCTTCCGGCTTGCTATATCCTGTCTATAGAAGTCGTAGAGGTGCTGGTCCAGCCTTCCGGGGGTGAAGGAGTCCCAAGGGTTCGTTTCATAGGTGACACCGACGTGCACGAACCAGTAGTGTTGAAGGGCCTCCCAAAAGTTTCTGGGAGCGTGGGCGGGAACCCAGCGACAAATCTCGGCCATCCGCGACAGCTCTCCTTTCCTCAGCTCGTTCGGCTCCCCCTTCGCCATGTCCTCGAGCTTGGTTGCGCACCTGTCGGCGTATGTCACAATGGCATCAGCGGCGATTTCCATCGCCTTCAATTCCTCCAGTCTGCTCCTGTAACCCGGGTCGCTAGTATTCAGGCCGGCCGCCGCGATGTGAATCTCGTTCTTGATGCCCGAGATGCCGATATCGTAGATTCTTCTCCCCCCTGCCGTGTGTCCCGGTGCCCTCTGTTCCATGAATTCGGTGAAGATGCCTGCCTCGTAGGCATCCTTCCACTCCTTGGAAAGACTGGAGAAAATCAGATCCCTCATCGAGTTGCCTTTCCAGAATGGGATTACCGTCCCCCCGTACAGCTCCATCGTCTTGTGATCCACCCTGTACGGCATTTTGTCCCTCGAATCCAGGGCCTCAAGGTCGGCCATGGTGTGGGTGGAAATCTCCGGGAAGGTGGGGACCTCGTTCGGTCCAGTCCCTCGCAGGCCCACTATGAGCTGCCCGTCCTCGACGGGGATGCTGACCCTCTCTAGGAGATACTTGAAGGCAAGCGCGCGCTGAACAGGGACGGAGCTGCCCTCGGCCTGTCCACCGCTGTAGAACTCTGTGATCAGAGCCGCTCTTTCGCCCGAAACTCTGGCGGCAGCCCCTACGCTCTCCTTCCTTAGCTTCGCAATCCTCGGGTTTAGAGGCCTGACCGCTTCTCTCCTCCGGGCCATCTCTTTCCGAGTCTGGTCCGTCGCTCCCGCTTGGCGAGGCTCCTGCAATGTCTTACCCTTGGCCGTAAGTTCAGAGTGGCCTTTCGTTTTGAAAACCTTGCTCCTAACCTATTAGGCATCACTGATAATCCGTCGTCATAATCCGAAGGGGGCCGACGCAAGCAACCGGCGGGGTCTTCTTCGGCCTCACCCGGGACGGAGAAAAGGATTAAGAGGGCGAACCGGGCTAATTCACTGATTGCCGGCCCAGTACGACATCATAGTGGTCGGGGCTGGGATAATGGGCGTTGCGTCTGCGTACTACCTCAAGAAGAACAATCCTAGTAAGCGGATTCTAGTAGTCGACAGGTACGGCGCTCCCGGACAAGGGAACACTGGAAGGAGTAACGCCACTTTTAGGAACACATTCTCTTCCCCAGACAACCAGATTCTGTCGAATAGCGCCATAGATTTCTTCGTCCACGTCCAACAAGACCTGAAGGTGGACATAGGCCTCGAGAAGATTGGATATCTGTGGCTGATGGACAAAGCCCAACTCTCCCGGAGCGAACCGTTCCTCAGGGGGATGGACAAAAAAGGAATCGACATCGTGAGGTACGGGAAGGAAGACCTCAAGAGACTGCTCCCTACCATGGTATCGGATTTCCGGGCGAGCGAAGATGCTGCTCTGATGGACCTCCCCCCCGTCGAGGGGGGCGTCTTCGGACCCAAGTGCGGGAGGCTCGACCCTGACAAACTCGTCAGATTCTATGCCAACGAGTTCGTCAAAGCAGGCGGCACGCTTGCCTTCAACACAGACGTGCAAGCACTCGCCCTCGGGCCGACAAAGAGGCTGGGCATCGAAGGTGAGCCCTTCGCCTGGCAAGACTTCAGGGTCGAAGGAGTGGTCGTTCATGGTCCGTCCGAAGAAACGCTCCAGGCAGAGACCGTCGTCCTCGCAGGTGGTGCCTGGGAGAACGAACTGCTGGAGCCCGCAGGGATGTTCGGCAATGTGAAGGCGAAAAAGAGACAACTCTTCAGTGTCCAGGCAAACGAAGCGAAACTCGACGGGCTCCTCCGCTCGAAGGGCTTCAACCCTCTGGGTCTTGTGCCTCTCACCATCCTTCCCAAAGCAGGGGTGCACTTCAAACCGGTCAGCGAAGAGAATGTCTTCTGGGTCGCCTGTGAGGACGACGTTAATCGCCCGTTTATCGATTTACCCGAGCACGACCTTGAAGGATACAGGGCGGAAAGAGACTTCTACGAAAAGAGTGTTTACCCGGTTCTGACGTCCTACTTCCCTGATTTCAAAGATTCGCCCATCAAGGCCATGTGGGCAGGTCTCTACGGATACAACGCACTTGACTACCTGCCGTTCGCATTCAGGGACCACAACCTGATAGTCGTAGGAGGGGATAGTGGGAGCGGAATGATGAAAGGGGATTCCCTTGGGAGGATAGTTGATTCTCTCTATCGTGACGAAGAAGAAACATTACTCTACGGCGAAGTTCCGTATCGCACCTCTAAGCTAAGCTTCGAGAAAAGAGATGTAGAAAGAGAAGAATGGGTCATATAGCCAGCCGCTGAGAAGATTCTCGTGATCCGAACAAGGCCTAGCGCGGACACAGCAAAATAGCGCATTCGCCAACAGTCGTCCCGATTCTGATAAATACTGTCATCATCAACAAACTAACCGTTGGTTCTGGTGCTCGGCGCGTCGGAAACAGAACATGTGCTCGATTTTCAGACCGCCGTGGGGGCGATTTATGCTGAGCTGGACGAAGTAGTGTTGCGCGAGAAGCCTGTAAGGGTTGGCGACGAAGAGATGACAACTTTGGAATCTGTCGTCCTGGCGACGGAATACATGGCAGTTCCCGCTGACGCGAATGAAAGATTCTTGGCAAGCGGGGTCGGACGAGGGATTTGACCGAGTCACAGCTCCTCCCGTCGGAGGGCAAACGTGCACTGGAAATTCGAAACCTCAGGGTTGTATTCCACACCTACGCAGGAGTGGTGAAAGCCATTGACGGCATTGACCTGACCGTGTACAGACACGAGCTGCTGGGTCTCGTCGGCGAAAGCGGGTGCGGTAAGTCTGTTACCGCACTTGCAATAGCTGGCCTCTTGCCAGAAAACGCGCAGATTCAAAGCGGAGAGATTCTTCTCGACGGAGACGACCTTCTAAGTCGGAGCAAGCAAGAGCTCCGAATAGCGAGGCTGACGGACATAGCGCTTGTCTTTCAGGACCCTATGACCTACCTCAACCCGGTGATTTCTGTCGGAAATCAGTTGACGGACCTATTCAACGAGAACCTGAAGGTATACAGGAACGAGCTGATTGGGTACAGGCTGTCCCAGATAGAAGCTGAACTCAAGAGGAACACTGGCGATAGTGTAAAGCTTCAGAAAGAAAAGGAGAGGCTTACCTCTCTGATGGAGAATCCAAGCCTGAATCTTGGCAGAGGGGAAGGGAAACGCCTTTCGAGGCTTCGCGCCATCGAGTACCTCAAGCTCGTCCAACTGCCAGAGCCCGAGCGGATCATGAAGAGCTACCCCTTCGAGCTGTCAGGCGGAATGCGCCAGAGGGCGATGATTGCCATGGCCCTCATCAGGAGGCCGAAGGTTCTTCTTGCCGACGAAATAACGACCGCGTTGGACGTCACAGTTCAAGCCCAGATACTGAGGCTCGTGCAAGAGCTACGGGACAAAATCGATTCGGCAATCATCATCATCACGCATGATCTTGGGGTTGTGGCACAGGTATGCGATCGGATTGCTGTGATGTACGCGGGGAACATCGTCGAACTCGCCACCGTTGACGAAATGTTCCGCCATCCGATGCACCCTTACACGAAGGGGCTGTTCGCAGCAATCCCGAAACTGCATGGTGACTCTAAGGGATCCCTGGAGTCCATAAAGGGGTCCGTTCCCGACCTGATCTATCCCCCCGGGGGTTGCAGATTCCATCCAAGGTGCCCCATGGCCTTCGATAAGTGCGAGAGTGTGAAACCCCCACCCGTTGAAGTCAGCCCCGGCCACCTGGTGTGGTGTCTCTTGTATGGTCACTAGCGGAGAGGGTAAAGTACACGTCGACAGAGGGAAGAGGGCCAATGCAGTCTGAGGTCAGCCCCAGCGAGCCCGGGCCACAGAAGACACTGGTGGAGACAAGGAACCTCTACAAGTGGTTCCCGATAAAGGGAGGTCTTCTTGGTCGTACCGTGGGAAATGTTAGGGCCGTCGATGGTGTAACCCTGTCCGTAAACAGGGGGGAGACCTTCGGTCTCGTTGGCGAGTCGGGGTCAGGCAAGACGACGGTCGCCCGGGTCATCATGAAGCTGACTCCTGCCACGAAGGGCCAGGTGTTCTTTGACGGCGTAGACATAACTAGGGAAAAAGGCCAGAGCCTGAGACATCACAGAAGAAAGATGCAGATGGTGTTCCAGGACCCATATGCGTCTCTAGATCCCCGCCAGTCGGTCGGGTCTGCACTGACAGAAACTATGAGCATTAACCATGTCGTGGAAACCAGGAGCGAGGCGAACCGATTAGCTGCACGGTTAATCGAAATAGTCGGACTCAACCCGGATCACTTGGCCAGATATCCACACGAGTTCAGCGGAGGGCAGAGACAGAGGATCGCTGTCGCTCGAGCCCTGGCGGTGAACCCTGAGTTCGTTCTCCTGGACGAGCCGACATCGTCCCTTGATGTCTCGGTGCAGGCGCAGATCCTGAACCTGCTAAAGCAACTCCAGTCTGAACTGGAGCTCACTTTCATGTTCATTTCTCACAATCTCTCCGTGATTAAGCACATGAGTGATCGTGTCGCAGTGATGTACCTAGGTCGTATCGTGGAGGTCGCGTCTACAGAAAGACTCTTCGTGCACCCGAAGCACCCCTATACCCTAGCTCTGCTCTCTGCCATACCAGATCCGGACCCTTCGACGCGTAATGCGAATAAGTCGGTCATCCAGGGAGACGTTCCGAGTCCGATTAACATTCCTCCGGGGTGCCGGTTCAGAAGTCGTTGCCCGTATGCCACGCAGAAATGCGCGGATGAATTCCCACCTTATGTCGAAGTTGAGCCATCGCACTGGATTGAGTGCCACTATGATCTTAACCTCGACCCGGGGGGGATGGCGCAGGGGAAAACTGAGTTGGTTCCACCCCCATGATTCCCGAAGACCTGCTGAAACTGAGGATTCCTAGCGACGCCCAGATATCCCCCGGTGGGTCGCGCATCGCCTTCGTTGTATCGGACAACTACAAAGAAGAGAACACCGCGAGACCGAAGTCCAACATCTGGATTGCTGACGCGGGGACTGATTCTGTTTTCCAGTTTTCACGGGGGTCCTCGGCGGACTTCCTTCCAAGATGGTCTCCGGATGGGAAGCAGCTCGCGTTTCTCTCTGACAGGGAGGTCAATGGAAACGTACAGCTCTATGTGCTTCCCATTGATGGAGGGGAAGCCAGGAGACTCACGAACGTGAAGAGTGAGATATCCCAGATTCAGTGGTCGAGAGATGGGACGAAGCTTGCTTGCCTGATTTATGATCAGGAATCTGACGAAGCCAAGTCTAGGTTTGAAAAGTCTGGTGGTGCGACCGAGTTCGAGAAACACCACAGATATGCGAGAATTCACCTAATCAACACAGCGACGGGTGTGGACGAGGTTGTGACCACGGGGAATTATCACGTCTGGGAATTCCACTGGTCTCCCGATGAGAAGTATTTTGCAGCGATAGTAGCAGACGAGCCGTACGAGTGGTCGTGGCACATCTCGAAGCTCGCGGTGATTCCGGTAGGCGATCCCACGCCCCGAGTCATATGCGATCCGAGACCAAGGCAGCTGGGGCGCGTGCTCTGGTCCCCCGATGGGGACTTCGTCTATTTCATATCGGCGACGTGGAGCGACCGTGGTCTGATAGCGGGGGATCTCTTCAGGATTCCCAGCTCAGAGAACGAACCAAAGCCTGTCAATATCTCCAAAGACAGGTTCGGTTCCGTCCATTACTTTGACTGGTTGCCTAGCAATGAGCTCGTGGTCCTCAGCGTCGACTATGCGAAGACCAAATTCACGAGGCTGGACCCATCGAAGGAGACCTGGTCCGTGATGTACGAGGGGGAAGTCGCCCTGGGCGACCTCTGGCAACCCAGGTTCTCCCTCACGAGAGGTGCTAGTAGCGCGATTGCAGTGGTCAGGGAGGACCTCCACTCTCCGCCCGAACTCTTCCGTGGAGACCTAGAATCGGAGGGGCAAATCGCGTGGAAAAAGATGACCAGTCTGAACGGTGGACTCGCTGCCTACCCTGCGAGGGCAGAGTTAGTCCAATGGGAGTCCTTCGACGGACTGAAAATCCAGGGTTTCCTGTACCTTCCAGACGGGAAAAGGGACGGGGGCTTCCCTCTCGTCGTTCGTGAGCACGGGGGACCATCGGTGGCCTACGGCTACAAGTACGAGATGGAGGCGCGTTACTTCGCGTCCCATGGGTATGCGACCCTACTTCCTAATCCCAGAGGAAGTGCTGGGAGAGGCGTTCGCTTCCTCGAAATGAACAGGGGCAACATCGAAGGCGATGATTTCAAGGACATCATGGCCGGAGTAGAGTATTGCATGTCCAAAGGCATCGCAGACCCGAAGAACCTGTTCGTCTATGGTGGCAGCTATGGCGGTTACCTCGTCGCCTGGACAGTCACTCACTCAGACAAGTTCAACGCGGCCGTGATGGACTTTGGAATCTCGAATCTCCTGAGCTGCCACGGAGGTGAATGGAACACCTACTGGGAAATCTTTCAATTCGACATCGATCCCTACAGGAACCGGGACCTCTACGAGAAGAAGTCGCCGCTTTATTTCGTTGAGGAGGCGAAGACCCCCACCCTGATCATTCATGGGAAGGAAGACCCTTGTGTGCCGGTGGCTCAAAGCTATGAATTCTTCAGAGCGTTGAAGGAGCTCGGAATCGAAACTGAACTGGTCGTCTACCCGCGGGAAGGTCACGGATGGATGGAGAAGAAGCACAGGCTAGACGCATGGCAGAGGCATCTCGCTTGGTTTGACGGCCACATGAAGAACGGGCTTACCGTACCAGGTGAGGCGAAATCCAAAGCCGTTCCCTAGCTGGCAACAACGAACTAAAGCCCGCGTTCCTTTCTGAGAAGCTGAAACTTGTTCGGAGAGTGATGCGCGATGAAGGAATCGATGTATGGATGACCTTCACTCGAGAGGGTAATCCCGATCCGGTGGCGGCAGACCTGGGCCTTGGCGGGGTTGTATGGAGGTCGGCCGGCATCCTCGAGGCCGCCGGCCAAAGTACTGCAATTGTCGGCAACCTGGATGCGGAAGGCGTCCGCCAGAAGGGGATCTATGATGACATTATCGATTACGGAAAGGAGGGTGCCTCCAAGAGCCTGTATGAGTACGTTAGGAGAAGGAAACCGAAGAAAATCGCCGTCAATTCCAGCTACGACTTCGGGTTGGCCGACGGACTCTCGTCAGGGATGAGGCGTTATCTAAGAGCGTCTCTCAAGGAGTTCGCACGAAATTTCGTCACGGGGGAGGACCTCGTGATTACGCTTCGGTCCAAGCTCATTCCAGAAGAATTGGATCTGATGAGGAGGTCGGTCCAGATGTGCGAGAAGATCCTTCGGATCGCAGAGGAGGATTTCATACGAATAGGTAGGACCGACAGGCAAATCTGCAGTATGATTCAGGAGCAGGTCAGAAGAATGGGACTAGATTTCTCCTGGGAGGAGGATTTCTGCCCTGTGGTTGTTGTTGGTAACAGCGAATTCGGGCACCGAGGGTTCTCAGACAGGACCCTCAGGAAAAATGAACTCTTGCACTTTGATTTCGGGGTTAAGTATCAGGGCTACTGCAGCGATATTCAGAGAGTTTACTTCGTAGGGGGACGACCGCCAGATTCTGTACGCAGACTGTTCGAGGCAACGAAGAAGGCGACGGACGCGGGAGTCGAGGCTCTGAAGCCCGGGGTCAAGGGATACGTCGTCGATAAGGCGTGCCGTCAGTCGGTGATATCTTCGGGCTACCCCGAATACCTGCACGGAACGGGGCATGTGGTTGGGAGGGCCACGCACGAGATTGGACCAATGTTGTCTCCTAGGTGGAGGGAGAGGTATGGCAGGACAATGGAGAAGAGGCTGGCCGCCGGGATGGTATTCACGGTCGAGCCATCGGTCAAAGGAGAAGATGGAGTCTGCAACATCGAGCGAGAGCTGCTTCTGACCAGCAAAGGGGCGGAGCCGTTCTCCACCCCGGAAGACGAACTTTACGAGCTGGCCGGGTGAAACGCCAACTACGGAAGCTGCGATGCTGGGAGATTTTTCGCTATAGTTCGATGAGTTCTCTGGTGGCTGAGGTGAGAACCCTTGGCTTCCCTTTTGTAATCAGGATGTCGTCCTCTATCCTCACACCCCCCAACTCGGGCAAGTACACCGCAGGTTCCACTGTGATTACCATTCCGGGCTTCAGATATTCGGGGTTGTTGTCTAGCCCGTGATCATCATGAACAGCGAGTCCGATAGAGTGACCGTATCCGTGGAGAACCCGATGTCCCCTGGATTTCAGGAATGTCCCAATCTTCGAATTGATTTCCTCTCCCCTGTTCGAGACTACGCAATTGTCAATCCCCATCTCGTTGGCTTCACGGACCACGCTGTACATGTCACGCTGAGTCTTCGTCGATCTTCCGAAGACAAGAGTTCGTGTGACGTCGGAACAGTATCTGTCGCGCTTCGCACCATAATCCAACAAAACAAGATCACCCCTACGTAGCTTATCGGGTCCGGCGAAGTGATGGGGTACAGCACTGTTCTTTCCAAAGGCTACAATGGTGTCGAATGGAACGCTCCCGCTGCCCATCTTTTGCGCCTCGAATCCCATCCTCGCGGCGACCTCGTTCTCCGTGATGCCCTGCCTGTCGACGATTGCGGGAATTCGTTTGTAGACTCTCGACGAGATGTCGCAGGCCTCCTGGATGAGCTGGATTTCGAATTCGTCTTTGATTAGCCTGGTCCTCCTGAGTGGCTCACTGACGTCGATGAACGTCGATGCCTTGAAGGCAGACTTGATGCTCTGAAGTGCCTGAACTGTCAGTTCTGAATAGTTCAGTCCAATCTTTTTTGCGGACGAGCCGACAAGCTTCCGTAATTCGTCCGTGAGAGCATTCTTCGGCGATTGGGTGTTTATCGAGATTCCCTTTGCTCCGGGCTCGGCTATCAGCTTCTCCATCTCAGAAGTGAGTAGCGACAAGGATCCGTCGCGTCCTACTGCCAGGTAAGAATGCTCGAACAGTCCCTCTGCGAAGCCCGTGAGATAGAAGAAGGAGTTGTCGCAGTGAGGAGTAGTAGAATTGGCTAGCAGCACGACTTCGGGTTTCGTCCTAATTTTTCGGTCGTTTTGAATCTCTTCGAAGACCTTGGTTGCTCGTCGTGCTGGAACGAAATCTGTGGGTTTCAAGGCCAGCTATCTCTCGATGCGCGAGAAAAAAAGCAGGGTGCCTGGGCATCCCTTCCCGTTATCCAAAAGCATGTCCAGGCAATCATGCGAACTCAGCTCAGGTAGGCGAAGTAGTAACCGAACAGAAGGACTGGATTGAAGTAGACGCCTTTCACGTTCGAAGTGAAGACTTCGAAGGCCGTTGGATAGACCGTCCACAGGTACATGACATCCTGGTTTGCCAGAGCGTTCATCTTGTTGCTTATGGCAACATTCGCAGCGGCATTACCTGATGCGTCTGCGGCCAGAAGCTGGTTGTAGAGATTATTGAGTGCCGTGATATTCCAACCATTGGCGGCGGGATAGACGGAAGGATAGTGGTATGCAATTGTAAGCATGTCCGTTGACCATGGGTAGTCATTGATGTATCCTCCCCAGTAGGAGTAGTAGTAACTCGAATAACAGAGGGTCCAGTACTCACTGCTGGGTATTGGTAGAAGCGTCACCGATAATCCCATGTTGTACGTTGCGCTGACGTTGTTGATTGTCGACGCTATTTGGTCGTAGATATCTTCGTCAAATGTGTCGCCCGTCATGTACACGACTGGAATCGTCTGCCTCACAGGGTTGCTGCACACTCCCCCGTTTGCTTTGAGATTGGCAGCGGAGCACCCAAAGGTGTCGTTGAACACGCCAGGAGGTGCCGCCGTTCCGTTGTTGTAGGTGAAGTGCGTGATGGGGTTCTCCATGGCGTTCAGGAGCAGACTCTGAACTGCGTCGGGGTTGTAGCTATAATTGACAGGGAGCGAGGAGTTGTAGGATCCGATTGGTGGGAATCCCGGAGGAACGACACCGTTGGCTACGATTCCAAGATTGTTGTTGATGTCCAAATTTACCGTGGGGATATCAACGGAATCCGCGAATGCTAACCTTAATCGAAGGTCAGCGAACGGCTGGAACTGATAGTACGTTCCGGTCGCTTGGTTGGTTACATTCATGTCGAAATCAATCCAGTTCGTTTCGAATTGGGAGTAAGGCCCGTAGATAGATACGCTAGGAATCGAGGATTCCAGGGTGTTGTTGCTCAACCACGCATTTCTGTTAACAACATCGTACATGTTGAGTGCTTCTAGGTCTATCGTCATAGCCTGTCCTGACGCTGCTGCGCTCCTGAGGTCCAATTCCCTGGTGGACGTCGACGTGACCACTTTCACATTAACCGTCGTGAAGTAGGGTACTATCTTCTGCCCACCCATAAATTGGAATGGGCCGCCCCAATAGTTCGGGTTTGCCTTGAAAACGATGTCTCCGCTTTGGTCAACGCTTGTAATGATGTATGGTCCCGTGCCGGCCAGCGATGGATTCGGCTGATTAAGACCAGGATCCAAGAATGTCTCACCGCACCCCTTCGGTGTTATGCCTGCGTTGCAGGTGGCGACCTCGTCGTCGAAGTACTCCGTCATTTTGTTGGACAAGCTGCCTGTGAGCGTTGGGTATGGCAGACTGTATCCGGTGCTAGATTGGTTCCAGAGCGCCACGTCGTGCTCCATGACGAACATCGGTGCCACGATGTCGCCGTCGTTGTACGATATCATCTCTACGAGAGGATACAGATGCATCATGTTCATTGTGAAAGTCATTGGACCTGTTATCTGGACGAAGTTCTCGCCAAGCACTTCGTTGACGTAGTGCTCGTTGTAGGTCTGTGGGCCAACGAGACTCGAGCTAAGGCTAGTGTTGAGCGCCTCCTGTAACAACCACGCGTACTGAGTGCCGTGTGTGGTTGGAGTGCTCCCATCCATGATTAGGAATCTGTTGAATGAGAAATAGACTGCGCTCGAGTTTAGCGGTTCCCCGTCATCGAACGTTATTCCCGGTCTCAAGGTAAAGCTGACCGATAACTGGTTAGACGACACCGAGTAGTTCTGGGCTAACCAAGGAATGAGTTGAGCCGTCGTCTTGTTGAACATCACCAGGTTCTCGTACTCGTTCTCCAAATAGTAGGCGTCCTGCTGATAGTATGCGACAGCTGGGTCGAGATATTCTGGGCCTGCGGTGGTCTCGTAGGTCAGTGTTGTAGGTGCCGGCGAGACAGTACTGGTCGTTGACGTCGTCGTTGATGTTGCGGTCGTTGTTGCTGTGCTGGTTGCAGTTGATGTAGCAGTCACAGTAGAAGTGGCGGTGGAGGTCACCGTCGTCACTTTGCTTGGGGCGGAGACAAGTGCCACGTATCCCCCTATCCCAAGTATCGCAATTATGACGACGACCGCAATTATTAGAGTTGTCCGCGAAATCGCACTTTTAGTAGAGAAACCTACGTGCATTCTTTTTCGAAAAAATTGACTTGATGTCTTATTTTAACTCTGGCCCTAACCTGCTTGACTGCCCTAGGTGGGTGTAAAATGGGTCCCTCCGCGTCTCCCCCCTTGGCGCATTTCTACTGGAATCCCCGTTGTGTACGCGCCGAGCTTCCTCACACATTCTCCTGGCTTCGCTTTCCCGCGATCAAATCGCACGAATGGAATTGGTTCGCGCACACGGATAATCGTCGGAGGCAGAAATCAGCAGGGTAAAGGGTTAAAGGATGTCTGGTCTATCTTGAGATTGTCAAGATGGACCAATGAAGCTGTACGAGTACGTCATCCGTAGGCTCATCTTCATGGTCTTCGTACTGCTTGCGATAAGCATCATTGTCTTCTACCTTACCAGAGGCACGCTTCCGCCCGCTTCGGCCCTTGCCCCTTACGTAACTCCCAAGATGACCGACGCCGAAAAGCTTGGGGTAGCTCAATCACTTGGTGTCGCTGAGCTAGGATGTCCGTCGTACTCGGCGTACATAGCCCGCGCATCCGGTTGCATCGTCCCACTGTACCAGCAGTACTTCTCCTGGCTCAAGTTGGCTTTGACGGGGAACTGGGGTTATAGCCAGATTCCGGGAATCGCCGTAGGCACCACCACTTGGCAACTATTCTCCGATCGCTTCCCTTACACAGCGGAGTTGGCCACGGTCGCCGTCATACTTACCGTCGTCCTGGCCATCCCGATGGGAATCATCTCAGCCACTCACAACAACAAGCTTCCCGACCATGCATCCAGGATCACGGCTCTGGCGGGCTATTCGATGCCGCTCTTCTGGCTGGGATTTATCCTCCAACTGGTCTTCGTCCTCTACATCACAATCCCTCATGGCTCGGAGCAGATCGGTCTGCTACAGTCAAGTGGAACACTTTACACGCAATGTGCCCTCTGCATTTCAAATCCGGGGGGCATCACGGCCTACACCGGCTTTCCTTTAATCGACTCCCTAGTTTCTGGAAACGCAGCATATTTCTGGGACTCCCTGCTGGCCATAGCACTCCCGGCGTTTACCCTGAGCTTTGGGACACTGGGAGCACTAACGCGTGTTGTAAGGTCGAGCATGATGGAGTGCCTGAGACAGGACTACATCGTCCTCGCCCGCTCTAAGGGCCTCAGGGAACGTACCGTAGTCTACAGGTATGCGCTTCGAAACGCGATTCTTCCTGCCCTGACCATCACGGGCTACATAGCCGCGGCACTGCTAGGGGGAGCGGTAATCGTCGAAGACGTGTTCTCTTGGCCGGGCATCGGGGCTGCCGCGTTGGATGCTTCCCTATACCTTGACGTCAACTTCCTTGAGCTGTACACGTTGGTCGCTGCGGTGATTATAGTTGTTGCAAATCTCGTTGTTGACGTACTGTACGCGTACTTGGACCCGAGGGTTAGGTACTAGCCAGAAATGGGTAACCATAACCAAAAGAAAAAGTCTCAAGGAATTCCCGAAACGACTGGGGAGGGAGAGAAAAAACAACCGACGGGGAGACTTGCTGAATTCAGATTTGCTCTCTACCTGGCGAGAAGAAACCCACTCATAATAGCCGGCGCCGCGATATCCATAATTTCGATTCTGCTGGCTGTATTCTCAGGCCTCATCGTTCCCCCGAACATCTGGAAAATCTCCAACCTCGGTTTGAGGTTGTGCTGGAACAACCCGCTGATAAATTGGCACATATCCAGCGTGGCAACCTGCTCTGGAACCCAGGTCTATCCGCTTGGTACCGATGCGTATGGGCGGAACCTCCTTCAAATGATTATTCTGGCACTACCGCTGGATCTCGAGACCTCGTTTGAGATTGTCTCTTCCGCCCTCCTGATAGGCGTAGTGCTGGGTTCTGCTGCAGCTTACATGGGCGGCCTTGTGGACGAAGCGATAATGAGAGTCACCGATATCTTCTTCGCGTTTCCTGGAATTGTCCTTGCCATAGTCATCCTAACCGTCTATGGGAGGACGCTTCCGAACCTCACGATTGCAGTCTTGGTGGTTTGGTGGCCCATATACGTGAGATTGGTTCGTTCGCAGGTACTGTCGGAGAAGGAAAAGCCTTACGTCGAGGCGCTGAAATCGACCGGCGCCAGTCCAGTTCGTATCTTGTACAGACACATACTCCCGAATTCGATCTATCCGGTTCTAGTCCAGTTCACGCTGGATATCGGCGGAGTCATCCTCGTCTTCTCGGGGCTGATGTTTCTTGGATTTTCGCCTGACCCTAAACTCCCGGAACTTGGCAACTTGGTTAGCGACGGAATACAATACGTGTTCACCGCTCCATGGCTCGTCATTTTTCCAGGACTCACTATACTCCTCATTTCTCTCGGGTTCAACCTGCTAGGCGACGGGATACGAGACTTGCTTGATCCCCGCCTCCGACGCTGACACTGGACCGGCATAATGGCGCAGCGGTGCCGGCAAACGGAAGTGAAGGTGGAGACCCCGGAGGATGGATTGGGCAGCGATGTCACGGGAACGCCATGGAATGCTCTCAGGACTTGTGTCTCTGCACAGAGTCGAGTCTGGGGGAGAGACCCAGTCCATCCGCCTCCGGGACATCCAGGTACCCGTGTCTGAGCTTAACCTGTTCGTTCACCATAATTCGCTGAAACGCGAGTTCGGTGTACTCGCAGGCGTGGGGAAGATCTTCAAGCACCGAACCAATCTGGAGTTTGGCACCCAGGGCCACGCAGGACTCGAGCTCTGTGCCTATCACGCATGGGATTCCGAATGCCTTGGCGGTATTGTAAACCTCCAGAGCCGTGGTCAGCCCGCCAGTCTTCGTAATCTTGATGTTTATGAGGTCCGCTGCCCCAGCCGTGGCGACCCTCACGACGTCGTGAGGATTCCACACACTTTCGTCAACCATGACAGGAATCTCTGTCTTCATCCGAATCATGGAAAGACCTTCGAGGTCCCAGCCGGGGAGTGGTTGCTCAAGGTAGCTCACTTCGCACCTTGTCATCACCTTCGCGGCGTCCAGAGTCTCTTTGCGTGACCACCCTGCGTTGGGGTCGACCCTGAGTTCCACGTCTGATCCTAGGGCGCCTCTTATTCCCTTCAATCCTTCCATTTCTTCCTTCATGTCGTTCCCCGCTTTCAGTTTGATGACGCGGAAGCCGAGATCGACGAGCCGCCGGGCTTCGGTGACCATTTTTTCGGCGGAAGTTATTCCAATTTCCGACGCTGCCCTGATTTTGTCTCTCCTTCTGCCCCCAAGCAGCGTACTCACTGGGGTTCTGAGAGCTTTACCCACAAGGTCGTAGAGAGCGAGATTGACCCCCGTCTTCGCGATGAACGAGTCTCCTCTGGCTATGTTCATCTTTGAAACCAGCACCCCTATGTTCATTGGATTTTCGCCGATGAACACCGGGGCTAGAGACTTGACGGTTGTCACCACGGTCTCAAGTGTTTCACCGTAGAATCCCACAACCACGGTGCTAGGGCATTCCCCGTAGCCGGTTACCCCCTCGTCGGTTTCTATCGTGACCAGGGCGAATTCTCCGCTCGAATAGCTGGCGTAGGCATCGGTAAACGTACGCATCGGCATGCGTACGGGCGTCGCGTCAATCTTGGTTATCTTCAAGAGACAAGATACCCCCTTGCGGGTAACCCCAGACGACGAAGATTCTCTGCAGGAAGCCGGTACTCGAACATTGTGGCCTGGACTCGCACCCAGCTATTATGGATATTCCTTGGCATGCCTTCTTGGCTCATTCTGCTTCGGAAGCATTGAGCTAGTGCCTGGTGCACGAGATCGTGCGGCGCCGCATACCCTCGTTAAGGGTTAGGCAAAGACCTAACATCTTAGGTTACCATCGGCCGACTTCCAGTAGAATCTGTTTATACCAGAATCGATGGGATGCGCTCAATGCCAGATAGACAAAAAATCGAAGGGGCCGTGGTAAAGATGTTGGAGATCAACCTGGGAGTCAAGCCTGGCGAGCGGGTCCTTGTTCTCTCGGACTTCCCTGCGGCTGGCGAATGGGCGAACATGACGGTTGAACGCCTTTCCGAATTCGTCGAAAGGTCGCTCCTGGCCAAGACTGTCTTCGAGATATTATCCTCAAAGTTCCCCGACTGCGCGGTGGAATTTTACGCCTACCCTTCCGTTGGCAGAAATGCGGGAGATCCCGGAACGGAGGTCGCGGAGAGGATGAAGTCTGCGGATGTAGCCATCGCAATAACGACGTACTCACTCACGCACACAGAAGCTCGGGAGAATGCGTGCAAAGCAGGGACAAGGGTGGCCAGCATGCCACTCTTCATCGCCGACATGTTCTACGAAGGAGGATCGATGGCCGCTGATTACACGAAGGTGAAGTTGGAGTCTGACAGCCTCGCCAAGATCATCACCGCGGCGAAGGAAGTAATCGTCAAAACCAAAGGAGGAACCAACGTGAAATTCAGTCTCGTGGACAAGAAGGGAATGTCCGAAGCTGGATTGTACACAGACAAGGGGGGATGGGGTAACCTTCCCGCCGGTGAAGCCTACTCCACGCCTCTAGAGGGAACAGGCAACGGGAAGTTGGTGGTGGAGAAAGGGTGGCATCCCAACCTAGAGGAGAACATGACAATCGTCTTCAAGGGTGGGAGCGCTACGGAAGTACTGGGAGGAGGGAAGGTAGGGGACGAGCTTAGGAATCTGTTGAAGCCAGGAATTGATGAAGAGCCCTACACATCGAGACGCAACATGGCGGAGTTCGGGATTGGGACTAACCCGAACGCAACGAGACCGGACAACACTCTCGAATCTGAAAAGATCAGGGGCACCATACACATTGCTGTAGGTGACAACGCTCACATGGGTGGCCGAGTCCACGCCGACCTTCACCAAGACTTCATCCAACCAAAGCCCGATGTCTGGGTGGACGGGAAGCTCATGATGAAAGAGGGGAAGCTCGTCTAGCCGACTCCTTCTAGTCGTTTTCTTGTGTAATAGATGAGTGCCCCGATTGCCACAATCAAGAATCCGATGATGAAGTTAAGCTCCAAGAATATGTAGAGTCCAACGATCAATGTGATCAGGACCATGACGACCGTGTACAGGCTGACCCTTCTTCCCTGTGAGCTCAACCCGTAACTGATGTGGCTGCTCAATATGTAAACAATAATCGCGCATTCCCGCACCGAGGGGTCCGCTTGGTGTCCCCTGACCTTTTGCAGGCGGAACGCGATTCGTGGACCTGGCGAGGTCTTGTTTACTGTTCTATCCCCCACTCTTTTATAATCTTGAGGAGGTCAGGATGGACGAACTTCCCGTCTTTCTGGATAGGCTTCCCGTCCAGATAGATGGAAGCCTTGTTTATTATCCCGTCGTCGTGGGAAGCGGCCTTCCATCCATAGTCCCCTTTCAGGTCTGGTCTAATCAGTGGGCCCTGCGAACCCCATCCAACCTGGAAGCATCCCCAGCTTCTCTCGACCTCTGCAATTCCACCGGAAGGCATGGCCAGCGGGTGGTATCCATAGCAGCAGTGGGCTATCCTGTACATGTTCGGGTCGTTGAAGCTGTTCAGATACTTCCTCATGATCTCTGCCTCGACTCCGCCGGTTATCTCCTTGATTACCCCATTCTCCACCTTGAACTTGATTGGGGTAGTGATTCTGTTCCTTATTTCGTCAGGTGGCCAGATATTCCCGTCGAATGCCAGGGTGCCATTCATGGTTTCTTCGATGCATGACCCTCCCGTCTGTCCGCCCAGCATTATCACCTTCCGTGTCGCCGCCGTCCCTCCGAAGTCTTCCCACTTCCTGCCTCCGATCTTCCCGGTGAAGTCTGTCCCCGATGGGCTGGTGACTCTGAGTTCGTTGGCTCCGGTCGTCAGCTCTGCGAGTTTTTCTCCGAGTTCTACCATCTTCGCATAGTCAACCCAGCCTATCGTCCTGACGAATGCTCCTCTGTCCAGATCCGTAAGGCAAACGTACACTCTCTCCTTCTTCTCCGCACTGACTTGGGCTCTTGTGTAGAGTAGGGCCTTGACAGTGAATTCTATTTCGACGTCTGCGTCCATCATCGCAGCCGCCAACGGCCTGGGCGGTTCCATGTTGTTCATCTTCCGTGTCTCGGTGATGACAACGGTGGGCGTGGCTCCGGCTGCATAAGTGGCCGCAGCGGTGGCCGTAAGGACCTCTTCGTCGTTAGATGTGTCTCCGTAGATCAAGACCTCTTCTCCTTTCCTTACGCCACAAACGTACTCTACCAGCTTCCTTGCGGCCAGATTCAATTCATACTCCCACATAATCCCTCAAGCCTGAAACATCCTTTGGAAGTATTAAGCCTTGAGCCGAATCTGGAAATTTTTCCCCTCTTGTTATCCTAAGCAGTTAGTATTGCATCGAATTCCGTAGGGAACAATTAGGCATCAGCCGTATATATCGACCGGGTTCTTTTATGAGCGTGATTACTCGTATCGCACGAAGGAGAAGTGCGGTAGGAAGGGGAATAATAGCAGCCGTGGTTATCATCGTAATCCTGATAGCCGCGGTCGGAATATACTACGCAACGACAACCACGACGACGACAACGTCGACGACGTCAACTACCTCGGTCTCAACGACAGTGACCTCTTCGAGTTCGATTAACAGTAACATAACGACGTCTTCCCAAATACTGAGCCTGACATTCGCTAACGTACCCAACGCCGACCCCGCCAAGGGATCGGACGAAGCGAGCTGCGCAGCTTTAGTGAACCTGTACGACACCCTTGTCTTTCCAACCGCCAGCGGAACGGTTCAGCCTGACCTTGCGACTTCTTGGACCGTGTCCCCGGACGGTCTAACCTACACGTTCAATCTCAGACAGGGAGTCACCTTCCACAACGGTGACCAGCTCAATGCCAGTGCCGTAGTCTTCTCGATGAACAGAATGATTACAATGGGCCAAGGATTCTCGTATCTCTTCTCGCCGTACATCGTGAGCACCAACGCGACTGGTCCTTACACCGTTGTGTTCCACCTGGGGAAGACCTTCGGTCCGTTCCTGTCTGCGCTAGTCCGACTCTACATTCTAGACCCGTCGCAGGTAATGGCCCACATCGTGTCAGGTCCCTACGGGTCGCTCGGTGATTACGGGTCGACCTGGCTTCTGACGCATGACGCAGGCTCGGGCCCCTACACGATGACATCCGCCAACCTCGAAGCCAACATGATATTCCAAGAGTACACCAACTACTGGAATGGCACGCAGACGAACCAGCCGAAGACAGTCCAGTACATTGGGATTGACGACCCCAACACCGTGAAAGCCCTGTTCACCACTGGTGCAATCCAGATCACCGACATGTGGCAACCATACCAGAACATTCAGGCGTTGAGCTCGCTCAAGGGAGCACAGATGGTTGTTATCCCATCGACACAAGAGATGTATCTTATGATCAATACACAGAAGGCGCCTACAGACGACCTGTATGTCAGGGAGGCCATGTCGTATGCACTCAACTACACTGCCGTAGTCGACCAAATCTTCCCAGGCACCACGCTGTCAGCCGGCCCAGTACCGGTTGCGCTGCCAGGCCACGACCCTGCCATCCCACCGTCCACCCAGAATCTAACGCTGGCTAAGCAGTTGATTCAGCAGTCAAAGTACTACAAGGCTGGCACTCTCAGCAGCTATCCAGTCACGTACTATTGGGTGACCGCAGTCCCAGCAGAGCAGAAGCTCGCACTCGAGTTCGCCTCGGACATGCAGCAGATAGGCATCACAGTGAACATCGTTGGAACACCGTGGCTGACGGTAGTCGCTGACCTCGCCAACAAGACCAGTTCACCCAACATTGTCTCAATCGAAGACGCCGCGAGCTACTACGAAGCAGGTTCGCTCCTACAGTCGAGGTACACATCTGCGGCCGATGGAACCTGGGAGCAGAACGAATGGCTCCAGAACTCCACTCTAGATAACCTAATCTTGAGTGCGATCAGCAACCTGAACCAAACGGAGCGCTTCCAGGGATACTACAACGCCCAGGAACAAATCTATCATATGTTCCCAACTATCTATGCTTTCGATGTCACAGAAGTCAGAGCATACTATCCGAGCGTTGTCAACTGGTACCCAGCCAATGGGCACCCGATACCCCTGCTAGGGTACGACTTCTACTGGAGAAACGTCTCCTTCTACCCGCAAGCACTGGCCTCGCTAACCAGCTAGACAGCTGGAGGCGGGGTCCATGCCCCTTTTTTTACGACCGATGGGAATGACTACGCCCCTTAAGCGGAAGGGCGTTCTGTCTGACTGGCGAGTGTTTTGAAAATCTCCTGGGGTTCCTGGGGTTTCATCCTGAAGAGGCTAGGATACTCCGTCATCTCCCTCTTTGGTCTCTCCATCCTGATTTTCGTTATAGCGAGGGTCCTGCCGGGGGACCCTGCGAGGCTGGCCCTCGGGCCACAGGCTCCCCAGTCGGCAGTCGATGCCCTGAGGGCAGCGATGCATCTCAACGACCCAATCTGGGTCCAGTACGGTTACTGGCTACAGGGAATCTTCACAGGCAACTGGGGCCTGTCCCTCTTCACCCAGAGGAATGTGCTTCTGGACGTGCAGGAGTTCCTCCCCGCCACGGTTGAACTCATCCTAACCGCTGCGATAATAGACATCCTCATCTCTGTCCCCCTCGGGGTCCTGGCTGGGAGAAGGGCGAACACCGCGGTGGACAATGTCGTCCGGCTCATCTCCTATGTTGGGATAGCCGTTCCCTCCTTCGTCGTCGCAATCTTGTTGCAGCTCATTTTCGGATACACTCTCTTCTGGTTCCCCATAACGGGGAGGCTGAGCCTCGGAGTCACTCCCCCTCCTACCATCACTGGTCTTTACACCATCGATTCGTTGCTGACGGGGAACTTCGGCACCATGCTCAATGCAATCTGGCACCTTATACTTCCTGCGTTCGCCCTCGCGCTTGGACCAATTGCGCAGGAAGCAAGGATAATGCGCTCGAGCGTGGTAGAGAACCTTGGCAAGGACTACACTCTCGCCGAAATCTCACACGGCATGCCGGAGAGACTGATAATGCTGAAGTACCTGATGAAGCCCTCTCTAATCCCGACGCTGACGATTTATGCTCTTGATATCTCGGCCCAGATAGCGAATGCGTTCCTGGTCGAACTGATCTTCAACTGGCCGGGGTTTTCGAGATACGGTCTGAACGCCATGTTGAGCAAGGACCTCAATGCGATCGTCGCGGTTGTCATGGTCGCGGGTGTGATGTTCGTCATAGCAAACATCCTGGTGGATATCGTCGTGGGATATCTGGACCCGAGAATCAGGCTGCAGGTGAAGAGTGAATAATGAACACGACGAAGAGACAACGTCCGTCTTTTTCTCAGAAGTATGGGAAATACTGGTACAAGTTCAGCAAAAACAGGCTCTCGATTGTTGGTCTAGTTGCGATAGCTGCGGTTGTCTTCGTGGCAATCTTCGCCCCCTGGATTTCCCCGTACCCCCAGAGTGCGGGTCTCTACGTCAATTTCAATCAGGCCAGCTTGCCTCCTTCTGCCACCCACCTGTTTGGGACAGATGAATATGGTCGTGACGTGCTTTCGCGCTTGATGTTCGGGTTCAGGTACTCTTTGGAACTTGTGGTGGTCGTACTTTCGATTGATGTAATCCCGGGGGTAGTCCTTGGCCTGATCGCGGGGTACTTCATCACCAGGTGGTTCAGTACGCTAATCATGAGGGTCGCCGATGTCTTCATTGCGGTTCCCCCTCTCATCCTTGCGCTTTCTGTCGTAGCGATATTGAAGCCCGGAGGCATCAATGCGTTCCTTGCTATCGCGCTGGCGTGGTGGCCCTGGTACACAAGGTTGGTCTATGGCCAGGCTTCGTCGATAAGAAACGAAGATTTCGTGCACGCGGCCCAGCTCGCTGGGGCTTCCTCGACGCACATCATGTTCAGGGAGATTCTGCCGAACATTCTCGGTTCGATTCTGACAAAGGTGTCCCTCGACGGAGGGTGGACTATCCTTATCGGCGCGGCGCTCAGTTACGTGGGACTGGGAGCACAGGCTCCGACGCCGGACCTTGGGACGATGATCTCTGACGGTTCGGCGTACCTCCCGTCTCAGTGGTGGATTTCTATCTTCCCTGCGCTCGCGATTGTTGTCGTCATTCTTGGCTTCAACCTCATAGGGGACGGCGTCAACGACATGTTCTCATCGGAGATCAGATAGAGCTTGAATCGCGCGGGTTCGAGGAGGGCGTGTACTTGAGCACGTCACTTGTTCAGGTGGAGGACCTGAAGGTGGAGTACAAGGTGTACGAGGGTTGGCTCAAGGTGCTCAATGGGGTGAACATTTCGGTAGGCAAGGGCGAGAAGGTTGGAATCATCGGGGAGTCGGCCTGCGGCAAGACCACCACTGTGAAAACGATGCTCCGACTCCTCGCAAGCAATGGAAGAATCACCCAGGGAAAGGTAACCTACCAGGGCGATAACGTACTCGAAATGTCGCATGGTGAACTGACGAAAATGAGGAGGAAGAAGGTGTCGATGATATTCCAAGACCCTTCTGCTGCGCTCAACCCTGTCTTCACCATTAAGGAACAGATGTACGATATAATCCGCATCTCTGCGGATGAGCGCCTCTCGACAAGCCAGGTTCACGAGAGGGCGGTGGGCTTCCTGAAACAGGCGGCCCTGCCAGAACCAGACAGGATTCTTGACAGCTACCCCTTTCAGCTCAGCGGAGGAATGAAGCAGCGTGTCAACATCGCATTCGCACTGATCTCGGCAAATGAGCTCCTCGTCGCCGACGAACCTGGGACGTCGCTCGATGTCACCATAGAAGATCAGATCATGAGACTGCTGAAGCAGATCGTCGATGAAAGGAGTCTGTCAATCATTCTAATCTCCCACGCCCTCGGCACCGTGAAGAACTTTGTAGACAGGGTCTACGTCATGTACGCTGGAACCATCGTGGAAGAAGGGCCGACAGACCAAGTATTCAACGATCCACATCATCCATACACGCGCATGCTCATCGACTCGATTCCGAAGTTGACAGGTGGCGGTGTTCCAGAGGGGATACTTGGTCAGGTTCCGAGCTACCTGACACCGCCAAATGGGTGCAGGTTCGTGACAAGGTGCCCATACAAGATGCCGGTCTGCGATGGTGCGATGCCAGCGCTCTACAGAGTGTCCGACGGGCAGGCGGCTGCATGCTACCTGTACGATGAAGAGCATGGTGCTAGGAAATGAGCGAGCCCATTCTTTCCGCCCATGACCTGACGAGGTACTTCCAGACGAACAAGGGGGTGATCAAGGCGGTGGAGGGTGTAGATTTCGAAATGCACGAGGGCGAGGTATTCGGGATCGTTGGCGAGTCCGGCTCAGGGAAGACAACCATAGGTAACATGATCATAGGTATCTATCCGCCCTCATCGGGGACGCTCACCTACAAAGGCCAAAATCTTTCCAGGGGCGCTAATCGTAGGAGCAAGGAACTCAAGAGGGACATTCAGATGGTCTTCCAGAACCCCGCGTCCTCGCTTAACCCGAAGAGGACAGTGCGACAGGCCATTGAGGTTCCGCTCAAGGTCAATAAGACCGGTGTTTCGATCGGACAGCGTGTCGACGAACTCCTCGCCCTGGTTGAGTTGCCGCTCGAATTCGCTGAGCGGTATCCAGGTGAATTGGGGGGAGGAGAAAAACAACTGGTCTCGATCGCCAGGGCGCTTGGGACGAACCCATCGTTACTCGTCCTGGACGAGCCTACGTCCGCCCTTGATGTCTCGATTCAGGCAAAGATGATCAACGTTCTCCTCAGGCTGAAAGAGCGTCTCGGCCTCTCGTACATCTTCATCACGCACAATCTTAGTCTGATGCGGAACGTCGCAGACAGGGTGATGATCATGTACCTCGGCAAGGTCAGAGAAATCGCGCCGACAGAGGAGTTCTTCAGGAACCCTCTCCACCCCTACACCAAGATGCTGCTGTCTTCGATACCAGTGATAACTGAAGTCGAAGAGCGTGCGAAGCCTCAGAGAATAGTAAGCACCGGAGAGATAACCGGTGCGCTCAATATTCCTCCAGGGTGCAGCTTTCACCCGAGGTGCCCGTTTGTGATGGACGTCTGTAAGAGCACCGACCCCCCCTTGCTCGAAATCGAAAAGAAACACTGGGTCGACTGCCACCTGTTCCCCAACGAGTACAATAAAACACCGAACGCGTGAAAGGACAAACCGACGCGGACGAAATCAATCATTCTTATTACTTCTCATGAAGTCCCCGAACTGATTGGATTTACGGCGGGCTCCCCGGCTCGTGGTCGCACTTGCAATTGCCTTCGCTCTAATCTATCTGGCGAACTCGGCGCCGCAGTACCTAGGTCCCCTTGAACAGGTCATGGCCACAGACCAGGCGCTCTTTGTAGGGGTCTCTCTAATCCTCATCTCCTCCGTATTGCTCTGGAGGGGCAGATACTGGCGTCGAATACAGTCGAAGACGAAAATCGCTTGGTTCGAGCTTGTCGAAGCGGGAATCCTTGCGCTGGCCATGACGGCGTACTTCGGGATTGAACTGACTCCGTTCAACCTGTGCATAGGTGGCGGTGGCGGGTTCGCTTGCTATCCCGATATCGGTGGGTTTCTTCGAGGCGTCCTTGATCTCGCGGTCATAGTGCTTTCTGAGGAGCTGTTCTTCAGGGCTTATCTGATGAACGAGTTGAACCAAATCCTTGGGCGGGGGGTCGGTGCGGTCATTCTTTCCCCCCTAATCTACTCTGTCTTCCATCTCCCAGCCCTCCAAGTAGAGGGGTTCGGGACAATCTCTCTGCTGGGGTTCGTGGTGATTCTTGTCGGCGCGTTCTCCCTCAGCGCGTGTTACTGGTACACGGGAAGAAACCTGGCCGCTGTGATTCTCGTGCACGCCTATTGGGATGGGGTCGGGGCGTTGGTGCTACTTCCGAACTACGGTCAGTACGACGAAATCGTACTGATACTTGGACAACTCTCTCTACCGGTTACAGTCCTGATCGTCACACACAAACTGTGGCCCGCCTTGGCCACTCGTTTTCGTCGGCCTAGAATTTGAGCCGATTGGCAGAGTATGGACTTGGATCGGCAGCTGTGGAATTCGGAAATTAGTCCCATGGACTCACGAGTTCTCAAGCTTGCCACTCCTCCTGAATTTCGTTCTACCCTGCGCTAGAAGGAGCCTTTGAAACACGATCTGCTTTCAGCCTGCTGGCCAGTGCGCCTTCAAACCCAAAGAGAGCGATAAAGAACGCCACGGTGATGAAGATCACTGTATAGTGAGTCCATGTCGTCAGCCAGTCGTGGGGAGAGATGCCGAGTGGGAGGCCCAGGACAAAGGAGACAGGAGAGATGAGGACGACCGCCACGAAGGTGAGGATTGTCAACACGTGAGATCTCCGAATCAGCCTCCGCACCGAGTCGTCCTGTTCTTCTTGCGAGCCGTTTGGACCGTTCCCAGTGTTTGCCATTTACCGACGCAACCTGCCTGAACAGCCTCAAATGGGTTTCGTCGCCCCGACGGAGGAGCCGAACGGAAAGCGACGTATTTGCACGGGCCGCCGTCTAGGCCTCTTGGTTACCTCGGGCAGGGGGCTGCGCAGGGGTCGAAGCTAGGGCCTCCTCCGAAATGATCGGGCGCGCTCCGACCTTGGTCAGCGCGATGATTACCAGTGCAACCACGAGTAGGGCGGCGGAGATTTCGAAGGCAAAGCTCTGCCCCGAAAGGTAGGAGTTCGCAAGGTTGGTGGGGAGCTTTCCAGAAAGATTTCCAATGAACAGCTGGTAGACCACGCCGGGCGGAATGACCGAGGTGGCCGCCGTCAGGGAGAGTGCGAAGCTCAGAATCCCTCCCGTGTTCCTGAAGGTGTTCATTGTGCCAGAACCGACCCCGTACTTCGCGGGGGGGGTCGAAGACATTATGGCGGAAGTGTTTGCCGGCCAGAAGAGCGCCAGTCCCACACCGGAGATAGTCTCTATGACTCCGATTTCGAGCAGTGTTGAATTGACAGTCAGCTGGCTGAACAGGAAGAGGGAAGCCGCTCCAATCACCAGCCCCAGGATCGAAATCCTCCTGAAGCCAAATCTGTCCGTGAGTATTCCTCCTATCGGCCCCACCGCAGCGGCGGCGAGAGCGAATGGGATTATCAGGTATGCCGACTCGAGCGCGGACAGCCCTTCTATCCCCTCGAGATAGAATATGAGCAGGAAGTTCACGCTGAAGACAGCGAGGAACTGTAGGAGTGCCGCCGCGAGCGAGAAGGCGAAGACTCTGTTTCGGAAGAAGCTGAAATCGAGTATCGGATCCTTGCTGAACCTGGCTTCCCAGATGATGAATGCGGCGAAGATCAGAGGCGAAAGCGTGAGAGCTGTCAGTGCATTGACGTTGTGCCAGGAGTAGAGGAGTCCCCACGTTATCCCGAGGAGCAACGACAGCAGCCCTCCGGTGAACGTGACCGCTGCGGGAAGATCGAAGGTGCCTCGCTGCCCCTTTGGGGGGAGGACGGTCCTCAGGGTCCTGTAGGCCCAAAGAGTCCCCACGATGCCGATAGGGACGTTAATCAGGAAAATCCAGCGCCAGATCGTATACGTTATGATGACCCCGCCGATGACTACTCCCAGGACGTTGCCTAGGCCCCAGACGACCGCTTGTATGCCGAATGCCCTCCCGGTCTCGTTCCGGGGGAATGCCTCCGAGAGGATCGCGAATGAGTTCGACGTAAGAAGGGCCGCTCCCGTCCCCTGGACCACTCTGAAGCCCACCAGGGAGAGTCCGTTCGGTGCGAAGCCGCAAAGCGCTGAGCCTATCGTAAAGACGACGAATCCAACGTTATAGAGGAGCTTTCTCCCATACATGTCGGCCAACCTGCCGAGGCTCAGTACCAGAGCCGTGTTCACGACGAGGTAGGCTATTATCACCCAGATCATGGTGACGAAGTCGGAGTGCAGGTCTGCGGCCATGGGGAAGAGGGCAAGCAGGACCACGGTGCTGTCCACCGCCGCCATCAGGGCGCCTATCGCGGTGACCGAGAGCGCCTTCCACTTGTATTCCATGATACTCACTGGGAACTGTTAGAGCCGACGCCTCGAAATCAATCACGGAAAAACATGTCGCTCTGGAAGCTTCTTTACTTCCTCTGACGCCTGAGGCGCTGTGAGCCTCGTCCGACAAGCGCACATGCCAGGGAACTACGAAACTTACGACCCTGAGACGAACAGCCTGGGCCCTGTCGTGTGCAAGCTTTGTTGGGAGCGTTTCGAGAAGAGGAACTCGACATCGCTTTACACTGTCTGGGTTTCCTATAAGGACAGACGAATGGTCTGGTGGCTCTGCGGCGACTGCACAAGAAGCGTCAAGAACGGAGGATATCAGGCCACGAAATTCTTGAAGGGAACAGAGGGCGTGATTCCCTCGCCGTGCCTAGATTCGTGAGAAGCTTAGGCGGTCCCGAAGGCCTTGCGCTTAATTGGCGTGCCTGAGTGTCCTTTGAAGCGCTCCTCTTCCCACACGTTTCCCCTTTTATGGTAGCCGTACATCTCCCAGTAGCCATCATCGTAGTTTGGGAGGAGCTCCATTCTTTTCACCCACTTGGCGCTCTTCCACGCGTAGAGGCCCGGAATGAAGGGCCTGGCGGGGAACCCCTGCTCGGCACTCAGCGGCTTGCCGTTGAGCCTGAAGGCGAGAATTGAGTCCTCCTTGAGGGCGTCTTCGAGTGGCACCGGAGCCGTGTAGCCATCGACGCAGTGGAACATCAGCCAACTGGCATCCCCACTGACTCCTGCCGGAGCCAGCAGATCCCTGATCAGCAGGCCCTCCCAAGTCACATCCTTGATTGACCATCTAGTCACGCAATGGAACGACCTGACCAAGCTATTCTGAGGGCGAGAGACAAGCTGTTCGTATGTGTATTCCGCGGGATTGTTGACGAGGCCGTCGACCCTGAGCTTCCACTGTTGGAGGTCGACGCGGGGGATTCCCAAGGCAGCGTAGATTACGAACTTCTTTCCCCAGACCTGACTGGGAGGTAGCGCTTCCTCTGTCAACCTGTTCGGGGAATGGCATTGTATCTACCTAAATCTTGCTGGGCAGGTTGACGTCAGGAATTCGTCTACCTGTTGAGCGGAAATCCCGCAAGCCTATCTAAAGTGTGTGGCCTGGCTCTTGGCAATCTGATCAATAGCAAAAAGTTCTCTAGCGCTTCCGAGTGCTTCTGAGGGATACGGTTTACCCTCTGCGAAGTGAAGTGCGTAGAGCCGACCTATCGAGATGAATCTTTGCATTTCGAGTTTGTTGCCGATGGCGAGAAGCATGATGGTCGCGATCGAGTGTCCGAGCCGGTTCAGGGTATCTTTCGCAGAGAACTCGGCGGCGGCGGCGTCGCCGGACGAAAGTACGGAAAGAGCCTCCTCTATGCCCTTCACCCCACTCTGGGCCAAGTCCTTTCCTTCAGTGATTCCGTCCAGAAGCGACCCCATGTCCTCTAGGAGAGTCGCGTGGGCTTTCTTCTTGGCAATCACTTCCAGCATGTCTAGTGCTTGGATGTTGCTTGGTCCCTCCCATATCGGAGTGATCAGGGCCTCCCGGTGAAGCCTCTCGATGGGATATTCGTTCAGGAACCCAAGCCCTCCAAGCAGTTCCATGGCCGCCTTTGTGACGTGTGAGGACATGTCGGCTGTAACGTTCTTGACTATGTGGGTGAGCAGCCTTGCGTAGTGATAGGCGGGAGTGTATGGAGGCGTGTCCTTCCATGACCTCTCGAACTGGTCGACCGCCTTGAACGCCAGAGCCAGGGCCCCCTCGGTGTATACCTCCATGTCGAGAAGGTCCCTCTTGACTAGCGGATGCTCGATGAGGAGCTTCCCGAAAGCCGTCCTCATCTGGGAGTAGAAGTATGCCTCGAGGAAAGCCTTCCGGGCGATTCCTAGGGCGCCGAAGGAGTTGGCAAGGCGTGACACCATCAGGTTCTCCATGGTGTAGTAGATGCCGTTTCGAAGGTCTCCCACTGGAAGAGCCTCCGAACCGTGAAACTCGACCTCCCCGGTAGGGACGCTCGCGGTCGCGCTCTTGTCTTTCAGTCTCCTTACGTCGAAGTTTCTTTTGCCTGCAGAATCGAGCTTCGGGACCAAGAAGAGCCCGAGCCCTTTGGCCCCTTCAGGGGCGCCCCTGGGCCTGGCGGTAACAAGGGCGTAGTCGGCAAGCCCCGCGTCGCTTGCAAAGTACTTCGTGTCCCCGCTTATCCGCCAGTTCCCGTCCTGCTGGTAAGATTCGACCAAGTTTGCCCCCAGGTCGCTCCCCCCCTGCAGTTCGGTGAACCAAGTGGCTCCGTACACCACCCTGCTCGACTCACCAATCATGCCACGAACGAGTTCTTTCTGTTCCTTGCTCCCGTACTTGTAGAGGGCGTAGGCCGTCTGATTCGTGACGGTCAATACGCACGCTATGCCCGGGTCGGAGATGAGGTACAGCGAGGCGTAGTGGTCGAACCACGTCCCCCCTCTGTAGGGGGCTTTGTTGACACCAAACTCCTTGAAGAGCTTCTCGAGGGCCTGGCGTTCGGCGGGGTCGAGCCAGACCCCGTCAACCCTCTCGCCGTTGATGCCCCAGGTGACAAGTCTGGGCCTCGCCACCTTGTCGACGTAGTCTGCCACCCCGTAGTCTGCCACCTCCGACGTAGTCTGCCACCTCGTAGAGATCTCTTCCCGCGAAAGCCCCCAGGGCGTCAAGCTTCGGAGTGCTACCAAAATAGCTCAGGATGAACTGGAATGGCTTATCGACTTCGAAGTGGTTCTTACCATATGAGTTGGAAAGATGGCCATAGACGTCGTCAGCACCCAAACAATTCGCCGTCCTCTGAACCGGTCGCCTTTGCTATATACACGCTGGTAGGCGAATCAGAGGCCGGGGCCGCTCGGTCCCCGTGCTGCCACCACCACATAGAGGGAGAGCATCAAAGCCAGAAGAATGCCTCCGACGACTGTGATCGAGAAGAACGCGTCGGCCATGGCCCCGGTGGTCGTGACGGCGTCGATGGATAGGGCCTGGCCGATTGCCTTCGGGTAGACCAGGGGCTGCAGCGAGAATATGATGACGCTGAACACTGCTAGGAAGACGGCTTTGTTCGTGACTATCTTGGACGTACTAGGCCAGGCATAGAGGGCCCCTGCAACCAGGGTAAGCAGGACCGGGACAGTCATCCAAGGCGTGAGCAATCCCGGAGACATAAGCCAGTAGGAGAGCACGGAGAGGACTACCCCAAGACCTGTCGTCGGAAGGACGAGGTTGCGCAGCGCCGACAGGTCGAAGAAAGCGGGAGCGAGCCCTACCGCGAGAAGTAGCGTCCCCACGACGAAGACCACGCTCCCCGCCGTCGCCCAAGAAATGACGGAGAAGGAACCGGAAGCCAGGCTCACTCCCTGGCCTCCGACAAGGGCCGAAAGCAGGACGAGGACCACAAGACCTAGCACCAGGGTCGCGACTGCGTACGACTTGAAGAGCTTCCTCTCGTCGAGCCACCTCCGCTTCGTTATGAACTCTGCGAAAGCGATCGAGGCGCCCCTCGCCACCCAGAGAATCAGGAAGACGATAAGCAACGGAGTGAAAATTGCCGACACAGGCACGAGCAGCCCTGGATAGGCAAAGTCGCCCGTCACCACCCACAGCGCGCCGAATGTCCCCGTGATCTCCCAGATGGGGACGATGTAGTCGAGGACCTTGCTCCTCGAGGGCCAGGCTATCAGGAGCCCCACGGCACCCATAATCTCGGTGATGAGAAGGGCCGCAAACACCGAGAAGGCCGCGTAGTTCACCTCGAAGATTCCGTTCACGCTGGTGCCTCCTCATGCGAGCCCTGGAAGATTCTCGAGTACATGTAGAAGGTAGTGGGGACGACGGCCAGGTAGAACAAGAAGATGATGACCCCCGGGAGAAGGAGGGCGTCAGAGGTGTTCGCCGCCTGGGCCACGGTCATGACATTGTAGACAATCCAGGGCTGCCTGCCCACTTCGTCTGTGGCCCAGCCTAGCTGATAGACGAGCATGGCCAGGACGGCCGCTGGAATCCAAACATAGAGAAGACGCCTGGACTCGTACGGCCTCCGCTTCCTGACAAAGGAGACGAAAAAGACAAGCATGAACAGGCCCAGCACCAGCCCTCCCACTGTCATGACGTTGAAGGTCGTGCTGACGAGGAGCGGGGGCCACGTGTTCGGCGGGAACTTACTCAGTCCAGGCAGCATGGTGACGCCTGTCTCAAATCTTGCCAAGAGAGCCTGCATGCCTGGTATCGAGATTCCTCCCACGTAGCTCCCGTTCACTATGCTTCCGAAGAACCGGTCAGGGAGGTTGGTGCCAGGTACTGTGTTCCCGTCGAGGGCCGCGTACTTCAGAGGCTGGTTGACCAGCAAGGTCCCCATCTCCTCCGAACCGGAGATTCCGGCGAGCATGATTGTGACAATTGCGATGACCCCCAGGATCTTCAGGGCCCTGCTGTACATGGCCTTCTCCCCCGCGTCCCTGGACCTGACGAACCAGTAGGCGAAGTAGGCCCCGATGACCATGGACCCAGCGAAGATTGTGGTGACGAGCACGTGGAAGACTTGGGAGACCGTAGAGACAGTCAGGAAGGCGGCGAATGGCTCGACGTCGGTAATCGTCTTGAAGCCACTGCTGACGAAGGTCGAGACGTCGAAACCGTTGGGAGTGTTCATCCAGGCGTTCAACATTGTGATGAATACAGCTGAAGCCAGGGTGCCGGCGACGACGAATATGGATACGACCCAGTGAGAGTACCTTCCGCGGAACGAGTTCCAGTAGTAGACGTAGAGGACCAGGGCCAGGACTTCGAGAAAGAAGGCCGACATCTCGGCGTAAAGCAGCACCATCGCGCCGGTGGACGCGACCAGCGTCATGAAGGAGGGGAAGAGTCCCACGAGCTCTACCGCCATCACAATCCCGCTGGCCGTGCCGACCCCGAATGAAATCACAAACACCTTGGAGAGCCTTTTAGCTAGAGCCTCGTAGACAGGGTCACTCTTACGGATGGAGAGGAATTCGGATATTGAAATCAGGAGGACGAGCGCGATGCTCGTGGAAACCATGAGGATGTGCGACCCGATGGTGAACGCAAAGAGGAAGCGAACGAAAGTGAGCATGCTCCCTGGGTCTACGGACATCCGATCCCGTCGGAGCGGCGCCATACTCTGGGAATAAAAGACGGAAAGACGATTTTCTCCAGTGAGAATGGGCTTCGCTCCACGAAATCACTCCCCCTTCCGGGCATCTGCTCCACACAGCGTCAGGGTCTTAATCTTAGAGTGAGCGTGCGCTTTTTGGGGCTGTGAAACCTGAAAGCCTATCTTCCCTTATAGCAAAAGTAGGGATATCCACCGTTGACCATGCCCACGGCCATGTCCACTATCCTCTCGGAGACCTCTTTCCAGCGGGCGTCCCAGTCGATTCTCTCGACTACAACCTCCTTCTCGTCGCTCCCGGTCGTGGAAGGAACCTCTTTCAGAATCGCCCTGCCGTAGAACGGCTTGACGATGCGGACTTGCCACTTCATGCACGTCATTCTCCTCCCCTCCTCTTTGAAATAGTGGCACGACTTGCAGAAGTTAGACAGCCAGATAATCTCCTTGGTCCGCTTGACGGTCTTGCCTATCTCTTCGAGGAGGCGCTCCGACTCCTTGCGAATCATGTCCGCCAGCTCTTTCTGACCCTGCTCGGTGTTGGTGTAATAGTCTGGGTCTTCGGCCAGCGCCTGCCACCAGCTGACGAACTCCGATTCTTCCTCGCTCAAGAATCGCCACTACGCGGTTCGCTGTTAATAAGAACAGAAGTAGATTGACTACAGACCTAGAATTGATAAATAGAGAAAACATCCAGAACACTCGGTCTGGCACACAGCGTGCTACGACGGGCGATCTGGACTGGCCCGAAAGGCCAGGATGATGACTCTTGCTGCGTGCCAGGCAATAATTCATCAGATTCTTTCCTTTCGTATCCTTCTGTTATCCGGGATCCCAAGGGGCATCTTCCCTTAGGACGACTATGCCGGTGAGTTTTCTGCGTCGAGTTCAGTAGACATACTCGACCGTGCCATCAGGTCTGACTGATGCCCAGGGAAAGGAATCTATCTCCCCACGCTTTTCAAGGAGAATGACGTGGATTGTTACAGGTTTGTTCGAATCTCTTGCCTCCTTCCTTGCTTTATCGAGTGCCTGTTCTTCTTTCTCATCTTCGGCCTCGACGGGTCCGGTTACGCGGAACCGGGTGTGGTCTGAAGCATACTTCTTCTCAATGTCCTTCAGCCAGGAGAATCGCATGCGTGTCTTCAGCTTTCTTGAATTTGTGTTGCCCTCGCCGCAATTTGGGCAGAACTTCGCGGAGGCCGATATTTTGCTCCCGCACGCCGCGCAGGGTTCAAATTCAGTTCTCGTGATCTGAGGCATCCTATTCCCGCAGTAGCCACAGTAGTTTGACGATCTTGCAACAATTGCCATGCAACTAGGGCAGGTTGTCCAGTTCCAGTACCAGCTTCCCCAACCAAACCAAGGCGAATAAAAGCCGCTCCATGCAAAAGGAGAATAAGATGGGACGAACAATATTCTTCGCTTGTTGTGGTACCCGTGGTATAGTTTAAGCATATGGAGAAGATCCTATTTGGAGCGAACGAGATCAGAAGGCGACCCGATTCCTCTCCCGACGTGATTCGCCTCCTCATCTCCCCGTGGCGTCAACCCTTCTCAGAACCCGACCGAAAGACGGGAGCTTCGGCCGGGGTCCTGCCCTAACGCATTAGGGAATCATGGTGCCTGGGCTCCGGAACCAAGAGTTAAGTGGAAGTTGTGGCGCTCGCATTAGGCGAAGTGAAAGGGTGAGCCTCCTGGGGCCGATTGCCCTGCAGATGTCGACGGGTGACATCATTGACTACGTCATCTACGCCATAGTCGCGATTATCGTAATTGGGCTAATCGCCTACACTATCAAGATAGTTCGAGAGTACGAAAGACTCGTCGTGTTCAGACTAGGGAGGCTAATAGGAGCGAGGGGACCGGGGATTGTATTCGTCATCCCATTCATAAACAGGATTGTGAAGATAGACCTCAGGGAGCGATACCTAGAGGTCCCTCACCAGACCTGCATTACCAAGGACAACGCCCCCACGGATATTGACTTCCTGATATACTACAAAGTCACCGAAGCAACCCAGAGTGTGGTCCAGGTCCAAAATTTCCAGGGAGCATCAATAGGGATTGCGACCACCACTCTGAGGGCTGTGGTGGGGGACATACCGCTAGACGAGCTCCTTGCGAGGAGGGAGCAGATCAACCAAGTCCTCAGGACGAAGCTGGACGACGTCACACAGAGGTGGGGCATCAAGGTCACGAACGTAGAGATCAGAGAGATCAAGCCTCCGCAGGACGTCCAGGAGGCGATGGTCCGCCAGATGTCGGCCGAAAGGACCAGGAGAGCCACGGTCACGGAGGCGGACGGAAAACGCGAAGCGTCGATTCTCGTCGCGGAGGGGGAGAAGAAGTCCAACATCCTAAGGGCCGAGGGTGACAAGCAGGCTGCGGTCCTGAGGGCCGAGGGGTACGCCGGAGCACTCAACCAGATCTTCTCCGCGGCCAAGGGGATCGATTCGAAGACCATGACGCTGCAGTACCTCGACACGCTGAAGGCACTCGGCGCATCTCCGTCCACCAAGTACATCTTCCCGATGGAGTTCACGCAGATATTTGCGAAGATTCCCGGAAACTATCTCAAGGAAGCTACGGAAGAAACGAAATAGGTAGCACTGGTATTCCCACACCTGGTTCGGGGGAGTGCTCTTTGCCGGTAAGCTGGGGTGGCCTAGGAGTGGCTCCTCCGCCACGTGCTGGCCATCTGTTTGACAACCTCGAAGGATGTCTCTAGTCTTGCACCTGCTCTGCGCATGTCAGCAAGCGCCCTGGCGCCGTCGTCTGGCCTCGCATCGACTGCCCTTGTGCAGTCCTCTATGACCGTAACCGAGAATCCCGCCTTGCGAGCGTCCAGGGTGCTCTCCCTTACGCAGTAGTCGGTGGTGAGGCCGCCAAGGAAAATTTCGTCAACGCCAAGGCTCTTCAGTCGCTCTTCGAGGTCTGTTCCATGGAACCCGGAGTAAGCTTCCCCATCCTTGGAGATTCCCTTGCTGATGATGACAGCGGCCACGGGTATCTTCAGGCCCGGGTGGAACTCGGCGCCCAATGTCCCCTGGACACAGTGGGTGGGCCAAATCCCGCCTCGGCTCCTAAACGAGATGTGATTAGCTGGGTGCCAGTCCCTGGTGAAGAAAATTGGGAGTTTTCGACGTTCGAATACTTCGATGACCCTGTTGAGTCCCGGAATCACCTCGTCCCCATTCCTGACTGCGAGCGCGCCGCCGGGACAAAAGTCGCGCTGGACATCGACAACCAGCAGCGCCGGGTGCGAGAAGGTCACCGCCACTGCAGAGATGGCGTCGCGGTCCTAAGCTCGTCCAAGTCCTTCTTGACCTTCGCTCTCAGGTCGTCTATCGATTGGAAACCTGCCACCACCTTCCCGTTCTTCAGGAGCGGTTTGAGGAGACCTCCCCCGCGGTTCGGCCTGCCGGTCTCTAGGGTCACGGTGTCCTTGAACCCTGATGAGCGGAAGACCGCCTTGCGCCCTCCCAGGCCCCCGCGCTTCGCCCTGAACTCCCTCTTCTTGCCCTCTTCCACCTCGACTATCTTCGCGCTAAGGTCGATGACCGGCGGGTAGGCCACCGCGGTACCGATACCATACCCATCGACAATTGGATCGAGCTTTGCAATCGCCTCCTCGTCGAGTCTCCCTGACACGATAATCTTGACTCCCCTTCCTCCCCGGATGTCGAGCTCCCACCTGACCTCTTCGGCTATCTTGGCGAAGTCGCCCCGCCTTGATGCTGGAGTGTCAAGCCGGACACCCCAGAGCTTGGGACCGAGTACCTCGAAAGCTTTGATTGATTCTGCCTTCTCGTCCCAGAACGTGTCAACGAGCGCAACGCGTGGGATGCTTCTGGTGATTGTTTGGTCGAAAAGGCGCCACGCCTTCTCCTGACTCCCCAGGATTTGGACCAGCGCATGGGGCATGGTCCCTGATGGTTCGAGTTTGAGGAGCTTGGCACCGAGCACGTTGGAGACGCCATCAAACCCCGAGACATAGCACGCCCGCTCGACCATAGGAGCAAGGGCAGGGTGGACCCTCCTGGTTCCGAAGCTGAGGAGCAGCTTGGAGCCTGTCGCGATTCTGAACTTGGCCGCCCGGGTCGACACGCTGGTTGACGAAGCGAGAAGGCCCAGTAGTGGGTTCTCGTACTCGACGAAGTCGACGTACCTTCCTTCTATTACCATCAGCGGCTCGTACATCACGGAGTTCCTGTCGGCAACGAACACTGAACCCTCATCGAATGACCAGACGTCGATTGGGAGTCCTTCAAGGAGCTTGGCCGCCTCGTAGACACCGGTGAGGAGTCCCCAGTTGTCCGGGTATGGGACATCACGAGCGAAGACCTCCATGACGACCCTGGAGTCTATGTGGTTCTTCTGGAGGACTTCCTTCGTGTGGAGGAAGTAGGCGTCTGTGGTCTGCGCGTTCCTAATCTCCTTCTCGTTGGCCAGCCAGAAGAGCCTGTCGTCTAGGTCGGTTCGGGGCATTCCGGTTTCGCCGCTTAGAGAGTCCCGCAAAAGGGTTTCTGCCCTCTTGGGAGGTGATGAACGCCACGAACGCTTAAACAAGGAAGAGCTCGAGGGCGAAATCCAGTGGGCCGGTAGTTCAGCGGTACGAACGCCCGCCTCGCACGCGGGAGAACCCAAACAGGTCCCAAGGTCGGGGGTTCAATTCCCCCCCGGTCCACGTTTCCGCTAAACGAGTGACCCTTTCGTTAGGCCCAGAAGCCATGTCGTATCGAGGGCGTCATGCCTGTCTGTTCTTCGTACGATACCTTCCCGCTGACTTCGGCCTACGCAGGGAACTCCCCGCTCGCTACGAACTGGACCCGCCCTCCGACGTTGACATCGATGCCCTTCGGGTTCTCCTGTGCCTTTAGCAAGAGCAGTGATCTGCGGTTAATCTCGTACCCCTGTTCGACCCTGATGTCAATGCTGTTCCGGTCGATGTAACGCTCCTTGATGAGGTATGCAGCCAGGCACCCATTCCCGGACCCGGTGGCCGGGTCTTCAGGGATGACATCTGGCAGCCCGAGCACGCGGACATTCAGGTCGTTCTCCTTTGAATAGGTCTCCGGGCTGAACAACAG
>DASPPO010000055.1:0-18156 GCA_035625455.1 Nitrososphaerales archaeon | reverse complement strand
CCGGATCATGTCCCAGCTTTCAGCGGGGATCATCACCTAGCCTCTTCAACGGGCAAACGGCTTCCGTCTGTCGCGCGACTGGGTAAACCATCCGCTCATCAAAGCGTTTCCGCCTTCGCAGGTGGCCGTTTGGCGCGCTTTCGAACGAAAGCCGTCTGTCACGACGGAGCCCAAGCGCTATTTTAGGCGTTCGTGAAGCGCTGAAAGGTCGATTTCGAAGCCAGACACGGGAACACCCAGACCGAAGGCGTCTATGGCCTCGGGTTTAACCTCCCCCACGTGACCGAGGCTCGCTCCCTCGACGGTCACCCTTGCGCACCTGCCTGCGGTGAAGGCCCAGTGCTGGTCTGTCTCCGTAGCGGGCTCAGTCCCCGAGATGATTCGACAGAAGGCTTCCAGGTACATTTTCGCCTCCGTATAGGATGCCTGGGAGTGGGCGAACAAACAGGCGAGGTGCCAAGCCTCGGAGACTCTGCCATCCGCTCTGCCGTATACTCGGCCGATCTCGAATATCCTCTGTGGATAGTCCGATTTGACGTTCCCGGAGAGGGAGGCCATTAGGCTGGGGATTAGTGCGTCCCTGAGGACAGAGTGCTCGATACTCTTCGGGTTGAGGACCACTATCTTTTCCGAGGGCGACCTCTGGAAGAGGGTGTACAGAGACCTCTCGTCAACGAGCTCAAAGGTCATCATCTCTATCATTCCCGAGCCTGCCATCACCGTAGAGGCGGAATCCATGTAATCCTCGAAGCGGTTGAAGGAGCCCGCCTGGCTGCTTGGGGGGTAGACAGGTTCAATCCTTTCGAAGCCGTACCCCAAGGCCACTTCTTCGGCGATATCCACAGGGTGGAGGAGATCGACACGATACCTTGGACCAAGTGCCTTTCCCCCCTTCACCCCCAGACGGCTCCTCGCAAGGGACCTCGCGATCTCGGCTTTGCTCAAATCGAGTCCTAGCACAGATCTGACGAGCCGATGGTCGATGGGGAGTTCGATGGGGGAAAGATCGGGTGTGACCCTGGGCTCCCGGGGGTAGCGAATGGAAACAGTCCCGAGCTTCCCTCCTGCCTCCGCGAGGGTGGTCGCCACCACCGCTAGGACGTCATCGCCTGCCTTCCTGATGGTGCTCGTGACGTCGATGAACATGTTTCTTGTCTTCGTCGTGACCCGGGTGGCATCGCCATTGATTATCGGAGGGAAGGAGAGGACCACACCGTTAGAATCTGTGATGACAGGGTAGAGCTCACTCCCCCCTAGAGCAGCGCCGTAGACCTTCCCTTCGTCCGTATCAGAGAGGATGGAACTCACGCTGACTGGATTCTTTCCTCCGAGGGGGACAAACTCGAATGTGGAGCCGACTGCGCGGTAGGAAAATGGGGGTTCCACAGCGTCCATGTCGTGGAGACCTATGGCAACCAACCTCCGCCTCCTTCCCAGCCCGTTGTGGAGATCTTCCTGAAGGGAGATGATCTGACGAACGCTCTCGTCATCGAGGTCGAGCCCAGTGACAGTGGCGCACGCAATGAAGGGACGGACCCTCCCCAGCTTTCTGTCGACGGAAACACGTACGCCCGAAGGCGCTGTGGGGAAATTCGGGAGACCCGCCTCCATGCCGAGGAGACCCCTGAGAGCCCTGGCAATCCCGAAGTCGGTGCCAAAGTCTGGTCTGTTGGGGCTGTACTCGACCCGCACGGAGTTCCTGTCGACTCCCTCGATGTCGAGACCAATGTAGGGGAGGCGGTCAAGGATTACCCTCCGGTCTGCCCCCACCATCTTCGAGAAGCGGCGGATGTCGATTCTAACTACCGGCAAGCTCTCCCCTGCTCCGAAGCCACGAAAGGTCGGACCCATACAGGGCCCTCATATCGTCCAAGCCATAGCGCATCAACATCAGCCTCTCCACACCTGGCCCCCAGGCCAGGACGGGCACTCTGACCCCGAGAGGGAAGGTCACCTCGGGCCTGAAGACCCCTGAACCGCTGAGCTCAATCCAAGACTTGGTAGCCTCTGAGTACGCCACCACCTCAATGGAAGGCTCGGTGTAGGGGAAGTATGTGGGCCAGAGCCGGACGTTTTTCATCCCCAGTTTCTTGTAGAATTCCTTCAGGAAACCCATTAGGTGCCGCACGTTGAGCCCCTCCCCGACCATGATTCCGTCCATGTGGTGGAACTCGGCAAGGTGCTTGTAATCGAGGTTTTCATTCCTGTAAACCTTCGACACCGCAAACACCCTCGTCTCTTTCTCCTTTGACTGGGACAGCGCCTTCACTGTGAGGACCGTGTTGTGGGTCCTCAGGACGAGCCTCCTCGCCTCCTCGAGGCGCCAGTGGTACCCCCATCCCCTGCTCCCCGTCCTCCAGCCGTTTTCATGGGTAGATGCTACATTGGCGACGACCCCTGTCCTGGCGAGGGTGGAGTCAGAGAGGCCTGCCAGGTAGAAGGTGTCCTGCATCTCTCTTCCAGGATGGTCCTGGGGGATGAACAGAGCGTCGAAGTTCCAGAACGCAGGATAGACACTGTTTCCATGTAGCTCAATGAATCCCATGGAGATGTAGACCTCCCTGATTTCTCTGATGAAGTCCCTCACGGGGTGCCTCCTGCCGGGGTGGAACAGTGGAGCCTTCGCTTCTACGTCCAGAGGGCGAAGCGTCTTGGTGCGCCACTCCCCCGAGGCGAGCATCTCAGGGGTGAGCCTGTCGGCGAGTCCAGATTCCACCGACGCCAGAGCAGCCTCTCTTCCGGCCTCTGTAATGGTCACCGAGGTGACGCGTGTCTCCGTACGTCTCAGCACTCCCCGCCTGAGGAGGTCCCCCGCGATTATCGCCTGTTCCGGCGTTAGCCTTTCTTCTCCAGTGCCTTCGTTGACCGCCTTCATCAGCGACCCGAGAGCATCGGGGCCCTTGGAATCTGCCAGCCGAACAAGAGGCGGCGCCTTCCCCACCGTTATCCAGCCGGCGCCACGCGCCCTCCCGAAGGCTGCTGAAAACTCCTCCGCGGATTCGAACGTGGCCCTGAGCTGGTCCACGGTCATCGGGGTGGGGGACTCAGAGATTCTTCTGACGAGGGCGAGCTCAGGAGGGCTCCTGGCCACCTCAAGTCTGCTCTGCCTGGATTCGTTGATGGTGACTAGCCCTTTCGATGAGAGCCACTGCAGTGCTCTCCTTGCCTGGTCCTTCTGAACGGACGAGGCTGCCACCAAGGACTCAAAGTGGAGAGAACCCGAGGGGGCGAGGGCAGAGAGAATCTTCCTCTCCAGTGGGTGCAGAGAGCTCGACATTTCTCGCACTACTTCCCGGTGGAGGCTAGGTAGTCCCTGCTCTTTGCCAGTAGCTCCTTGGCATCCCCCATCATGGAATCGCGCTTCCTGTGTTGCTCCTCAAGGAAGGTCTTGACGAGGCCCATCGCCTCCTGCTTGCACTCGCCGCAGAGCCGGATGCCCTTGGTGCACTCCTGGTGGACGAGATTGACATGCTCGTCGTCTCGTGCGAAGTGGAAACGGTACAGGTCGTAGACAGGGCAGATGTCCGCCCTTCCGCCGAGGCGGCGCTGCTCCTCCACTGTGTCCCTCCCCCCCGTGAACGCCGTCTTCACCCTCCGCACCGCCTCGGTGGGTGTATCGTCGAGAGTGAACCCTGACTCTGGCGTGCGCTTCGACATCTTGTACCCGCCCGTCAGCGCGAGCTCAAGGCGGTGGTATATCGCTGAGGGAAGGATGAAGTTGAACTGGTCGTGGTACCTGTCGGCAAGGTCCCTGGTAAGTCTGATGTGTGGGTCCTGGTCTGCCCCCACTGGGACGAGGACCGGTTTCGGGCCCCCGAGCTCCGGGAGCTGCGGCATGAGGATGTCCCCGGCCTGAATCAACGCCGACAGGTAGAGACCAATCTGTCTCTCCCCGTAGATGGCCTTCAGCGTGTTGTTCGTCACACCGCGTGAGAAAATCGTCGAGAGCCGCATGACGCGCATCTCCTCGCTCTGCTTGTAGACCACAGCCCGGTCAGGGTCGAGGCCAAGGGCGAGGATGTCCGCAGCGTTCCTGATTGCAGTTTTCGAGGTCTCGGCGAACGAAAGACCGTTGTCAGCGTACGCTTCCACATCTGCGATCGCGTAGAACACCCTGGCTTTCTTCGAGAGGGACTGGAAGTAAATCATGTCGTCGGCGGTCATCTTATTCCCCAGGTGGAACGCCCCGTCGGGCTTGATGCCGCTCATGACGGCGTAGGGTCTATTGTTATCCACTGCGTCCAGGATGCGGACCAGATCCCTCTGGCCGAAGTCTATCCCGCGGCTCAGGTGGGGGCTGGGCTTCTTGAATCGCGAGAGCAGCGGCTCCACGGGGGCGATGCCGAACTCGGACTGAAGCCGACCGTAGTCTTTGACCGAGCTCGTCCCCCAGGGGTCCAGCCTATCGTCGTTCAAACTACTTTCGCCTGCAGAGGTTCTGATTTAACCACTCGGTAGCCTGCGCTTCTCTCATGAGCCGCGGCCGCGCCTGGACTTCCCTTCGGCGTCAATTTCCCCCTTCCTAATCCGAGTAGATGAAATGGGCTTCGAGTCTTGAGCCAGGACGAAGTCCACCACGACCGTCTCCAGTGGTGGGTATCCCTTCTCCTTCCGGAGCGCGTTGGCGATGACCACCCTCTTTGCGGTCTCTCTGCTCACCACTATAGCCTGCACGTCAGGAGACGCTATTCCCGGGCCGAAGTAGTCGTCCAGCTTGGCGATGACGTACATCCTCCCGGGGAAGTGCTTGTGGATAAACGCCTCCAGGGCCCTGACCCGCTCCGCGTAGCTCTGGTCGGGGTTCTTCCCTTCCTTGCGTGCGAAGGCGTCTGATGTTACGCCGATGACGACCGCGTCTCCGACCTCGAAGCTCCGACTCAGCAGAGCAACGTGTCCGCGATGAAGGTGGTCGAAAGTCCCCCCTGTGGCGACCATCTTGTACTTCATCGGGGAACCCCGACTCCCCAAATCAGTTGAAATACCACGGACGCGGCCGCTGTGCTCCGAACGAATATAGGATTTGTGAGCAAAAGTGTCCCTCATCCCCGAGCAGTACAGGAAGTCCGGGAGCATAGTGAGGGAAGTGAAACCGCTGGTGGAAGCTGCGGTAAAATCAGGAACGAGCTTCATAGAGGTGTGCGATCTGGTGAGGAAGGAGGTCGAAGCAAGGGGAGGGAGGTTGGCTTTCCCCACGGGCATCGGCGTGAACGAAGTTACAGCTCACTACGCTCCGCAGGAAGGGGACGAATCTGTCTTCACCGGAGAAGACCTTGTGAAGGTGGACTTCGGCGTCCACGTAGACGGCTACGTTACGGACACTTCCGTGACGGTGACCCTGAACCCTGAGTTCGACCTCCTGCTTGAGGCGACCCGAAGGGCCCTAGATTCTGCCATAGCCACTGCCAGGAAAGAGTGGCGCACCGGGGAGATAGGTAGGGTGATACATGCAGAGGCCGCGCGTTTCGGGTTCAAGACCATCGAGAACCTGACGGGACACACCCTGGAAAGATACACCGTTCACGCAGGGAAGAGCATCCCGAACATCTACATGCCGCACATGCCCGATCTTAAGAAAGGGGATGTCTTCGCCATCGAACCTTTTCTCACCCTGGGGAATGCCGCGGGCTACGTCGTCGATGCGCCCAGCCAAACCATATTCTCGATAGTTGCACGGAAGAGGACAGGCGACTCCAGGCTCGACGCCTTTGCCGAGAGTGTGTGGGCGGAGAGGAAAACACTTCCTTTCACACCTAGGTGGTATGTTGGTGAATTTGGGAAGGAGAACGTTTTGGAAATGGTAAGGAAGCTAGTTTCGAAGAGAGTTCTTAGGGCGTATCCAACCCTAGTAGAAGCTTCAGGGAACCCCGTGGCGCAATTCGAACACACCATGTCCCTGGATGAAGGGGGGCTCGTCGTCCTAACCTGAGGGCTTCGAGCCTTCCGCGTAGATCAGCGTAATCTTGGTCTGGTTCCCGTCCTTCGTGCACTTCGCCCCGTCCTTCGTCACGTAGTCGCCGACGGTGAACGCGCGCTTAGTTTTCTGGCCGCACACAGGGCATTCTTCTATGGTATAGACCAACAGCTTGGTCTTCTTGTCCGGTCCAGGCACGGAGCTCATCATTGAGCGACGCCTAGTGTATTACCTATGCCTGCGACGACAACGTCGTCTCCCTCTTTCGTCTTCTCCTCGATGACCCTGTTGAGGACCTGGGTTGCCTTGTCAGCCGCCTCGGCTATCTCCTTCCTCATCACTGTGATGGCCTCGAGTATGCTCTGTTTCACAAGTATGGCGTAGAGTGGGACCTTCGCCTTGGTCGCAGCTTCCTCTATCTGGAACTTCTCGACCCCTATCCCACCGATGGCGGCGCCGACGCCTTCTGCGATCTCGCCTGTCTTCTCACCTTCGAGCTTAAGGGCTGCGTCGATCATTACGATGGCGCTTGGCTTCACCCCCATCTCTTCGATTATCTTCGTGATGGCTACGCCGGGCTGGCCTACGTAGGCCATGGGCCCGTCTGCCTTCAGAATGTAGAGCTTTCTTCCCTTGTACTCAGAGATTGCCATGACCGTGTCCTTGGCGATGGCCCGTTTCTCTCCGGCCGCCATGTACTTCGAGACTATTACAGGGCCGATTCCGTCGCCGACAGGCTGCCCGAGTTTGAACGAATCTACAGCGTTCAGGAGGGCGTCCGCCTCCTGGATGATCATAGGCATGAGCATCTGGAGTTGAAGGAGTGTGATGTAGGAGTTCGTCTTCTTGCCGAGAAGGTAGTAGTGGCGGACTATCTTGTGAATCTGGTTGAGGGAAGTGGCTACCTCGAGAAGATTCTCTGAGATGGATACGGTGACCGGATTGCTCTGGCCGCCGAGGAGTGCGCCGACCTCAGCCCGCACTCTGTCGTTGTTTGTGGTCACAACGTGGTCTATCTTGGGCATTATCCCCGACGGGTCTGTCTCAACAGGCATTATAGTGACGTAGTCGAGGAACTGGTCCACCCTTTGGGCAGGATCGCTGGAGGCCTTCCCGACATTGACCAGATAGTCGATTGCCTCCTTCCTCGATTTGTCCTTCATCACCTTGAGCTTGTTCAGCCCTCTGCTGATGTCGTTGAGGGCCATATAGGACTGGAGCCTGGCCTGATAGAAGAAAGTCACAAAGAAGAAGCCGACCCAGAAAATCAGGAAAAGGGTGTTGCTATCAAGGGGCAGTGCCTGCAAAGCGTTGCCTGAGAGCATCTTTACGGAACCTCAAGAATCGCCATCGCGAGCTCGGACTTAAATGTTCTGTAGTATTGATACAGCTTTTAGTGAAATTTGGATAAAGTGCCAGCACCTCGGCTTCCCGACTCCTCTCGGAAGTCAGTAGCACCGAGGCGACGTGTGGTTTGACTTCTGGGATCGGAGCGAGTCCAGGTCGGACCCACACGCTATGGCCGGCTGGACCCCGGCGGACCGTGCGCGGTAGATTAACGTTTCTGCAGGCACACAAGCGTTTTTTTACGGGACGTGAGCCGAGCGGGCCCATGCAGAGGAGGCTCCTTGACATACTCGCGTGTCCCATCGACAAGCACTATCCGCTTGAGTTGTTGGAATTCGAAGTGAAAGGGGAAGTCATAGTCGAAGGCGTCCTAACGTGTTCCGAGTGCGGCCGATACTACCCCATAATCGACGAGATCCCCGTAATGCTCCCGGACAATCTGAGGAACAGGAAGGAGGACATGGGGTTCCTAGAGAGATGGAGTTCCAAACTTCCAGAGAAGGTCGTTCATGGTGGAAAGCCATGGAGTCTATGATCTAGCTAGGAAGCTCGCGCCTGCACCCGCGGGGCGCTTCTCCGGTTGAGGGGAACTCAGCCCTTACTCTTGGCCATAGTTTAATTAGCGTAGAACTTCACGCAACGAAACGGGTGGGGGCGTAGCCCAGAATCTTGACGTAGGTGAGCAGCATGGCAGGGCGACAGGCTCCAGTGAATAACCAATGGCTGACACGGAAACGTGGATGACAGAACAGTGGAGCGGCCTAAGACACCTGTAGACCGTCGGTTCAAATCCGACCGCCCCCACACAACCTAGCTTTGCGCTTGTTTCAGGAGAGACATTCTGTTCGAAATATCACGCTTATCTAAGCAGAAATGCTTCACGCATTGCCACGGTTTGAGAAGGGTATACCTCCGCTTAGGCGGTGACGTCCGGATTCGTTTCACCACATGGTTCGGAGCAGCGGTCGCCCTTTCTGCACTGACAGCCCCTAACTTCCCAACTCTCGCCGACCAGTCCGTGGGTAATGCCTTCGATGGCCTTTTTGTGGCCATCCCCATCGCAGCCCTCCTCACCCTAATCTTTGTCATTAGGTGGAAGGAGCTCGCGCACTTACTGAAGGAGGAGGGAGGTGGCTCGTCACGGCTACCGGTCCGTCTTGTTGGGGGTGTCACCATTTTGGCCCTGTTCGTACTTGAACCGGTAACTGGCGAGAGTCTGGCCACGTCTGGAATCGCCGTGGTCCTCACATTCTACGCCACTGCGCTGGTGGTGAACCCCTCCACCGCCCGCTTCATGCTCCCCTACGCCGCCATCTACGGTGCTGCTGTGGGAGCTCCCGCAGCCCTCCTTTGGGCCTTCGGCGAGCCGCTGGCGGTCTTGTCTTCGGGGTTGTCGGCGGGGCTCGTTCGCTTGGCGGGTTTCCCTGTGGCCTGGCAGGGGACCGGATTCCAGCTCGTATCGAAGGCCGGGGACGTCGTGAACGGAGTGGTGACGCCGGGCTGCTCCAGCGTGTCGTCGGTGACGATGTTTCTGGGACTATTGGCGCTGATGCACATTGACATGAAGAAGGATTCGCGCACCACGGCAAAGGTCGCTGTTGTGGGGGTGTTGTCCCTCGTTCTCCTGAATTCTGTGAGGATTCTCATCCTTCTCTGGGTGGGGTACGAGTACGGGTCAGCTGCCCTTTGGGGGGTGCACGACTGGATTGGGTATGCGTTCTTCCTCGGGTTCTTCCTTGCGGTGCTCCCCGTTTACACCCGGATGGGCAAACCTAATCCGGTTGTAGCAAGTCCCGTCACCGTATCCGTCTAAGGGCGGCTTATCGCTTAGTTCGGTCGGCGCGCTCTATTTCAGCCATACGCTCTACGTCTTAGCAGGTACTGGCGCCATATCAGGACGTTAGCGAGAGCAGTTGCGACCGCCACGCCTACGAGGAGATAGAGTAGCGTAGGGAATGGCGGGGGGTTCAACTCGAGAGTCGCCGAGGTTGTCTGTCCGACACCAACACCGACAGCCTCGCTGGTCGAAGTCCCCTGGTAGGATGCGGACACGGTGTAGTTTCCAGGGGGCAGTTGGACAGACAGAGTCCCGAGCGAGTTTGACTTCACCGCAACCGGGGTGGCTCCAGTAGTCGAGAGAGAGTAGGTTGCGTTGGCCACGGCTTTTCCCTGATAGACTACTGAAGCCTGAAGGGTCCCTGCCTTGATCGAAAGCGTCTCAGGCCAGTATGAAGTCGGGATTGTTGTCTTCACCACCTCTGTGACCACGCCTCCAAACGAGACCTCAATCGAGACGGTGCTGGGGAAGCTGGGCGCCAGTAGGTACACAGTGCTGTTGTAGGCATCCCACTGCCCCGCCGTGATGCCGGGAGCAGAGGCGTTGATCACCACTCCCGTCAGTGGTCTATGAAAGGGATAGTCTGTCAGATGGATGGCAGTCTCGTTTGCGGCAACAGGAGCGACCGAGTAGGACTCGACGCCGGACTGGTCGTACATGGTGTAGAGCTGCCTCGGCCAGGTGGAGTTCGACGCATCGAGGCTGGTTGAAAGGGTGAACACCCCGGATGAAACGTTGACCATCGATGTGCAGTCCGAGAGGGCAATCCATCCGCCGGAAGCGGTCCTAAGGAACGGAGCCTCGTACAGGGAAAGGCCCGAGGTGGTCCTCACATAGACCCGCAGGTCAAATCTGCCGTAGTGGAGGGGCATCTGGTTAACCCATTGAAGTACCACGCCCGTTGACGGCGGGGAGATTGTGAATTCCTCTGTCTCCGAGACCAATAGATTCTGGGAGACCATCCCGCCTCCCCCCACGACGTAGGTGTATTGGGAGTACAGGTCCAGCCAAACGGCCAGGGGGTAGGGGACTTGAGAGACTGAGACGCGAGACGAATTCTCGCCAAGAGACACGTCAATCGAACCGTTCCTCCCGCCTACCAGCCCATAGACCACAGAACTCCCCAGAGATTGGCCCGCCGCGCATGCCTGAATGTCATAAGCGCTGGTCTGGGGAAGCTCGAAAGCTTGGTTCAGGAAGTTGTCTGAAAGGCTGGACCCCACGTAGCGAGGGACGAGAGAGGTGTTGGCCGTGACGACTGTGAAGGGAATGTTGAAGTTTCCGAAGGTGGTCGTGATGGTAAGGGTCCACTGGCCGGGGAGGTCGGCTGATCCGAAGGTATAGGCGTCGTATACCTCGTTGGGATCGAGGGTGACCAGACCGTTGGGAACTTCGCCTCGCGGATTCTCCAGTTGTATGATGGCAGTAGTATTGGAATAATACGATTGAATCCACATCTGATCCCCGGCCGTGTAGACTGGAATCCCACTGGCGACTGGCTGAACGGTGGCGGGGTTGTACCCCAGCCCTATGAGAGGGGGGGAGACGGCGATGGTCGGCCGGATCTGGGGAAGAATGGTACATAGCAGGAGCAGGAGACAGAGTACGGCAGACTTTCTAGACACCACGTGTAACCCACCAGATTAAACCAGCGGCCAGAAATGTCGGGGGGAGCACGATGTACACCATTGGGAGGGAGAACTCCGACGCCAAGTATGCTGCGGAGTAGGTAATGATGGAGGCGAAGAGAGCAAGAGCAGACGCCCGAGTTAGGCTGCTCGAGCCCAAGTCAGGGGGGAGGAGTGCGTGGAGGATAAGCGAGACGTACAGAATTGCGAATATGACGATGGTATAGGTGTTGAGGGTCAGGACCCCCTTTCCTACTAGGCCCACACTGTATTGGAGAATGGCTCGAGAAAGCCCGACGAGCCCGCTCCCCGAGTTCGCGATCAAGTGTGCTCCGACAAGCATCAGGACGATCAGTTCCGAGAGAAAGATCGCCGAGGGGAGAACAACATACAGCCTCTCCCTTTTCCACATGCCTCGGGTCAGCCTGTATATCCCATAAGGAGCCCCGGCAATTGTAACCCCCGCGACCCAGGCGAGGAAGACCTGGTTCATCAGGTTCGCGATTGAATGGCTCCCGAGGTCCAGGTAGAGCAGAAGTAGCCCGAGCAGAAGGAACGGGAGCTCGGCGCCTGCGATGTTGATGTAGTTTATCAGGCGAATGTTTCTGAGACGCCTTACACCGCTGATTAAAGCGACCTTACCAATTTGGATGCCGAGGATACCAATCTCGAGGGGCGTGGCTCGGGAGAAGACCCCCGAATCAGCAAGGGTGTATGCAAAGTCAACATAGAGGAAAGCCAGGGCGGATGCGGTGACGAGCGGGATGAGAAGGGCGTACTTCACCTGCTCATCACCTGGTAGACAAGGCCACTGATGTTCTCGTTTCCTGTGAAGAAGACGACCCCCGCTCCGCGCGTGACCCTGCTGCTCGAGTAGCTTAGGACAACCGAAGGCTTCCTTGAGAGAAGAGCGAAGATAGAGGGATCCTGTATCTCCGCCTCCCCTGTAATCACGATCCCTGCGTCTGTCGCCGTTTCGGTCGTCCTCTCTTTATGGACATCGTCCCGCCATATCCAGGCGAGAGAGTCCGCTAGACCGGAAATGTCTCTGGCCTCGTCCACCGTTGCTTCTTTGCCCTCCTGGTGGATTATCCGCACGGTGGAGCGGGTCCCTATGATTGTCAGGCCAATGACGGAGATTGCTTCTGAAGCCAGGTCCATCCACGGAGGGAGCTGTTTCGGCGGTCTGCGTTGGGATTCGAGGAAGCAGATTGTGAGGGTTTCGGGAATGTTCGCTTCTCCTACCCTTACCATCAGGTTGTTTCCTTGGCTCTCGGCGAGCCGTTTCCAGAGAATCCCCTTGGATTCGTGGGCGGAGTCGTATGGTTCGGCGGCGTAGAATTCCTGGCCCGAACCTCTGCTTCCTCCCGGTCTATCCCCCAGGATGGCCGCGGCGACACTGATCTCGCTCCTCGGCGCGAGGAGCGACAGGGGAAGGAATTCGGCGACCAGGTCGAGCTTCCGCTCCTCATACCTGACAAGAATGCCGATTGGATCGTAGACACCTACCTTTAGGGAGAAGCCAGAGTAGGCTCCGGAGAACCGCGAATTCAGCGTGAGAATCTGGCCGTGCTCCCCGTCAGATACCAGGTCGGCGTGTATCCCCTCCGGGACGGTCAACAACTTGACATGCGCGGTCTGCTCTTCCCGCGAAGAAGCGAAGACGAGAGGATACTCGAGGGTTCCTCCCTTGAAGACTCTCGTCGGTGCGTCTTTCAGGGTTACTTTGAAGACCCTCTGAGGGACGAGCCGGAGGGAGACGAAGGAGACAACGGCCACGATCGCGAGAGAAAGGGCCAGAGCCAGCCCCCATTCGAAGCTCCCGAGGCTGCCTATCACGGAGACGAAGAGCGCCGCTTTGATGAAGTCCTTTCCGCGGCTTGTAAGGCCTATCGTGGAGGTCTCACTTTTGTGAAGATATCTCTTACAACTTCAGCAGGATCGACCACGTTGCCCGTCAGCACGGCCGACTGGTCGAGCTTTAGACGGTGGGAGAGGACGAATGACGACATCTTCTTGATATCTTCAGGCGCAACATAGTCTCTCCCGCTCAGAAATGCATTCGCCCTGCTGCAGTGGATGAGATGGACCATGGCTCTGGGACTCGCCCCGAGCCTCAACCTCTTGTCCTTGCGCGTCTCGGCGGCGATGTTAGCGAGGTAGTCGATTATCTCGTCTGAGACCCGTACTTCCTCAACCTTACGAAGCACCTCCCTTAGCTCCTCGTCGGTGAAGACTGGTTCCAAGTTGACAGTGTCCATGTCGCTCAGGTTCCTCCGAAGGATCATCGATTCCGTGGGGATATCGGGGTAGGGGAGATCGACCCTGATTAGGAACCTGTCGAGCTGGTTCTCCGGCAACGGGTAGACTCCCTGGAATTCCTGGGGATTCTGTGTGGCAATCACCATGAACGGGAAGGGGAGCTTCTGCGTAAGCCCCTCGACCGTCACCTGCTTCTCCTGCATGGCCTCGAGGAGAGCGCTCTGGACCTTGGGAGGCGCCCTGTTGATCTCGTCGGCGAGGAGGAGGTTCGTAAAGACGGGGCCCTTCCTGAACTCGAACTCCCTTTCCTTGGTGTTGAAGACGAATCCTCCAATCATGTCGAGGGGGAGCATGTCGGGCGTGAACTGTATACGCTTGAAGTCGAGGCCCATGCATCGCGCGAATGATTTCGCCAGAATCGTCTTGGAAATCCCAGGTACACCCTCCAGGAGTACGTGCCCGCCAGAGAGGAAGGCGACCAGGAGGAGGTCGGCCTCCCTGTCGCGCCCGATGACGACCGTCCTAATCTGCGCTAGGACCCTTTCCTTTATTGCGATATCCAACCACATTCCTCCGAAGAGTCGTCGCCAGCCGAACCACTTCAGGCTCTACCCCGTTAGACATCTGGTGGCCCCCGTATCTGAAGGCTTCATACTCGTTGAGACTTGTCTCGAACCTCCCCCAATTGAGCTTCACTCCTGATTGCTTCAGTCGCTCCACAGCCTCCCCCCAAGTGAATCCAGCTGGAAGATTCGGGACGAACTTCTCGATTGATCTGTCCAGGACCTGGAAGGCCTCCACGGGGTTTGACATGGCAGGAGGGCGCGCCCTCCTTAGCGCCGTGAATCCCAGGATTGATGCGGCTGCTAGTGCGAGGTCGATGACTGCGAGCGCGTCTTCGGCCGTCAGGGGCTCAGCCGGCAGTGTAATTCACCCCGTACACTGGCCTGAACTGGAATAGAACAATCCCCAGAGTAGGAAAAGTGGAGTAGGGCCCAGATGGGGACAGGACCACAAATGACTCCAGAGAATTGGAGTACGAGCCAAGGATTGTCGAATTGACTGCGACAGTGGCCCCACTCGTTACTTCTGGGTAGGTCGATTGGAATCCCACAAGCTCCGCGAACCCGGTGCTGGGAATCGTTTCGTTGGCGAGGAGGGCGTAAAGCCTGGTCGTGGGCTCGAGCCCGACCACGGAATCCTGAGATACGATTCTCAATGAATCTATTTTCGTGGGGGAAGGCAGGAGTCTGATGCTCAGGATTGTTGTGGTGTTGTCGTAGCAGGAGATGGTCGTGTTCAGTTGGACATAGTTGGTCTCCACCTGAACAGAGTAGTTGCCCTGGTCGGCGAGGGCTTCCACAGCTCCCGACGAATTTGTGAGGAGGATGCGAGCCGGACCGTACACTTGGCTAGACGCGGCATGGGCCGAAACCTGTTTGAGGACGATGCGGAGTCCCGCCAACGGCACGAGCATGGAGGAAGGTACGCTAGGGTAGAACGAGGATTCGTACAAAAAGTGGGGGCTTATTCCCTCTGCTTGTACCACAACCGTCGGGGGATTCCCAGATGGCCCCTTGGATGCGAACAACTGGAAGAGCCCAGGATTCGAGGCCGTCCCAGCCAGCCCGCCTCCTCCAAAGACAAGACCGAGGGCCAGACTCACAGCGAAAAGTACAGCGATGAGTGTCAGGCTCCGAAGGCGTTGCCTCATCTGTTTCGTCCGCCGTTTGAAGGAACCGCCTTAAAGGGTTCGCTTTTTGTCGGGACAGAGAGGCTTGTCTAGAGACGAGAACTCGTGTGCGAATGGTGAACACGCCTCCGCCGTCACTCGACGTGATAACGTCCCAATCGTCGTTCCTCCCGTAAGGTTGACCAATAGGAAAGTGGGCGGGTCCAAGGGGGGAAGGGAAACGAGACTTCAGCGAAGTTTTTTCGCAAGGTACACGCCAACGGTGGCCAGGGAGCTGGTTGGATGTCGGTTGGTGATGATGAATCGAGGAAGAAGGCTGTCGGGAAGGATAGTGGAGACGGAGGCGTACAGAGGAAGCGGAGACCCAGCAAGCCATGCGTACCCCGGAAGGACCAATAGGAACGCCGTCATGTTTGGGGAGGCGGGGCATGCCTATGTCTTTTTCACGATGGGCATGCACTACTGCCTCAATGTCACCACAGAGACTCCCGGGACTCCGGGAGCGGTCCTCCTGCGGGCGATAGAACCGGTGGAGGGAGTACGGCGGATGCTCAGGAACAGGGGGCTTGGCTCCGCTGTTCACGTAGCAGATGGACCGGGGAGGCTCACGGAGGCCCTCGGGGTCGACAGAAGTCTGAACGGCGTAGACATGGTAAACTCCAAGATCCTATTCGTTGAGAAGGGGACCCGGCCGAAGAGGATTGGCAGGAGCAGCAGGGTGGGAATCAATGTGGCGACGAATCGCCAGTGGAGGTACTTCATCGTAGGCAGTCGGTTCGTGTCTCGGGGAAAGCCTTCCGGCCCACCCCCCAGAATCCATAACTAAGCCAAAACGGGACGGCGAGTTGTGGGGTCGTCGGCTAGTCTGGTCTAGGCTTCAATCAGGGTGGAAGATGCCTTGGGATCCCCGACAGGAACGCTTGAGATCCCCGGTTCAAATCCGGGCGACCCCATTACCACTTTGCAGTATTTGTATGCAAGTACCACAATGTGGTCAGTCTAGTGTCGGAGGTCCCCGTAACAGATTTATCGCAAGTTAACCTAGAACCTGCGTAGTAGAGCTTGTCCCAGGGGCAGCGAAGGCTGGCGGCGATCATGTTCACAGATATGGTCGGCTATACCGTCCTAGGACAAAGGAACGAAACTCTCTCCTTGGCTTTGGTCGAGGAGCAAAGGAAGCTTGTGAGACCCATTCTTGCGAGGCACAACGGCAGGGAAATCAAGACCATCGGGGACGCGTTCCTGGTGGAGTTCCCCAATGCCCTCGACGCCGTTAGGTGTGCCTACGACATCCAGAGGGCTATAAGGGAGTTCAACATCTCAATGCCATCAGAACAGAGGCTCCACCTCCGCATCGGCGTTCACGACGGGGATGTTGTCGAGTCTAATGACGACATATCTGGGGACGCAGTGAATGTAGCATCCAGGATTGAACCTCTAGCCGAAGACGGAGGCGTCTGCCTGACGCAGGAAGTCTACAACCATGTGAGGAACAAATTCGAACTTCCAATGTCTAGCCTAGGTCCCAAGATTCTGAAGAACGTGGCAGAGCCGATGGAGGTCTACAAGGTGGTGATGCCCTGGGAGAAGGAAGTAACAGGCTCGCCCTCGCAGCTTGACAAGAACCGAATCGCGGTCTTGCCTTTCGCCAACATGAGCCCTGACCCCAACGACGAGTACTTCGCTGACGGAATGACGGAGGAGCTCATTGACAGGCTCGCCCAGGTGAAGAGCCTGAGGGTAATAGCTAGGACATCGGTAATGAGCTACAAGGGGGAGAAGAAGAAGGCCTCTCAGATCGCGAAGGAACTTGAGGTGGGGACCCTCATCGAAGGGAGCGTGAGGAAGGCCGCAAACAGGGTGAGGGTCACAGTCCAACTAGTAAGTGGGGGGACCGAGGAGCACCTTTGGTCATCCCACTACGATGGCAGCCTCGAAGACATCTTTGCAGTACAAAGCGAGATAGCTGAGAAGGTGGCTGGGGAGCTCAGAGTCCATCTCTTGGACTCGGAGAAGCAGACGATAGAAGAAAAGGATACGGAGAACTCGGAAGCCTATACCCTCTTCCTGAGGGGAAGAGAGCTGTTAAGGGAGGGGAGCGAGCCTGAAATCAGGCGGGCACTTGGGCTTCTCGAGAAGGCCGTGGGGATGGACCCGGCATTCGCAAAGGCTCTGACCGGAATAGCGAGGTGCTATCAGCTTCTTGGGAACAATGGATATGAGCCCTACTGGGAGTCCATCGCCAAGGCGAAGGTTCCACTTAGGAGGGCCCTCGAACTGGATCCTGGACTTGCCGAAGCTCACGCCAGCCTTTCTCTGATGCTCCTCAACGAAGACGACTTTACAGGCGCCGAGGCCGAGGCAAAACAGGCCATCCAGCTGAACCCGAGCCTTCCAGAAGGGTATGACGCACTTTCGAACATTGCGTGGATAAAGGAGGATTTGGCTGAGGGAACAAGATTGGTGGAAGCCTACTACCGCCTGGATCCCCTGAGGCCTACATATGTCGGTGACCGCGGCACTCTCCTGTTCTATCTGGGCAGGGAACGAGAGGCATTGGAACACTGGCAGAAGACCTTGGATTTGTCCCCTGCCGCCACCTACAGGTTGATGACGGAGTACTATGTCTTGAAAGGAGACCTCGAGAAAGCTAGAGAACTCCATGCGAAGGTAGAGAAACTGCAGCCCACCCATCCGTGGGTCGATTGGATGAAAGGATTCATCGCCGCCAAGACGGGTGATGAGAAGGGCGCCCTTGAGGTGGCACACCAAATCGAATCAAAAAGGGGCAACAGTGGAATCAACGAGATCGGTTTCGTGCGCTATGCTCTGGGTGACCTAGATTCCTACTTTGAATGCTTGAACCGTGCTTTAGACATGCACAACTTCAATTTCGTCTATCCGATGTATTGCCCTCTCTTTGCCGAAGGGAGAAAAGACCCACGATATCGGGGTTTGGTGCTAAGGCAAATGAGTTTGTTCGGGCCCCTAACAGGAAGTCATAGGTAATGAAATGGTTTGGATCTGCATCAAGATGATTCACGCAGGGTCGATTGGTTTCCTTAGTGGATACCAGCAGATACGAACCTTGAACCTTATCTAAACCGAATGAGGTTTGGCCTGCTACTGGGGGCGGATTCGAATGGTAAACCATTCGGGTCCGGGCGACCCCATTTCTATACAGCTCGGAATGGTATTCAGTTTCTAGGAGAGACTGATTTTCGCTATTCAAATCCTGGTGGGATCGGCGGTCAGAGTAAATCAGAACAGACCTGAGCCATCTGCCTTTAGACACTATCAGCACAGCATCCAACGGTCAGAGTTCACTCAGCAAACTCGCCAGCAGTCTTCTTTCGGCCTTCCTAACATGCGCCGAGAAAGTCGACTTCACCAGATTGAGCTTCTTCGCCAGCTCTTCGCTCGTTATTCTTCGGGGGACATCGTAGTATCCTAGTCTGTAAGCAGTTACCAGAACCCT
>DASPPO010000054.1:0-8145 GCA_035625455.1 Nitrososphaerales archaeon | reverse complement strand
ACCAGAGTGTCAGGATCGATACTGGTCGACGGGACCGAGGTGGTTCAGATGGATGACAGGGCTGCCAGGGCCTACCGTTGGAAGGTTGTGTCCCTGGTTCCCCAGGGTTCAATGAATGCATTCGATCCTGTAATCACAATCGGCTCTCAGATAGTAGAGTCAATCAGAATCCACAGTAATGTCGACAAGAACGTAGCTTGGCGGAGGACCAGGGAGCTGTTTTCTCTTGTGGGAATACCAGAAAGCAGGGCCAAAGGGTATCCACACGAATTCAGTGGTGGGATGAAGCAGCGCGCTGCCATAGCGATGGCTCTCTCATTGAACCCTAAGCTCGTCATCCTCGACGAACCGACCACCGCCCTTGACGTGGTTGTGCAGAGGCAGGTACTTGGCCTCCTGGCCAGACTCAGGAGAGAATTGGGAATATCGTTTCTCTTCGTGACCCACGACCTGTCAGTCCTTTCGGAAATCGCAACCAAGGTGGCAGTCATGTACGCAGGCAGGCTGGCCGAGATTTCCACAAGTGAGACGTTGTTTGCTTCGCCCAACCATCCATACAGCCGTGCCCTTATTCACGCCATCCCTACCCTGAGTGGGGATCTCTCCTTGGTCAAATCAATCCCAGGGGTTCCCGCGAACGTTCTCAACCTGCCGTCAGGGTGCAAGTTCCATCCGCGTTGCCCTTACGCTTTCGAAAGATGCAGTGAAGATGAGCCTCGGCTCCAGAGGATGGACAACGGTTCCAGTGTCGCCTGCCATCTCTTCGATAGGAGGGAGAAAGACGGTGGAGAATGACGCTCCGCTCCTCGAAGTACGAGACCTGACCGTCAAATTCGCGGGCGGGAGAGGGCTCTTCTCGAAGCAGGTGGTAACGGCGGTTGACGGGGTATCAATGACCGTCAGGAAGGGCGAGACCTTGGGCTTGGTCGGACAAAGTGGGAGCGGGAAGACGACCCTGGCAAGAGCCGTGGTGAAGCTAACCAAGCCTCAATCAGGGTTGATCCTCTTCAAGGGGGGGAATATCTTCGAACAGAGGGGGAAGGAAGCCAAGGAGTACCGAAGGCAGGTCCAGATGATCTTCCAAGACCCCTACGAGTCGCTCAACCCCCGAGCCACGGTGGAGAAAGCCATCGAAGAGCCGCTCGTCATTCATAGGCTGGCTGGGAATTCTTCGTCCAGACAGGATAGAACGCTGAACCTAATCAGGATGGTGGGATTGAACCCGGAAGCAGTCTCCAAGAAGTATCCTCACGAACTGAGCGGCGGCGAGAGGCAGCGCACCTCCATTGCAAGGGCACTCGCGGTCACCCCCGAGCTTCTATTGGCTGATGAGCCCGTTTCCATGCTGGATGTTTCTATTAGGATTGGCATAATAGATCTTCTCAAAGAACTCAAGAGAGAGCTCGACCTGACGGTCGTCTTCATCACCCATGATTTGGGAGTGGCTAGGTACTTCTGCGACCGAATCGCTGTTATGTACAAAGGAAGGTTGGTCGAAGTGGCGGCGACCGAGGAGTTGTTGAGGCATCCTGTAGACCCCTACACCAAACAGCTACTAGAGTCGGTACCTGATCCGGCCAGATCTGCCAGAGAGAAGTCCTCGACCATCCAAAAGAGTTAATGCGATTGTGGCGGCCGCTGCGGGCGACCGGTCATGAAGCTCGTGAACTATGAAAGTGACGGAAGCGCCAAAGTCGGATTCCTGAAGGACGGAAGGATTTCTCGAATCGAGTCCGCTTCGAGCATCGAAGAGCTGATTTCGTCGGGGAAGCTTGCCGAAGTCCAACGGAAGAAAGTGGGCTCCGAAACCGAGGAGCTGAGTCAGATTAGGATAAAACCCCCAATTGTCGCACCAGACAAAATCCTCCTTGCCGCGATAAATTACAGAGCGCACGGCAAAGAACAGGGGAATCCGCCTCCGACCGAGCCTTATTTTTTCACAAAATTCAGGAGCTGCATAATCGGACAAAACGACCCCATCATCATTCCCAAAGTCTCGAAAGGGGTGGACTGGGAGGCGGAACTGGCGGTCGTGATTGGAAAGAGGTGCAAGTACGTCCGAAAGAACGAGGCTCTTTCCCACGTGGCTGGTTACACCGTGGCCAACGACATCAGCTTCCGCGACCTTCAGTTCCCTGAAGGATGGCCTGAGAAGCTCAACTCTTTGGGGCAGAATTGGGTGAAGGGCAAGTCGCTTGACACCGCCCTTCCGCTCGGTCCATTCCTGGTGACCCCCGACGGGATACCCGACCCTCAGCGGCTGCGGCTCTCGCTGAGAGTCAACAATGTCGAAATGCAGAACGCAAGCACAGAGGATATGGTATTCTCAGTGGCCGAACTGATTGAGTACCTGTCTTCGGGTATTACCCTGCTGCCAGGAGATCTAATCTCAACTGGGACGCCAGCAGGAGTTGCTGTGTTCTCAGGAATGCCTTACCTGAAAGACGGGGATATCGTTGAGGCTACGGTGCAAGGGATAGGAACTCTTCGGAATCCAGTAAAGGCGGAGTAGTCCAGCCCTCTCCCGTCTGACAGGGTGCGAATGGGGAGCTTGGACGTGCGTATGGTGAACTGATGATGCGAACCTTTACGGGTCTGTAACAGCTCCAGTCGAAGCCTGTGAGACCAGAGACGCGTATTTTGCAAGCACACCAGTCCGATATCTTGGCTGCGGCGCCGTCCAGTTTGAGAGCCTCCTTCTGATTTCCTCGCTGCTTACTTTCAGATCCAACCTCTCCCTGGCGACATCTATGGCAATCCTGTCGTCTGGCTCTACAATGGATATTGGCCCGCCGACGGCCGCTTCGGGGCAAACATGACCAATCATGGGCCCCTTTGTGGCGCCGCTGAACCTACCATCAGAAACCAGGGCCACCTTCTCGAGACCGGTGGCCGCTATGGCACTTGTGACCTTGAGGAGTTCAGGCATGCCAGGTCCACCCTTTGGGCCCTCGTATCTTACAACCACTACCTGCCCCTCGCCAACCCCCTTAGTTTTCAGAGCTTCAAACGCCTCACTTTCGCTGTCGTACACCCTCGCTCTGCCGATGAATTGTTTCAGAGAAGTTGCCGACACTTTGATCAAGGCCCCATCTGGCGCAAGCGTTCCTCTCAGCACCCTTATCCCTCCGGTTAGGCTGTAGGGCGCTTTAGCCTCCTTAACGATGTGGCTGTAGTCCGCGTCAGGAAATGAATAGCTCGCAAGATTCTCTTCCATCCTCTTGCCAGTGACCGTAAGGGCTTCTCCGTGCAACAATCCGGCTCTCAGTAGTTTCTTCAATACGAGCGGTACTCCACCCACTTCGTCCAGGTCTGCCATTGCGTAGTCGCCGCTTGGGCTGAGACGGACCATCACCGGTACCTTCTTCGCCATCTCGTCGAAGTCGTCGAGAGATAGCTTGATGTTGGCTTCGTGGGCCAGAGCGAGTAGATGGATCACCGCGTTGGTCGACCCCCCCATGGCCATCAGAAGGACGATGGCGTTCTGTAGCGCTTCGAACGTTATGACATCCCGGGGTCTGATCCCGTTCTCTAGCAAACTTGTCAAGGTCCGACCAGATTCCTTTGCGTACTGCATCCTCCGAGGCGATGTTGCTGTTGGGGTGGCGCTCCCCGGAAGGGCGATTCCTAGACTTTCCGCTAGTGCCGACATGGTGTTCGCGGTGAACAACCCCGCGCAGGTACCGACCGTAGGATGCGCGTGCTGCTCTATCTGGTAGAGTTCGTTCTCTGACAGGGTGCCAGCTATGTAGGCTCCCATGGCTTGATACACACTCTCCATTGTCAGCTCTTTTCCGTTGTACCAGCCGGGCTCAGCGGTCCCACCGTAGAGAAAGACCGCGGGCTTGTTCATCCTGAGCATTGCCATCAGGATGCCCGGCTCGGTCTTGTCGCAGCCCGCGATACCTATCAGCCCGTCAAAGGCATGGGCGCTGGCCTGAGACTCGACCATGTCGGCAATAAGATCCCTGCTGACCAGGCTGTATCTCATCCCTTCCGTTCCCATTGTGATGTTATCGATTACTACCATGGCGGGGAATGCTAGAGCCGATCCGCCAGTTTCCCTGACCCCTTCCTTCACGAGGTGTGACAGGCCTAATGTGTGGTAGTTACACGGTCCCACTTCGCTCCAGGCTACTGCGACAGCCACAAGCGGCTTGGCGATGTCTTCATCTGTGAATCCAATTGAACGGAGGAAAACCCTATGGGCCGTGTTGTAAGGGCCGGCGAACCTCTCCTTGCTCGTCAAGTCCGTTTTAGTCATGATTCAGTCATCTTCCGCAATTCGCGGCGGCTGGAATCGTGCAAGAGCACCACTTGAGACAACACCTAGGTACTCAACCGTCGAAAACGAAGGTGTCAAGTCCTCTCACTCCTGCCTCGATCCTGAAGAGCCCGCCCGCTGGAGACCCCTTCCCCGCCTCCTCCGGGCCGACGCCGGCCCTGGCCGATGTAACATACAGCTGTTCTAGCCTTCTTCCTCCGAAGCAGCAAGACGTAACCTGGGATGCGGGTATGTTTGCGTAATCAAGCGCTTTCCCCGTCTGTGGGTCGAATCTTGTCACTCTCCATCCTCCCCAGTGCGCCACCCACAGCATACCTTCTGCATCCACAGCCATTCCGTCGGGATAGCCCGGCTGGTCCGACATGTCCACCGCGGTTCTCCGGTTCTCTATTTCTCCCGTCGAATCCGAGTAGTCATACGCGGAGACAACCTTGGTGGGAGTATCGATGAAGTACATCGTCCGATGGTCAGGACTCCATCCCAGCCCATTGGAGACGGTGACCTTCTCCAGCGCCTTCCTGACGCGACCACCCCTTTCGAGAACGTAGAGGGCACCGCGCGGACTCTTCTCCTCGAGGTCCATGGTTCCAGCCCAGAATCTTCCACTTGGATCGCACTTGCCATCGTTGAATCTGTTTTGTGTCAGTCCTGTCTCAACCTCGGCTATGAGGGATGGCTTGCCTGCCAGGTTCAACGCATAGAAGCCATGCTGCAGGGTGACAACGACACCTCCCGAGCTACTTGGCACGACGCTGCTCACATACTGACCCGCCTGAAACGATTCGTCCTTGGATCCGTCTGGGCTGTATCTGTGGACGAGGCCCCGGAATATGTCTACCCAATAGAGGACTCCGTTCTTGCTATCCCAGCTTGGTCCCTCTCCAAGCTCCGATCTTACGTCCAGAAGCAGTTCAGATTCCAAGTCGAAGGCTCCCATCTCTCGTCAGTGTATATTCGTTTAGTGGTCGGCCGATTTGACTTAGGTTAGGCTTTGGCGCCTAAACAACGAAAGCAAGGGGTCGTGTTAAACCGACTTCATAACTTCCGTGACGCATTGTGAGAATATGTCCATCATCGAGTCGGCCTCTGCAGGAGAAATAATCAGAGGGGGAGCAAGTGCGACCCAGTTTGGATCGGCCCTCATTATCAACCCCTTCTCGAGTGCTTTCTTTCCCACCCGAACGCCGAAGCCAACTTCACTCGGGAATGGTTCTTTCGTCTTTCTATCCTTCACGAATTCCACCCCCGTAATCAAGCCCTTCCCTCTTACGTCCCCGACTACACCGAGGTTGTCCAGTTCCCCAATTCTCTTCCAAATGCGCGCCCCGATCTCGGTGGCCGCATCGGCGAGCTTCCTTTCCCTGATTTCGCTGATGCTTGCAATTGCAGCGGCCGACGACAGAGGGTTGCCCCCAAAGGTGTGGCCGTGGTTGAACTGGACCCCCTTCGACTGGTCCCCATAGAACGCGTCGGCTATTCTGTCGCTGAACGCCAGTCCGCCCACGGGGGAGTAGCCGCTAGACATACCCTTCCCCATGCAGATTATGTCAGGTGTCGTCTTGAAGGTCTGTGCCGCGAACATCTGGCCCGTCCTCCCAAACCCGGTGATTATCTCATCGAAGATCAATAGCACATTGTACTTGTCTGAGATTTCACGCAGTATCTGGAAGTATTCCTGTGGAGGTGTGATTATCCCCCCCGTATTACCTATCGGCTCGACGATTATCGAGGATACTGTCGCGGGGTCTTCGCGTTTGATTACGTCTTCTACAATACTTGCACAAAGGACCGCGCATTCGGGATATTCGAGGCCGTAGGGGCACCTGTAGCAGGTCGGGGGGAACACATGGATGTATCCACCGGGAAGAGGTTCGAACGTAGTCCGCCGCGAAGTTACACCTGAGGCAGCGAGAGCGCCGATCGTAGCCCCGTGGTACCCTTCGTACCTCGAAATCACCTTGTACTTGTGCGGGTTTCCTGTCTGCCTATGGTACTGTCTTGCCAGCTTCATGGCTGCCTCGGTGGCTTCTGAACCCCCGCTGAGAAGCTTGACGGTGTGGAGGTCGCCTGGGGTAATGCTGGCAATGAGCTTCACGAGCTCGATTGCGCGCATGTTTGTTGAGTGAAGAGGGGGGGCGAAGGTCAACTCATCCAGTTGCTTCTTCATGGCTTCAATCACTCGACGGTTGCCATGGCCCACGTTGACTACGAAGACGCCCGACAGGCCGTCGAGGTACTTCTTACCGTTTACGTCCTCATACCAGATTCCTTGGGCTTTCTTCATTATGATTGGATGCTTGGCGAATTCTTGCATCTGCATGAAGTCCAAGAACATGTGCTTGATTGCGTCACCATCAGGGTCCGTGGCTAACGAATCCATCGTCTGCTTCTCCCCATTTGGAGTCATTTATACGAATCGCGTGTTGTCAATAACTAGCTTAATCCCGAGTTCCCTACATTGGCATAGGCAAAAACATAAGGAGCCATGAAACAGACAGATGGAAGACAGCGCATGTCAAATATCGCAAGCGAACTCCTGGGGTTAGAGGGCAGATCTGCGGTCGTTACAGGGGCCACCAGCGGAATAGGTAGAGAAACAACGAGGCTCCTTTCAAGCTTGGGAACCAACGTAGTGGCCGTGGGCAGGACTTTCAGGGACGACTGGTCCAAGTGGTCCGGGACGGGGAAGGTGATCAAGTTCCAGGCAGACGTGTCAGATCATTCAAAGGCTGAGGAGGCGGTGGCGACCTGTGTCCAGCAGTTCGGGAAGATTGACATCCTCGTGAATAATGCTGGGATGATCAAGGGGGGTTCGATCCTCGATTTCAAGAAGGAAGACTGGGACAGAATAATGGAGGTCAACCTCGGCGGGTATAGGAATTTCGCCAAAGCGGCAGCGATGGCAATGACAAGGGCCAAGACTGACGGGAGAATCGTCAACGTCACTTCCGTTGACGGGTTGGAAGCAGAACCTGGAGTGCTCGCATATTCCGCCTCCAAGGGTGCAATAATAATGCTCACGAGATGCATCGCCCTGGAGCTGGCACCTTACGGCATAAGGGTGAACGCAATCGCTCCGGGCTGGGTTGACACGCCGATGGGGACGGGAGTGCTCGACTTGAAGTCACGGACTATAGTCGATAAGAAGATCCCGCTCGGGTATATTGCTCCTCCAGAAGAGATTGCTAGGTCGGCGATCTTCTTGGCGTCAGACTTGGCAAGGTACATGACTGGCGCCGTAATGGTTGCCGATGGTGGGCTCACCATAGACATCAGCATTCCGGGACTCACGTACGAATGAGTGCATCCGATAGGAAGGGATTGGACCTCGCTAGTAGCCTGGATTCTCCGGGCGGCCACTTGGAGCTGGACCGGGTGTTGTTAGGCCGAACTTGGCAAGGGTCTCGCCCACGGCCTTAATCGTTCTGTCCGCCTGCTCGGAATTGAGTATTCCCATGTGGCCGATTCTTATCATCCTTCCGCCATAATCGCCGAGCCCCCTTGCCACTTCGATTTTGTGGGTGTCCCTGAGCTCTTTCTGCACCTGTGGCGCCGCTCCTTCCTTCACAATGAATCCGGTCAGCGTGTTGGCCCTGTGCCCCTCCTCCGCTACGAATCTGAGGTCCATACGCCGAATGCCTTCCCGGATCTTCTCGGCGAGCACTCTATGCCTCTTCCACCTCTCTTCAAGGCCTTCCTCCTTCAATTCGAGCAAGGCCTCTCTGAGCGCCAGCATTATCTGAACCGCGGGCGTTGCCAGGTACATCTTCGGGTCGTCCATTATGGGCTTCCATCTGAGGAGATTGAGATACCACCCCTCTATTGGTTTCACCCTTTTTTGGAAGTATCCGAGGAGCTCG
>DASPPO010000053.1:0-24440 GCA_035625455.1 Nitrososphaerales archaeon | reverse complement strand
GCTCGAGAATGTTAAGCAGGGTAGGGTAGGACGCCCCGCGGTCCTTTGTGAGCTCTTCGGGCGACAGTTTCGAAAAGGTTTCGAAATATCCTTGGCGAGCCCTTGCGTTGTATGCAAACCATTCGCGGATCATATCGAGTTCCGACACGATTCCGGAGCGACCCATTCTAGCAATAATAATGTTTCATTGCGCCTTCGCAGGGGAGAACCACCCACAGGTAGGGTAGTAGGGGCGGGTCTGCAGCCTGGCGCCCTGATCGCATACCAGAAACGAGACCCAAGTTATCTCAAACTGTGGGCCGGAAGGTATGCGCTTAAGAAATTAAGCGAATCCTATTCTCGTCGTCCTCATTTGACAAAATGCGTACACAGTCAAACGAAACGATTCGGGGGAATCTCGGTGTCCGCAGATTACTCTCACAGTATTCCTTCAATCGGGTCTCGTAGGTGTCATCATCCTTGCCAGCATAAGGACACACGCTTCACTCTGTTGGAGGTGACCTCGCAGCCACCAGCAAGACTGCGCGAACGAAGAACGCGAACGGAACGAAGCATAGCAACCCCAAGACGAAGACCACGACGACACTTGAAACGGCAAGAGTTCCCGAGACCAAAATGGGTTGTAGCAGGAGGAAGAGGATCAAGCCGATGAACAGCATGCTGGCCTGAAACAGCAGACCTAGTCCAATCACGTACCCAAGCGCTCTGCGGCGCCAGAGCAACACACCGCCGATGACCCAGACCGGAGTTATGAACAGATCCGACACATGGGTCGCAAGCTGCGGGACGGTCGACTGAGTCTGGCCTGCAACTGCGGTCGCCATGGCGTCGATGGCCTGAAGGAAGAGCAAGATACCTAGCGCTGCCAACAACCCGCCCATTGCCTTCTCCGGGATTGCTCCAGCGAGCCACCTTCGAACAGCCGCTCCATCGATGCTCCTCACTAGGAGGAATGTGACATACAGACTCAGGGCAACCAGCACGACGTAGATGACGAGGGCAGCACCGAGCGGCATGGCGAGCGCGTAGACGACGTAGTTGTAGAACACAAAGAGCAACGAACCGGGCCAAAGAAGCAGACCGAGGAGCAATCCGCGCCTCGCAAGAAGCACGGAAACGAGAATCAGCGGCAGACCGACGAAGAGACTGACCGCGTCGTTCGGAAGAAACGTGCTGAGCAGGTCATGCGTCGCGTAGATGGAGGACCGATAAAGGAGACCTGTGAGCGATGCGACAGCCATTAGCAGGGCTATGACGAAGGTAAGGACATAGAGCGGCCTGAGGTCGTGCCTGATTGGAAGCGTACGTCCGGGGTTTCGGCCATCAGACGGCACGTTCGTCTTGTCTCGCCGGGGCATCTGCTTGGAAGGCTGATAAATGGCTAGTCTAGTCTTGTCACGCTCACGAACGGACCTAAGGCTCCGACAACCAGCCATTCAACAGGATGCTCATACTGTAGAATGAGGCCGAAGAACGCGACCAGACGGGTTCATATCCTGCTATTCAATGGTATCAGAGGCTGGAGCACGCTCCGTTCATCAAATGTAGCTCAAAACAATGCCCCGGCCGGGATTCGAACCCGGGTCGCCGACTCGAAAGGCCGGCATACTCTCGACACCAGAGGCTTGACCGGGCTGTACGCCCACGCGGACTCTATACTACCGGGGCTGAATCGAGCCCATCGACGTCGGCAATTAGAGCTTTCGGCCTAGACAGGCGTGAAGGGACACCACTCGCCCAGGTCTGCGAACAAGTCAACCCAATCCCGCCGACTGATTCCTCTAACCGAGCTCAGACGGAGGATTCCATCCCTAGGTATGTAGGAGTTTCTTTGCCTCCGTTCGCCAACCGCCCCGAGCGTCGAGACTGCCTCATCTGGATCGAGCTTCGACTCGAAGTACCGCTTTCGGCCCAGAACCAACGGAGTCGAACCATCGACGAAGTAGTCCGTTATCATTTCGCACTTACCTCTGGTTTTTCCCAGAAGGAAGGAAAACACAGCATGCTCATCTGGCGCCAACGCGCATCCACCTGACGCTCTTAACTCTCGCCACCGCGATGAAGATTCCAGCCTGGGCAGAATGTGGTATGTTACTTCTTCCCTGGATTTCGACGCCCTGAAGTACTTGCTCTGTACTGTCTTAACCGGTATCTTCTCTTTGGGACAAGACAGGAGGGGAGGGATGGCGGGGAGTACTACATCAGAAGGGTCGAAGGAAGACCAGCAGAGGCCCTCCTCAGAGACCCTGATCGTTCCATCTCTCGAGTTTACCGCCAGGGTGGCACCTCTCTTTACAGGCCCCACCTCTGAAAATCTCTTAGCGAGGATTCTGATCTGGAACGAATTCAGTTTAGGCAAGAGTAGGTAGTGCTTCCGTCCTATCTGGAGCTGGTGCACCTTGAAATGAGACAAGGCTTCAGGTTTAGGCATACATAATATATAGAAACCTAAGGTGTTGGATACCGAGTGCTAGGAATGGTCGAAGACAGGGCTGTCTCAATGGCGGCGCTCGAGGCGAGGATGAAGTCCTATGCCTTGCGCATAGACGCCGCGCTGGCCCGGGAACTCAAGCTCTATACTCACTCCAGGTTCCACGACCCCCTGCTCTACGCCATCGAAGGCGGGAAACGGGTCCGCCCTGTGATGCTCATGCTATCGGCGGAGGCGCTGGGGTGCAAGGATGATTCAGTCCTTGGGGCTGCAGTCGCGGTCGAGCTGCTTCATACGGAGTCAATCATCCATGACGACGTAATCGACGAGGAAAAGGTAAGGAGGGCAAAGATGCCCTTCCACGTAAAGTACGGCTACAGTGCGTCTCTGCTCAGCGCCGATTTCGTCTTCGCTATGATTCTGGCTATCGCTGCGAGATATGACGACAGGAGGATCGCGGAGGAGGTCAGCAGCGCGGCGTTCCAGATGTCTGAAGGAGAGTACTCGGAGCTAACAATCGACCCCCAGATTTACAAGCTCACCTGGGACGAGTACATCAGAATAATTACAGAGAAGACCGCTTCGCTCTTCGAGACTTCCGCCAAGCTCGGAGCCCTGATAGGGGGAGGGGAAGAGAAGGAGATTGAGGCGCTCGCCGACTATGGGAGGTGCATCGGGATAGCGTACCAGCTGAAGGACGACCTCCTCGACTGGAGGTCGCAGGACAAGGTGACGGTGGGGCTGCTAAAGACACACAGCGAGAGCGAGGTGGTTGGGAAGATGACCGCTCAGGCGGAGTCCTATGCGGAGGAGGCTAAGAGGGGGCTCATGCATCTCCCCAGGAACGAAGCAACGATTCTGTTAGAAGACCTTTCTGACTTCTCGATACTTCGGGAGTACTAAACCGTAGCAGCGTGGAGCCGCGTCCTAACCGGACTGGCCCAGGATGATGAAGGCGATGGCGAAACCGTAGATCGCAATCGCTTCGGCAAGCACGACGAAAATCAGCGCCGTGGTCCTAACTTCCGCCTTCTCTGTAACGGCGGCGATGGCCGCCGAGCCGGAGGTTCCGACGCCGATGCCTGCACCTAGAGCCGCCAGGCCGAATGCCAGTCCCGCCGCAAGGAACTGCTGGCCGTTGGCAGCCGCTCCTGGGGTGATGGCGAACACAGGAGCCGAAAGCGCTGACATCAGAGTCGCAAGAAAGCCTAGGACAAGGAATATCCTGGAAAGCCTTCGCATTTCTTGACGAAGCAGCGCCTTCGAATACCGCTTATAAACATTGGCGGGTTGAATTCGAAAATCGGGTCTAGACTCTTAGCTTCGACAGGATCTTCTTCGGATCGATCCCCGCCTCGACTCCTATTGCTATGGCAGCGAGGTTGCTCACTTCGAATTCGAGGAGCTTGATGAGACCCAGGATTGTCCCAGGGCTGAGCCCCTGCCACACGAATGCGAGGTCGGCGGTGCCCCGCATCTCCTTGGCGAAGCCATCCTCGACAATGTCGATGAGCTCTTCATCACCCTGCGGCCCCTGCAGGGGGAAACGATACGTCGCTTCAATCATTTTGACCGCTTCAGACACCGATTCAGCACCGGCCATGCTGTTAAGGGTCGGGAGAGTGACTCTTCTGGTAGGAGTGATGACCAGCTCCTGAATCTCTGCTTCCGTGAGCCCCCAGAGCTTAGAGCGCAGCACGCTCAGAACGTTGTAGGCGTCAATGTCAAGGGCCACCATGTCGCCTACCCCGTTGACGTTCGCGGCCTTCGCCGAGTACAGCTTCGGGTTGAGTGAATACTCCTTCGAAATCTCAGAGAGGACTGCGTGGTCGATGTAGACATCGAAGAAGCGAATCTCGCCCTTGGTCGCGAAGGCAGCGAGTGCCTTCTCCACGTCGGAGAAGAACTCTGTCCCTGACAGCATCGTCACCGCCTCGTTCACGTCCTTAGCCGAGAGGATCTTCACCATCAGATCCCTCCTCCCCGCCAGCTCCTCTGCCTTCATGTCAAGATATTCGACAGTCTCCTCGTAGGTGCGGTCCAGGGCCCTGGCCTTGAGCGCGAGTTTGAGGTCCCAGGCGATGTTCTTCAGGTAGTACAGCTGCAGAATCTTGTACCTCCCCGCTCCCTGGGTCGCTGAGTGGTGGACCACCGCCAGACGCTCCCTGAGAGCGAGCTCAATTCTCCTTGCGTTGAATGGAGGAGACATGCTGGAGAGGGTGTCGGCGTAGGGCGTGCTCCGGAGTCTGTTCACCATCTCTTCGAGAGAGGTCGACTCCGCCAGCTTTTGGACAGTGGACGAGTCTAGTAGGCTTCCCCTGAGGGCGAACGCTTTCGTGCCAACGTAGGTCCTGCTTGACAAACACGAATCCCCGAATTCTCGCTTCCCGAAGTCGGCTGGCTTATAATGGTTGGGCCACCAAAATCATTTGCTTAACCACTCGTTTTCAGGGAGTGGCGCTAAGCAACGGCGTTTGACTACGACTCGGCTCGGCGTGGGAGGGGGCCGCCCTAACCCGCAAATTTTCCTGTGCTCTTGGGTCCGACCATTCGAGATTTGTGTGTGTGGTTGTGGGGCGAAGTGCTGTGCCTGGTAGGCGTGGTTAGACAGACGTGCCGAGCGATTTTGGTGGGGTTGAATGGGATACTCTGACACCTATCTGGGCTGTTCAGGGACTTTCTCTTTGCTATCGAAATACCTGTCCGCTTTGTTGAGCGTTCCTAGGATTCTCCGAAGAACGTAGACAATTGTGCCCAGAACCATCATAACGAGTGCACCGAGTATCACCCATTGTAGCGGGTCATCGAAAGCCATTGCCAAAGTCTAACGTAGGGCCTGATTTACGCCTACTCATGGGAACGGCCGGGTCTTGTTGGGGTCAAGCAACCACCGGCTCATACCCTTCCGACAGGAACGCATAATATCCCGTGGGCGAATTGAATGGACGATTGTTGTGATTCAAAAGGAGCGTGAAGGATAGGTGGGAATGTGTTGCTGTGGGGCGAATTGCGGGTGTTCCTGCGCTTCGTGCGCCTGCGGGACAGGCGGCCACGGATCGACTGTCTTTGGGGCGATGCAGGGGTATCCGACCTCAAGCAGTTGGACAGAGGACCAGGTCACACAATTCCAGAGAAAGCATTACGCTGACCAGTGTTGTAAACACGACGATAACACGCCCCACACGCCCAAGGCGATCAGAAATGAGGGGGGTCTTTGGCAACGCGTCGTATCTGAGTTGGACAAACTCTGAAAGACTCTCAGCAGTTTTTGGCGGGTTGGACGAAGATTCGACAGTTCTCAACCCGGACAAGTGATTCCTGAAGCAGTCTTGTTGCACCCCCCTTCAAAGACCTGACTTATGCTGTAATTCCCCGAAGGAACCTTCAGAGTGACGTAAGTCGTTTCCATGGGAACGATTGGTGCGCTTATGGCGTAGTTCCTGCCCTGATACTGGACAGTCAGCGCATTGTAACTTCCCATATTATTCGTGATCAGAACCGTCCCGCTTTCGTTTGTGTATTGGCTTCCAATGCTCTGTTCACATGTGCTCCCACTACCATACTCGGTAACTCTGGAACCAGAGACCTGCGCCCCCGCCACAGGCAAACCTGAGTCCGTTTCAACAGTGACGAAGAAGCCACTGCCCTCGGCGCTGACCGTGCAGTAGGTGCTGGTCTGTGTTATCCCATTTCGGATACCGGGACTCGGTGTCGGAGCGACTTGGGTGTCGGCATAGACGAGGAACGCAAGAAGTACCAAAGGGATGACAATCACGATAGCGGTGTAACGCCGCTTCCTTGACTTCTTGGGGGGCTCTGCCGGTGAATCAGGGGCACCCATGCCTCAGAGGGTAACCTCAAGGGGTGTAAAGTTCTACTCGTGAGAACGGCCTGGTTATGGTAATAGTTAATCGCATGAAGGACGGAAGACGGCTAGCCAGCTCAGCCTCGAGTCCCACATGCTTAATAACGGAACTCGGATGCGGCTGAAAACGCATAGCGCTTGGGCGTCGCCCCTTTATCCAAGGTCACCATAATCGCACCCCGCAGCGAGTATGCGGATGTAGCCAAGGCGCTGGCGAGATTCGAGGACTTCCATCCGCTCGAGGGGGCCGCCCAGGACTTCGACCCCGGCGTCCAAGAGCTGACTGTGAAGGCCGTCAGGCTCTTCGCCCAGGCGGACCAGGCGGTGAAAGACCTGGGCCTGAAGTTGATGCCCGGGCAGATGGACATCGTGTTCAGAGGGGTCAAAATCCCCAGGAGCACCTACGAGGCCTCCACTTGGGAGGAGCTCCTGAACAAGGCTGACGCCCAGCTTGGGCCGATTTCGGAGGAAGTCCGGGCGGAGAAAGTCCTCCTGCAGAAGGCGCAGAAGGACGAGGCGGACTCGGAGGCGCTGATGGGAGCTTTGAAGGTGGTTTCGGGGTTTTCGTCAGACCTCACAGGGCTTTCAGACCTCAACCACTTCAAGGCGGTGGTTTCCCTGGTCGGAGATGATAGGTTGGAAGAGTTCAGGAAGTCCCTCCCTGAAGCGGTGTTCCTGTCGCAGCCGATTACCAAGGAGCAGACACTGGTGATGGTGGCTGTAGCGAAGGCAGAAGAAGCGAAGCTTGACAAGACGATGAAGCTTCTGGAGCTGAAGCCGCTGAACATTCCCCCCAACTACCCCCAGAACCCCTCGGAGGCGTACAGCAGGGCCTCCCAAGATTACGGGGCCGCGGTTGCGGCCCGAGGGAAGGCAGAGGTCCAGATGCTGGAAACCAGGGAGAAGCACGGGACAAATCTGCTGGCACTAAGGGAGCTGTCTGAGGTGTCCAGGAAGACGCTGGACGAGGCAAGGGTGTCCGGAGGTATGCAGAGGCTTGCGATGATTTCTGGGTACGTCCCGGCAAAGAAGGAGCCCAAGCTGAAAGAGATGTTCGGCAGGTGGATGGTTCACACGGAGCCTGTGAAACGGGCATCAGAGGAGGAGGCTCCCGCACTCATGGAGAACAAGGGGGGGTTGGGCCTTTTCCAGCCCGTCACTCTCGAGCAGGGTATCCCTGCCGAGCACGAGGTGGACCCCACTCCACTCGTTTCGTTTGTTTTTCCGGTATTCTTCGGGATGATGTTCGGTGACGTCGGTCACGGGCTTATTCTGACACTGTTCATGCTCTTTGTCAGGCACAGGTCAGTCGGGAACATGAGGAAGTGGGCCAACATGTTCGTTGTGGCCGGAATCTCTGCCATAATCTTCGGAATAATCTTTGGTGAGTTCTTCGAACTTTCGTTTTCTAGCTTCGTCCCTATCCCAGCGGTCATTGAAATCATCCACAGGGCTGCTGGCGCACAGGACGTGTTCTCCACGAATGGAGTCTATCAGGTGATGGAGATCGCGATACTGATTGGTGTGGCTCACCTGACAACCGCTCTTAGCCTCGATATCTACGAAGGTGCAAGGGAGCACAACAGGGTCGAACTCTGGCTTGAGAAGGTGCCCGTCCTAACGATGTATCTCGGAGGGGTGGGCTATGGCCTGGCGTTCGTCGGGGTTGGATTCAGTTTCAACGTACTTGGGTCGACCGCTCCAGCGCCCCTCTTGGGTGTCCCGATCGACGTACTCGGTGCGGTCTCACTTGCAGTTCTTGTGCCGTCAATGCTTGTTCTGCTGGTAGGGAAGGCGGTCGCCGTTAAGACCGGGAAGATAAAGGAAGGTTCGTTCCTCGGCGCACTGTCAAACGGGGGGCTCGAGGTCTTCGAGAGGATATCACAGTTCCTATCGAACACGATCAGTTACGTGAGGCTTGCCGTCATGCTGCTGGTTCATGCTGCTCTTTTGCTTATCATCAATCTCAAGTTCCCCCTGTCGAATCCCTTGGACATCGCCCCGTGGGTCATCTTCAACCTGTTAATCCTGACGTTCGAGGTGTTCATCGTCTATGTCCAAGACCTGAGGTTGCACCTTTACGAGTTCTTCACGAAGTTCTACACGGGTCAGGGCAAGCCCTTCCGGAAGATATTCCCGGACAGGGCCCGGGTCAGGATAAACTGGCTCTAGCCCACGAAACTGGTAACGGCGTTGGACACGAAGTTGATCACCTGCTGCGGGAACAGTCCTATGCCTATGATAAGGCCGACCATTATGGCGAAGATCAGGACGAACCACAGTGGTTCCTTCACCCTCTCTGTGCTCTCTCCCGGGTCCATGTACATCCGTTTTATGATCCAGGCGTAGTAGCCGAGGCTGAAGGCAGAGTTCAGAATCGCCGCCAAGGCAAGCCAGCTGTAGGGGCCGTTGGCCACAGAGAGAACAAGAAGCAGCTTGCTCCAAAACCCGCTGAGCGGAGGAACTCCGGCAAGACCGAGGAAGGCCACGGCCAGAGTGAACGCCGTTACGGGCATCCGCTTCCCAAGTCCGTCGTAGGCCTTCAGGTCTGCACGCTTCAGCTGAAGGAGGACGAGGGCGGCCGCGAGGAAGGCCGCCCCCTTCATTACGGCATGGTTGATCACATGGAAGACGGTCCCAGTCAACCCGATTATCGCGGCGGACGAGCCTGGCGCGTTCGAGAAAGCCACGAACCCGATGAGCATGTACCCTGCCTGTGCTATGCTGGAGTAGGCCAGCAGCCTGGTCATGCTCTTCTGGGTGAGGGCGGAGATGTTTCCGACGGTCATGGTGACCAGGGCGAGGACAGCGAAGACGTTCGCCATCGTGAAGAGCGGGCTGTTGGTGACAGCGTAGAGCGTCGTTATGGCGAGAAGGACTCTGATGGCCGCGATGAAACCCGCTTTCTTTGTGGCGGCTGCGAGGAGCGTACTGACGGTCGTTGGGGCGCCCTCGTACGCGTCTGGGATCCACATGTGGAACGGGACTATCGACATCTTGAAGCCGAAGCCGGCCACGAAGAGCAGGGTGGCGACCCCTGCGAGGGCTGACGGATGGCTGGTGAACCCGGCCACGACAGTTGAGATCTGTGTGCTTCCGGTCAGGCCGTAGGAGAGACTGATGGCGTAGAGGATGACCGCGGACGACATCGCCCCTATGATGGCGTATTTTACCGATGCCTCGTTGGAGTGTATCTTCTTGTCGAACCCCGCCAGGACATACGTGGGGAGGCTCATCAGCTCCCAGGAAACGAAAAGCATCAGCAGGTCATTCGAGTAGGCGAGCAGGACCATGCCGAGTGCAGTGAATCCAAGGAGGCTGTAGTATACCGGCTTGCTCGCGCCCTTCAGGAAGTCGAAGGACGCTACTGTTACCGCCAGGGCGACCCCGACCGTGACCAGGGCGAACACCCCTCCCATCTGGTCGGGGATTATGAGAGATCCAGCCCATGATACGGAGGAGGGGTGGAGGGTGAAGAGGCCGATGAGCGCAAGGGCGGCGACCAGCACCAGCGCCAGGATGTATCCTGCCAGGTTCTCCTTCCCCGTTCGGAATACCTGGAGGAGAGGGAGGAACAGCCCCGTACCAGCGAGCAGAGCGACCGTGATGGTCAGGTAGTCTATCATGCTAGGACAACCCCTTGAGGAACTGGGCCACCGGGAGGGCGGGGGTCAGTATCAGGTATGAGGTGACTATCAGGACGACCAGGGGTATGAGGTAGACCGCGAACGCAGCCACGTCCGACCATCCCATGTCGTGAACCTCGCGCCCCGGTTCAGCCGGCGAGAGTACCGTCCTCTTAATCATCCAGAGGAAGTAGCCTGCGGTGATGACCGGGACCAGGACCGAAATCGCCGTGAAGGCTGACGCGGAGATCCCGGCGACGATCACCATGAACTCGGCCAGGAAGCTCGAGAAGGGAGGGAGTCCCATTGCCGCCGCCGCTCCCAGGACGAGAATCACAGCGGTGCGGGGCATTGTCGTCCCCAGCCCCTTCAGAAGCGGGATCTCCCTCGTCCCCGCCTGGTGCTGGATGTACCCTGAGAGCATGAAGAGACTCCCGACCGCGAGGGCGTGGGTGAACATCTGGAAGATGGCCCCTTCTATTCCAAGGACGCTCCCCGAGATCAGCGTGGCGTAGGCCCCGAAGAGGACGAATCCCATGTGGTTGATACTGGTGAATGCTATCATCTTCTTCATGTCCTTCTGGAGAAGCGCCGCCACCGCGCCATAGAACATCGAGAAGAGTCCGAGGCCGAGAAAGACCCAGGCGTACTGGGTGGATGCGCCAGGGAAGAGGCCGATGCTAATCCTGATGAAGCCGTACCCCCCCATCTTCAGCAGCACCCCCGCGAGCAGCACAGAGATTGGGGAAGGCGCCTCGACGTGCGCGTCCGGGAGCCAGGTGTGGAACGGGACCAGGGGGAGCTTGACTGCGAATCCGATGAAAGAGGCGAGCAGCGGGACGTATTCGAGGCTCGCGGGGATCTGATGGGCCTGGAGCATCGCCTGGATCGTCGGTATGTCGAAGGACGGAGAAGGCATCCCCATGTAGAAGTAGAGGAAGCCGAAGAGCATGATCGTGCTCCCAGCGAATGTGAATATGATGAACTTCAGAGCCGCGTACTTTCTACGGGGGCCTCCCCAGACCCCTATGAAGAAGAACATGGGTATGAGCACTATTTCCCAGAAGATGTAGAACAGGATCAGGTTGAGGGAGGTGAACACTCCCATTATCGCTCCCTCGAACAGGAAGATCAGGGAGTAGTACTCTGCCTCGTGGTGGTCGATCAGCTTCCTGGAACCCACGATGACAAGGACGGTGAGGAGTGCGGATACGAAAATCAGCGGAGAGCTGAGGCCGTCAGTGCCCAGAAAGTAGTCCAGGCCGAAGGAGCTGAAGCTAATCCAGCTGTACTTCTCCTGGAAGAGGTACTGGCCCCCAGCCGGCGGGGCGGAGTACACCTGCCAGAACACATAGCCTGCGATGACCAGGACTACGACCGAAAGGGCGAGGGAAAGGTAGATGCCCAGGTTTCTGTTCACCCTGGTCGCAAGGTACACGAACGGCCCCGCCACGAGCGGGAGTGCTATCAGCAGCGAGAGGACGTAGCTCATGGCAGCGGGACCCCCACCCCGGCCCGCCAGATTGCGAGGAGCAGCAGCACAACCATGAGGACTATGCCAATGGCGAAGACCTGGGCGTACTGCTCGACTATTCCGGTCTGAATCCTTCTGAACGCCCTGGAAAGGTACTGCCCCACAGAAGCGAAGGCGTTGGCTGCGCCATCCACAATCCTGACGTCCACCCAGTTTCCAGCGCTAGAGAGGTATATGCCAAGCACGGACCCAGCTTCGTTGACCCTGAACAGGCCCCTGTAGTCGAAGTTCTCGCTCAGCCACCTCGAAGCTGCCAGAGGGGCGTCCACGAAGACCTTGTAGTAGATGGCGTTGATGTACCACCTCCTTTCCAGGAAATTGTAGAGCCCGCGTGTGAACCCCGTCTGTCCGACGTAGCGGCTCGGAGGCACTCGCCGGATGATATAGATGGTGTAAGCCGCCAGGAAGCCCAAAACCACTATTGCCAGCGTCAATCCAGCCGGAGCCCAGTCAACTGCCCCTGAGGGCGGAGGAAGGTTGGCCGACGGGAAGAGCGCTCGGATGTAGCTCTGAGCGGCTGCCTGAAGAGAGGCATCGATGTTCAGAGCAGGGATCACGACACCGCCAAAGGCGGCGACCCCGATGATTACAGTCAGCCCCGCCAGGATCGAGTAGGGGACCCACATTATTGGGCTTGGTTCGTGAACATGGTGTCCCTGTCCTTCGACATCGGCCAGCCTCCGGCTGGCGTCACCATAGAACACGAGGCCGAGCATCCTGAAGGAATAGAATGCTGTCATGCCCGCTGTGAGGGCCCCCACTATGAAGAGTCCGTACTGCCCTGCTCCCCAGGCCGCGCCGAGTACCGCGTCCTTGCTCCAGAACCCACTGAAGGGGGGAATCCCCGATAGGGAGGCGACAGCGATCAGGACCGCAGCGAAGGTTAGCTTCATCTTGCTCCTCATCCCGCCCATGTCGCTGATGTACTTCGAGTCTGCCGCGTGGATGAGGGCGCCGGCGGCGAGGAAGAGGCACGCCTTGAAGATCGCGTGGCTCAGGAGCTGGTACAGCGCCGCCGACAGTCCGTCAGAGAAGTTTGTCGACAACCCGGCGACACCGACGGCCATCATCATGTAGCCGATCTGGGACACCGTCGAATATGCCAGAATCTTCTTCAGTTCGAAGCCCACGAGGGCCTGGCTGGCTGCCAGCACCGCCGTGAACGCTCCGATCCAGGCCACTGTCAGGAAGAAGGGTTGCACCGCCCCCATACCGTATGCTGAGCTGCTGATTGCGATGAAGTAGAAGATCGGAGCGACCCTGGCGATAAGGACGACCCCCGCCTTCACCATCGTCGCGGCATGAATTAGCGCCGAGACAGGAGCGGGGCCGGCCATCGCGTCAGGGAGCCACTCGTGCAGAGGGAACTGGGCAGACTTCCCAACGGCTCCTCCGAAAATCAGCAGCGCTACCGGGACCAGCAATCCGTTGTTGTAGAGGTGCTGGAACCAGAGGCCGCGGTCCGCGGCGAGCTGGTAGTAGTTGAATGTGCCCGAATAGAAGAATAGGATCAGTATCCCCGCCAGCATCGCCACGTCACCAATCCTTGTCATGACGAATGCCTTCATGCCTGCCTGCGAAGGGGAGTAGGCCTGCTCCTCGCCCAGAGCCTTCTCACCGGGGGTGCCGACCCAGTCCTTGGTTTCGTCCTTCCAATAGTGCCCGATCAGGGCGTAGCTGCAGAGGCCCACCATCTCCCAGCCTACGAACAGGGAGAGCAGGTTGTCTGAGAGAACGATGAGCTGCATGCTTCCAATGAAGAGGGCGATGAAGAAGAAGTACCGATTGTGCCCGCCGTCGTCCCTCATGTACTCCAGGCTGTAGAAGATGATGAGGAAGCTGACCCATGCGACCACGTTGGTGATTATCGCCGTGTACGAGTCGGTCAGCACCCCCACCGTCAGGCCCAGTCCCGAGATCCAAGGGACGCTGACGGTCAGGGGGCCCACGTTGTCGACGACTATCGGCTGCCCCTGAAGGACGGGGATGAGCATCACCAGTGCGCACAGGGCGGAAAGGAAGGCAAACAGAACCGCAGCGAAGTCTCCAATCCTCCCCACCTTCCTCAGGGCGACTGTGACAAGGGCGCCCATGTAGGGGAAGATGAAAATCAACCAGATGATGTAGGAGGGGACGACCAGTGCCATCTCACCCGACTCCTCCCGCGATCAATATGCCCGCGAAGCTCGTCAGGAACTTGGTGACGATGTCAGGATAGATGCCGATAAGTATCGAGGCAACAACTATGGCGAGGAGGGGCAGGGTCATCGTGAGGGGGGCTTCCTTGACCTCTTCGAGTCCGGGTGCAAGCTGCCCGAAGAAGATCTTCTTGATCGGCCAGAACGTGTAGGCGACGGTGAAAAGGGTCGCAATCAGCCCTAGGAGGGCCACAAGCAGATAGGGGGTGGATCCAGTCGCCCCCTGTGAGAAGATCCCTGCGAACATTATCCATTCCGCCTGGAACCCGCTGGTGGGAGGTACGGCTGACAGTATCAGGGCGCCCAGCACGAAGAGGGACGCGGTGAAGGGCATCTTTGCCGCCAGGCCGCCCATCCGCTTGACGTCTCTCAGGCCAGTCTGGGTTACCAGGATGCCGGCCACGGCGAACATTACGAACTTGCCGAGGATGTGGCTCCCGAAGTAGAACACCCCCCCTATGGCCCCCAGAGCGGAGGTGCTCGCCAGGCCGAGAATCGAGTAGGCGTTCTGGCTCATGGTTGACCAGGCGAAAATGTACTTGACGTCATTCTGGGCGAGGGTGACCGCGCCCCCGTAGAACATGGTGAGCACCGCCCAGGCCATCAGTGGGAGGCTGAAGGAGTGGAAGATCGTGGGCATGTTGAAGAAAAGGAGTCGCGCGATTACATACGCGCCAATGCCGGACACGACGGCCATGGTGGGTGCGAAGGACGTCGGTGGCTCGGCCTCGGTGATGGGGAGCCACATGTGGACCCCGAAGACAGCCATCTTGACGAGCCAGCCTACGAGTATGAGCCCGGCTATCCAGTATGCCCAGCTGCTCGACTGGGCGCCCCCGAGAGAGGAGATGTCGAAGCTCCCGGTTGCGGCGTATGCCAGCGCTATTCCCGACAGGAAGACGAATGCACCCAGCTGATTCCATATGATGTAGATGATTCCGACCCTCTCCCTCTGGACGTAGCCGAAGAGGCTGATGATCACGAAGGTCGGGATGAGAACGAGCTCGAGGAAGAGGTAGAGCTCGATCAGGTTGGTCGAGAGAACTATGCCTATCAGGCCGGCCGAGACCAGCAGGAAGTTGAGGTAGTAGATGCCTATTCTTGCGGGCCTTGCCCCCCCGTACAGGCTCCTTACCCTGTTCTCCATGTAGGGCATGGAGTAGACCGCCGTCGCTGCGAGGACGAGGTTGACTAGTATTGCGACCGGGAAGCTCAGCCCGTCGGCGAGGAACCCGAAGGTGAGCCCGGCGGTCGGAGCCCAGGTATAGGACTCCGTTATCGGGCTGCCGCCTGAGAAGAGCTGGGACCAGCCGAAACCCACGAGGAGGACCGTTGTGAGGAAGAGGGACGCGAAGGCTATCCAGCCGACGTGCTTCTCTAGCTTTGGGGCAGAGAAGTAGCAGAGAGCCGCCGCAACCAGAGGTACGACTACCGATTCCAGAAGTAGGTATTGGAACACTTGTGCTTACTCCAGGTACTCTTGCAACCGGCGTAGGGAATCGAGGACAACCAATCGCCTTATCCCTCCAATGACTTCAGCTCGCTGACGTCTACGTCTCTGTGCAGCCTGTAGGCGACGACCACAATTGCCAGTATCACCGCCGCCTCGGCCGCCGCCAGGGCGATGGAGAAGAGGACGAAGGTCTGTCCGAAAGCGTTCGGAAGGGCCGTCTGAGCGCTCCCCTCGAAGGGGAGGTACTGACCGAAGGCGATGAAGTTCAGGTTGGCGGCGTTGATCATTATCTCGACCGCGAAGAGCAGGCGGAGGGCGTTCCTTTTCGTCACGAGCCCATAGACGCCTATGCCGAAGAGCATCGCCGAAACGATCACGAAATCGCTGAGGCTGTTCACTTGGGCTCCTCCCTGTCAGCCCTCGAAAGCGTGAGGGCTCCCACGACCGATGCGGCAAGGACCAGGGCAAGGACTAGGAGTATGGGGGCGTCCCCGGTGGAGATGAGCTGCCCGATATCGACGAAGGTCGCGCTGTTCGAGATGGTGGTGTACTGGTCGAGGTTCGTGTCGAGGGCGGCGACTACAAGTGCGATGGTGATGGCGAGCCCCGTAACAATCCCGGCTATCTTCGTGGCGGAAGTCGCAGGGGCCTCCTTGGCCCACTTCTCCTCCCTGACAAGCATCACCGTGAACAGGATCAGGACGGCCACGGCACCGATGTACACCGCGATCTGGAAGACGGCCACGTAGGGGGCGTCGAGCAGGAAGAAGAGAGCGGCGACGCCGAAGAGAGAACCAGCCAGGCCGATGGCGCCGTAGACTATCTCCTTGGCCTCGAGGGCAACGATGGCGCTCCCGACGGTCAGGACCATCATGCCGAGGAAGATTGGGTCAGCCGTACCTGACTTCCCCCTTCTCAGTGTCGAAAATCACTTTGTACTTCTTCCCCTCGAGCTTCGGCGGCACAGCCAGCATGTCGGGGGTGTACTTCAGCGCCATCTTGTCGTAGGCAGACAGCTCGTAGTCGTTGGTCATGTCGAGGGCGTCGAAGGGACACGCGTCCACACAATTGCTCGTAGCCAAACCCATTGGGGCGAATGTGTGGTCATCTTCGACGGTCACGTCCATGACTCTGTGATTTAGGACCCCCTCCACCTCGATTTTCCTGATTGGAAGGTAGACGTACCGGTCGTCAATATGGAACTTATCGGCGTGCTTGGTTGGACTATAGTCGAATTCGATTCCCCACATTTTCGCTAGTTTAATCGCCCATCGCCCAAAGACGTTGACATGATAGCTCCGAAGCCTGTCGGGAGATTGTTCAGTGTCTATGGTCGCAACGATGCCCAACCTAGCATAGACCGACTGTAACTGGAACGCCAGCGTCTTCGAAGTAGTCGTGATGCTCAAGTATCTCTGTCGAGCCTGCTTGACTCGGCACCCGTCTCCCTGCCATTCGCCCTTGACTAGCTCGAGCTGCTTCTCTGGTTCCGCAAAGAAGATCCAATCTGGCATTGCCTTGTTAGGCGCCCCCTTTCCAAACTGGGAGAAGAAATCTTCGGCCATTGCTGAGTCCAGCACGAGCCTTATCCCGTGCTGACCATTCTTCTTCACTTTCACCTGCTTCCCAAAGAACTCGAGGATGAGATCACCGCAGTCCTTAGCATATGTCTCTCGCTCCGTCACATTGAAGTGGAAGTTCACTCTCCTGCCCCCATCGCATGAACCTTCGGCGTAATAGTAGCCAATCAAGCGGAAGAGCTTAGGTGACGCCTCGACAGACTGCCGTCTTGTCGACTTCCCGCCTCGATACATCGGCACATCCTTCTCGTACCTTTCCTTGTGGACGACTTTTCGGACTATCGGGCTGACTAGATAATCACCAGGTTTAAGCTCCCCTGGTTTGTGAAACAACAACGGAGAAGTGACCCTGAGCAACCGCCGGTCTTTGCGCCTGGAAACGGGTCTTGAAACCGCAATTATGGGATGGTCTGCAGTACAGGCGAGGAACCCGGGCTTTCCAAATACATAGATTCTGTAGTACGGCCCGCTGTATGTCATGTTCCAGAGTTTTGATACCGGCTTGTACTCCCCCGCGTGAGTCAGGACCAGGTCACCAATTGCCAGCTGGTTAAGTTGCTTCACGCCGGGGTTGGTAATGACATCGGTGTCTGGCTCAAGACATAGTCCGCAGAAGACACAGTTGTGAACTGCAATATTCGCAGCAACGTAACTGTTGTCCTCTTCAACTTCCAGATTCTGAACAAGAAAACCTTCAACCTCCGAAGTCTCCAGGGAAGTCACTCGGCTGATAATCAACCCATCTTCAGGTTGACCGCCTTCGACCACGGCCAAGGCAACGTAAGTCCCCGCGTTTGATTGGCGGGCATAGAGCCCAGAATCAAAGCCCAACTGGTTCGAAATTCGAGCGGAGAGGACTGGGCGGGTGAGGAAGGTCCCCTGTTTGATTTCACCCGCGAACGACCACGTCAGTTCGCCATTCTGGTAGACGAGAATGGGATGGTCTTCGGTTGTCGTAAGAGGTTCGGGGTTTCCCTGGGTTCTGAACGTGTATAACTTCCCGGTGTACGACCTGCGGAAGAGTTTCGTAACCCTTCGGAACTTTCCGGTGTGTGTCAGTACCCTGTCTCCTATGCGGACATCCGAAAGGGGCTTCACCCCATCCAGGGTTGTGATGGGAGTGAAAGGGGGGAGGCATCTTCCGTAGTCAACCGCCGGCCAGATTTCCTTCTTGTTCTGCGGCTTCCCCTTTGTGACCTTCTGCATGTCTATGGCCACCGCCACTCCATCGCAGGCGATGGCGCAGAGCTGGCACCCGGTACACTTCTCGAAGCGCAGTAGGTGCCTCCCCTTGAACCCGGGGAGTCCGACCCCCTGGCGGGCGTCGTACTTGTAGCCGGTCCCTTCGAGGTCCAGCTTCTGCTCGGGGTAGCGCAGCGTCATTCTGGGGTGGAAGAAGTGCCTTATGCCAGTCCAGGTCGATACGAAGACCCCCTTGATGTAGCTCCATGTCCCCATCTGCTAGACTACCCCCAGCGAGATGAGTATCATGGCGATGAAGATGTTAGCGAAAGCCAGTGCGAGGAGCTTCACCCACCCCGCCCTCAGCAGCATGTCTATCCTGAGTCGCGGCATTATGGACCTGGGGAGCATCAGCATTATCATCACGACAGTCGTCTTGAGGATGAACCAGACTTCGGGGGGGACGGGTGCGGGCCCCAGCCACCCGCCCAGGAAGAAGGTTGTAAAGAGCCCCGCCATGATGTACATCCTAGAGAAGTTGGCGAGCTGGAACGTGCCGAAGAGCATGCTGGAGTACTCTGTCTGCCACCCGGCCACGAGCTCGCTGTCCGCCTCGGGGATGTCGAATGGTATCCTCTCGAGCTCGGCCAGGGCGCCGATGTAGAAGACGACTGCCCCAAGGGGCTGGAGGAGGATGTACCAGATGCCGCTCTGGGCGTTCACTATGCCCATCAGGTTGAGGGACCCTGAAAGGAGGACCGTCCCCACCAGGGACAGGATCATAGGTATCTCGTAGGCGACGAGCTGGTGCAGGGCCCTCAGGCCTCCGAGGAAGGGGTACTTGCTGTTGCTCGCCCAGCCGGCCAAGAGGACCACCAGGGGGGTGAAACCGAGGATTGCGAACACGAGGACGGCCCCTACAGAGGGGTTGGCGATGTAGGTCGTCGGTGAGAGAGGGACGAGGGCGACGAGCGCCCCCGCCACGGCCATGAGGGCGAAGGGGACAGCGATGAAGGTGGCGCGGTCGACCCCGTCGGGGATGATCATTTCCTTGAAGGCGAGCTTGAAGAAGTCGGCGACGTTCTGCAGAATCCCCTCCACCTTCCCTGCGTTCATGGGTCCCGTTCTCAGCTGAATCTTGGCCGTCAGCTTCCTCTCGACCCACCCCATGAAGATGGTGCCGTAGACGGCGACGAATGTGAATCCAGGGAAGGTGGTCAGGGCGAAGAGCGTCTTGAACGGCTCGGTGGATAACATGGTCTGTGTGTAGGCCATGGCCAGGTTGGGGTTTATCGCGAGGTGCAGATAGTCCACTGGAAAATGAAAAGCTTCGTCCAGGAGATAGTAGACCGGGACGATCGCGATCACTGTAAACAGGGCGACCCAGAACACCACGGTTATGATGCGCTTGACGAAGTCCTCGAATGTCGTGATGGGCTTCGACATGATTAGATGTCTGCCTGCGCTCCGAATTAGGTTTTAAAAGTTTGAACCGGGTTTGAAGGCTTGAGACAGAAGAGGGATTCCGCTAGATTATTTCTATTGAGCCCTCGGAAAAGCCGTTCTCCTTCAGCATCTTGGCGGCACTCTCCCTGTGATCCCCCTGGAGTATCATGATGCCGTCCTTCACCGTTCCCCCCGTCGCCAGGGCGCGCTTCATCTTGGAGTTCAGCTCGTGAAGGTCCTTGTCGCTCATCTTGATGCCCTCTATGACAGTGGTAGGCTTTCCAAATCGCCTCATTTCCATCCGTATTTTCACGCGTGCTTCTTCGCGGTCCAGTTCTGCCAGAATGTCCTCGAATCCTTCGTCTTGGTCCTTGCTCACTGCGACGGGAATTCGGCTGATTGGGGGCTATTTAGGTTAAATCCCTCAGATTGGGAGCCGGCGAACGGTGGGCCCGTAGCTCAGAACCAAGAGGTGGGCAGTTCGGTTAGATCAACCGACCATAGCGACCGGCTCATACGAGGGATCTGGGACACCGGTCGGTCGGGCGTTCAAATCGCCCCGGGCCCACCGTTGAAGACCCCGCACGTTCAGACCCGGGTTAACGAAGAGCGCTCTCCCAGCCGCTTGGGACCCGACTCGTGTACTCGACTTCCTTCGCCCCGAGGAACAGCGCCAGGTCTTCAATCGTCTCGTTGATCTTCGAGGCGATCTCCCTTCCCCTCGGGGCGCCGGGCTCTGCGTGGACAGAGTTGATTATGAGTTTCTGTTTCTCCTTGTCCAATCTAGGGTCGACCCTTCCGATGAGATTCTCGCCCCAAAGTATGGGGAGGACGTAGGTCCCATACTTCCGTTTGTCCTTAGGGAGGAACTGCTCGTGCACATAGTCGAAACCGAAAACGGTGTTGGTCCAGCCCCTGCTCGCGATCAGGTTGTCGAAGGGAGCGATCAGTGACATGCGGGGGCGCCAACCGGGTCCTTCCATTTCTTCGAGCAAAGGGACATCCCTGTCATGGATGTAGCGCGTCTCTCTTGTGCCGAGTCCTTCGACTGCAACGGGATGAATCACGGAGTCGCCCTCCAGTTGGGAGAGCGCATTCTTGATGTCCTGATACCTGCCACGAACGTAGTGATACACGATTTCCGAGGATGTGGCAGTCCCCAGGGCCCGTATCGCTCTTTGCGCCATGCCCCGTTCGAGTTCGTCCTGTGGCACAACCTCCGCGTCCACCCATTTAGGAAGGAAGTCCTCGGTGAGACCCCACAGATTCTGGTTGCCGTCATGCCCGACCACCATCACTTCAGCTTTCATCATCAGGTGGAAGAGCATGTTGGACACATCGCTTCCCGAACTCCATCCGTCCGTTGGCCTCTTGGTCCTGACGTAGTCGCTGAACTGGCTCAGCAGCAGCGGGCCCTTACTGAGGTCTTTCAGCACTCTGCTCCGGAGCCCCTGATGGTCCGCCAGGAACTTCTTCGCCCTTGGAATGTGGTTCCCCCAGGAATGAGAAAGCGATTCTGGGTATCGTTTCATCAATGAAAAGTAAGTGGGATAGTCTTCCGTGAGGACGAGGGATGCTATGGGGGTCCAGTGCTGGAAGACCTTCTTCTCGTCCCAGAGCAGCCCCTCTAGGTCAGAGAGCTTGAAGCCGCCCAGCCTGCTCCACAACGACAGGATGTGGGACGGTGCTACGATTGTGATCGGGTCCCATTGGATGTACGCGGTGTCCCGAATTAGCTTCAGGATGTCTTCCCTGCCTGCCTTTACGGGCTGTTTTTCCGCCAGGTGCTGCTTCGTCACAGTAAGACGCCGGGCCGCGGCGGCGGTTGTCTTGATGGCTGAACCTCCCAAACGACGCTCCGAGTCGGTCACACTGGTGTATGTAATATTTTGGGGAGCCTGCGTAGGAAAATTACGCGCAGGGGTGGGAACTCCACGGACGCATTGGTTACGGCAACCGACATTGACCGACCGCCTCGACCACACCCTCTCTTCAGTCTGGACCCAGGATCTGGACACTGAACTGCGCGGGCCGTCTCGGGGGCACTGGAATCTCTTTCCTTCCCTAAGCTTAATTTGGATTGAACCCGATATGGTGAACGTTGAGCGACGGTAGTTCGCCGCCCGGGAGGAAGGAGTGGTCCTACCCCTACTGGTTCAGGGTCGTCGAGGTCATCCTCGGCCTCGCGTCCGTCGTCATATCCCTCGCGGTGATAGTAAGCCCCGGCTACGGTGCGCAGAACCTGGTACCCCTCCTGTCTCTGGCGCTAGTCTTTAGCGCTGTCAGAATGATTGCCGCGGGAAGTGCGAGAGAGAGCCTGAAGAGCCTCGAAGGGCTCGGGGTGGCTGGGGCAGGGGTAACCGCGCTCATATTGGTCGTCGCCGTCGTGCTGGTGCCCGGCCTCAGCCTGCAGACCCTTGTGTTGCTTCTCGCGATCAGCCTTACCATCCAGGGGCTGGGGAGGATGCTCTCTTCAGCGGGACGTGGACGTCCACAGTGGCTCAGGGGTTCCTCGCTCGCGACGGGGGTCGCCATGGTGGCCCTGGCAGCCATAGTCGAGTTCGTCCGGGGGGTGGCCCTGCTGACGCTTGTAGAGCTCCTTGCGTTGACTGTCCTTACGAGCGGGGCGGATGCGATCGTCTCCGGACTGGGGCCAAACCAGAAGCAGCTGACCCTCCTCAAGCTGGTCGTCTTCGCGGCATTTTATGGGATCATATTCGTCAACTGGATTGACCTCTTCAACGGCGGGGTCGGCATCTTCCTCGTTCCAGGATACCACATCTGGGTCATAATCGCGTACATGATTCCCTTCGGGGTCCTCCTTGTGATTCAGGGGCGGAAGGATTGGGAGCTGGCCCTCTCCCTAGGCTTGCTCGCCTCTCTCGGCAATGATTTGGGCTACTTCGTGGTGGGGGACGCCTTCTTCGGCTTCCAGGTGAACCTGCTCGATTGGTATGCTCATCAGTTTGGATTCTACGGTAACACCACCCTTTTCATCTTCAACGGGGGGCTCTTCTCTTTCGCCGTCCCCTCTTGGCTCATGGGCGCGAGCATCTATGCCAGAGTAGCCGTGGTCATGGTGTCGCTGCGCCGCTGGTGGTATCGTCAATGGTAGCGGGGACGGACTTCATCGCCATAGATGTCCGACAGCTTCGGGGGGTGTGATGTAGGTCTCAGGCAGAACCTTAGAGGCGCCCCTGGGCCTTCAGGTCGGGCACGCGACTGATGTGCTCATGGACCATCTTCCACCCCTTTGGTGTCCGTGCCAAGACCATTGTCACCCTGGTTCTCGCGCGGACGGGCGAACCTTCGAAGGAATAGTCGTTCACGAACATGCCGGAGTAGTTCAGATAGAAGGTGGCTATGGCGACTTCGCCGAGAAGGTCAATCCTCAGTTCATCGATGGAGTAGCTGTAGTCAGAGATGTTCGCGAAAGTGGCCTGTTCGTAAACGAAGGCTTCCTCCGAATTCTGGCGGGTGTAGGGAGGATTCTCGTCGAACTTGGTGAAGTAGTCGCGTGAGGCATGAAACTCTGCAAGAGCGGAAAAGTCCTTGTTCTTGGCAGCTTCGAAGAATGCCCGAATCGTTTTCTCAACCTCACTCTTGTCTTTGTCGGAGGGGCGAAGGTCCATCTCGTTTGAGAGCGACTACCACGGGGGCTTAAACAACGTTTTCGATCGTTACTGCGTCGCTGCAGGACAGGTCCGTTCTGTTTTTTTGAGTTTGGCTTTGGAAGGCACCGTCAAATCGCATCAGCTTGAGGAATCCGTGGGCTTAGGCTTCTCGCTCCTTGAAGCTCGCGCATGGGCGTGGATCAGGGACTTTCGAAATGAACCAACGCGGGTGGGGTCCCTGAAACCGTCTCAGAACACTTTTCAACCAAACTTGGCGGGGTCGGTAGTGGCGACGTAGCTCAGCGTGGTAGAGCAGTAGGCTGTTAGCCCGCTGGCAGACACCTATGGGCCACAAGGCCGGGGAGTGGTCGTCGGTTCGAGTCCGACCGTCGCCGTTTTTCTAAGCTCAGAATGAACTCTGACCGACCAGAACGAGTCTATTCGGGCTATTTGGGTCCTTCCGCAGGTTGTACTAGGGGCGTGCCGGGGCGGCGACAAGCCCAGTCATTTGCTCGCTAAGGACCCAGAGTCTCTTGGCCATGGCCTCGTCGTAGGAGGTCTCGGAAGATCGCTTGGGCACTTTCTTGTCGAAATACTTCCCGCTTACCCCCTCGACCTCCGGGGAGGCGGCCAGATAGAGGGAGCTCTGGGCACCCTTCTCCGCGCTCAACATGAAAAGCGACATGAAGCGGAAGAGGGGGGTTAATGCGCCGGCTTGGCTCCAGATTTTGGTCCTAACCGCGCCTGGATTTAGGCAGTTAACGGTGACACCCGTCCCCTGGAGCCGCCTCGCCAGTTCGTAAGTGAAGAGGATGATGGCGAGTTTCGAGCGGCGGTAGGCATCCGCGCCCGCGATTCCCATGCGGGAGTCTTTGTTGACGTTGTCTAGGTCAAGGTGCGCGTCGTAATGTTCCGAGGAGGTGACGTTGATCACTCGCGCCGGTGCGCTGTTCTTCAGGGTCTCCAGCAAGAGGTTGGTCAGAAGGAAAGGCGTGAAGTAGTTGATTGCCATTGTCCTCTCGATGCCGTCCTCGGTCTCGGAGTAGTCCACGAAGCCGGCGCCCGCGTTGTTGACCAGGAGTTCCAGCCTCGGATGGGTCGCCTCGAACTCGATGGCCACCCTCCTCACTTGCCTCTGTGACAGCAGGTCCGCAATTAGGAGCTCTATCGAGTTGTTCCCGGTAGTCCTTGCAATCTCTTCCTTTGCGGCCTCCCCCATTTCCTTGTCTCTGCAGACTAGCACGAGACCGGTGCCCACCCTTGCAAGGCCCAAGGCTGTCTCCCTACCGATGCCCGAGCTGGCGCCGGTGATTAGGGCGACCTTTCCCTTCATCGACTTCTCCACGTCTAGTGGGACAGAGAAGCAACCACTCTTAAGCCTTGGAAGGAAACTTTCAAAGTCGGAGGTGGGAGCCTAGCTGAACTCGAACCCAAGTCCTATTTCCAGTCTGGTGCCGACCCCACCCTCCGGACCAATCCTATGGGGGCGCGTTCGGAGGGTAACGAACCTG
>DASPPO010000052.1:0-11091 GCA_035625455.1 Nitrososphaerales archaeon | reverse complement strand
GATTGTGATTACAGGATCGAATGCATTCATTGAACCCTGGGGAACCAGGGACACAACCTTCCAACGGTAGGCCCTGGCAGCCCTGTCATCCATCTGAACCACCTCGGTCCCGTCGACCAGTATCGATCCTGACACTCTGGTTGTGCGGGGAAGAATCTTCAGTATCGAGTGCGCTATGGTTGATTTCCCGCTCCCAGATTCCCCCGCCAACCCCAGCACTTCCCCTTCGTCGATCTGGAACGATACGCTGTCGACCGCCCTGAGGTAGCCATTCTGCAGTTTGTAGTCTATGCAAAGGCCCCTCACATCTAGCAGAGGCATTCCACTATCTACCTCTAAGGCGTGGGTTGAATATGTTCTCGATGCCGATGCTGATGAGGACGGCTCCCAGCCCTACCAGAGCTATGCAGAGCCCTGGAGCGAGAATCCACCACCAAGCTCCCCTGAGTATTGCGTTCAAGTTCTGGGACCAGTAGAGCATCGTCCCCCAGCTGACCACAGAAGGGTTGCCCAGCCCTATGAAATCCAGCCCCGCTTCTCCTACCACCGCTCCCGTAATGGCGAGAACAGCATTGGCCGCAATCAGGCTAAGCAGGTTTGGTATGATTACCCTGAACATGATGCGCCGGTTCCCAGCCCCTATTACCCTCTCTGCGTCGACGAAAGGCCTCTCCCTGAGAGAAAGGGTCTGCGACCTGACGACTCTCGCCACCAAAGGCCATCCCGTAATCGTGAGGACTTCGATGATCGTCTGCACGCTTGGCCCCAGGTAGGCCGCCAAGATGACCGCAAGCGGGAGGGAAGGAAGAATCAGAACCACGTCAGTGAGCCTCATCAGGGTTTCGTCGACGGCTCCCCTGTAGAACCCAGAAACGAGGCCGACGAGAGAACCTATCAGGGTGGCGGCAAGAGCCACCGAAAATCCAACTGTCAGGCTGATCCTTGCCCCGTAGATGACCTGGCTCATGATGTCCTCCCCAAGTTCGTCAGTTCCCATCCAATGTTGGAAGCTCGGAGGAGAGTAGGGAGGACCAGAGACTTGGTGTGGGCCGTAGGGCGTAAGCAAAGGAGCGAATACAGCTATGAAGGTGAAGAAGCCTAGTATCGAGATTCCCACGAGCACTCTGCGGTCCTTCGGGAGCCGGACTAGGTTGAATCTGTTCAAGAGTGAAGTCATTTTCCCATCTCACTTGATTCGGGGGTCGACCAGGGAGTAGACGACATCAGCTAGGAAGTTTGCGATTATGACGGCCACGGAGAGCACCAGGAAAAGGCCCTGGAGAAGGGGGTAGTCGTGAGAGAGGACGGCCTGATAGGTGAGCCATCCGACACCCGGATACGAGAACACCACCTCTACCAGTAGCGCTCCACTAACGACATATCCCAGGTTGAGCCCGATGAGGGTTATCATCGGAAGAAGGGCGTTACGCGCCGCGTGCCTGAATAGCACGGCCCTGTGTGACAGACCCTTCGCAGTGGCTACTGTCACGTAGTCCTGGCCGAGCTCCTCGACAATTGTGTTCCTCATGATTAGGCTGTATCCTGCGAACGCCGCCAGGGTCAGGGTGAGTGCCGGCAGGAATGCGTGTTCGGCAATGTTCGTCACCTGGTTCAGTATGGGCATGCCCGACAGATTCGTCGATGCCGCACCCCCGGCTGGGAAGACGTGCAGGTATATGCTGAAGAACCAGAGCAGGATGGCACCGAGCCAGAAGAAAGGCATGGTCCAGAAAAAGAGGGAGACGGATGTGACGACCGTGTCTGTCTTTGTTCCTTGCTTCGAGCCTATCCAGATTCCTACCAAGATTCCTATGACAGCCGTCACCACGGTGGCGGTTCCGACCAGGAGGAGGGTCCAGGGGAGGTAGTTCATTATGACCGACCACACCGGTGCCGGATAGAACGTGTAGGACACGCCGAGGTCCGGGGGCCATTGGAACACCCCCGTGATGTAGAGCAGGAATTGATCCCAGATTGGTTTGTCAAGCCCGAACCTCTGAGTAAGGAGGTGAGCCTCAATTGACGGGAGTATCTTCGGATTCGCGAAGTACTGTACCGGGCTACCAGGCATCAACCTGGGGATGAAGAAGTTCAGGACCAGGACTATGATGAAGGTCACGAAGGCGTAGAAGGCCCGGCGGACCAGGTATCCTCTATTCACGTCGTGTTCATTTGCTTGGAGGGCCTACGCCTGACGGCCACCAGCCCGACCACGACCACGAGGAGTACCACGACGGCAGCCGCGAGATAGTAGACTGTGTAGTCAGTGGAGGTGGAGCTAGTCGTAGTCGATTGGGTCGAGGTGGTGGAAGTGACGATGCTCAAACTGGCGGGACGGAGGTAGGCGAGGGCGGTGAGGTTCCAAACCAGACCGGGAAGTTCGAAGGAACTCGGCGCAGTCGGCCAGTCCGCTACCTTTTGGGAGTTGTACGCCCAGATGAAGTCGGGGTAGAAGAGCGGTATCGAAGGCAGGTAGTCAGCCACTATGCCCTCAATCTTCTGCTCGTAGGATAGGACCTGCTGGGGGCTGGTCGAGGCTTCCAGTGCAGCCACCGTTGAATTGTACTCGACTGCGGTGCTCGGCTGGGCGAACGACTGCTGCCCCGGTTCTGGGCCTGCGGACAGGAAGAACGAGTAGAAGCTCTGGTCTGTAAGCAACTCAGAGTTCGGATAGCCGAAATTCTGCTCCTCGAAGTACATGTTCTCCCCCTGGTACCAGACCGAAGACATCGAAGCCCCTGCTATGGTCCTGAGCTGAGCGTCAATCCCTACAGTCTGAAGATCCTGAACTACGAGAGTTCCCGCGAGAACTATAGGAATCTGCTCGGCTGGGACGTATACGTCCGGGGTAAACGCAGTTCCGTTGGGAAAGTTGTAGAATCCGTTCGAGCCCATCACCAGACCGGTCGTAGCCAGAAGGGACTTGGACATGTTCACATTGTATGCGTAGCTAGGAATGCTGCTGTTGAACTCGGGCGAACCTGAAGGAATGAACGCTGCGTTGGCTACGGTCCCGTAGCCTGCCAGAGCGCTCTGCACCAGGGCTTGGGTGTTTATGGCGTAAGCCATGGCGTATCTGAAGGCCGTGACGTTGTAGGGGTAATGACCCGACGGGAACTCGATGTACCAAAGACCTGTTCCAGGGGTTGCCTGGACTTTGATGTTGGGATTGCTCAGCAACCCGGCCACATCGGAGGGAGCCACAGGTGCCGCATCAATCTGCCCTCCCAGGAGTAGCTCGGCGAGACTCGAGCTCGATGGGACCAACTGCGTCACAATCTCGCTGAAGTAAGGCTGTCCCCCGTTTGCTGGGTCGCCCCACGGCGTCGGGTAGGGATTGGCTTTCATGACGACCTGCTGGTCGCCCTGGTTGAACGCCTCCAGATAGTATGGCCCAACCCCGACGAGTGTTCTCCCGAAGAGGGAACCGGGAGCCGTGGTCCCGTTAATCCAACTATTCCAAATGTGCTCCGGTGTGAAGTTCGGGGTGTTCTCTGTCCCGATGATGTCGCCCAGAAGGCTAAACGGCGCGCTAAGCTTTACCGCGGCTACGCTCGCGTTGACGGCCCAGACTGCCTGCTGCGGGGTCCCAGCCAAGAGGCTAGCATAACCAGCAAGGCTGCCTGCTCCCCATGAATAGCTTGCGTACATCTGTTGAATGTCCCAAGCGAGATCCGTCGCATTGGCTGGGACACCGTCGGACCAGGTCATCCCTGGCGTCACGCGGAAGTACCAGATGGTGCCGTTTGGACTGGACCAATACGATTCAACCGGTTCGTGATAGACCCCAGTCACTGTGGGGATTCCGTCCTCCGGGTACAAAACAGATAGGTAGTACCAGGGCGGGTTGCACGTCGTGGTAAACTGGCTGAAACTATCGATGCAGTTAGGTTCAGCGAGGGTCAGAGTCCCACTCTGGCTGACAGAGGAACTGGAGGAACTGGCAACTACAGGAACAATCAACACCCCGGCGGTTCCTAACAGCAAGACAGCAATGACAACGCCGAGTCTCTTCGAAAGGGACCCCAACTGCAGGGAGTTTTGCCTCCGGAGCGTGTTATAAGGGTTTGGAGAATCGAGGAGGAGAAAGAAAGGATGACTGATATATTCTCGGAAAGCCCCATGTGGACGTTGGGCAGGCAACCTGACCCTCGCCAGCATCGGTCCGGAACCAAACTGAAATAGCGAAGCAATCATCGCCCGGTGCTATGCCCGTCAGATGGGACGACAGCAAGCGCCGAGGGGACTGCCGGGCGGTCGTGGTCGAAAACGAGTTCCTTCGGCTGACGGTCCTTCCCGAACTCGGAGCGAAGATCTACGACATAGTCCACAAGGGGACGGGAAGAAACTTACTCTGGCACAACCCGCGAGTCCGTCCGCGGAAGGTTCCGTTTGGTTCGCGGTTCGATGACGTCTGGAGCGGGGGGTGGGACGAGATATTCCCCAACGACGCAGAGTCAGTGGTGGGCTCCGAGCGCTTTCCAGACATGGGGGAGGCCTGGGCCCTCGAATGGGATTACAGTGTTGAGAATCAGGGGGACCTTGTTGCCCTCACGACGAAGGTCATGACACCTATTTCGCCCGTGGAAATCAGGAGGAGAATCACGCTGAAAGACGGAGAGTCAAGGTTCGTCTGCGACTACAGAATCAGGAACCTGTCACATAACGAAATCAAGTTCCTTTGGAAGGTACATCCAGCCTTCGAGATAAACGAAAGCTGCAGAATCGAGATTCCAGGCATGATTGGGATCGTCGACCCCAGATATGCGAGATACTTCTCGCAGACCAGATATCCCTGGCCCATGGTCCGCTCGAAGCGTGGGAAGAAGGTCGACATCAGCGAGGTCGACCCTTCCAGGAACGACTGCACACTTCACTACGTCACGGGGCTCAGCAAGGGAATCATCGGTTTCGTTGACCAGCGCAACGGCCTTCACTCGACGATTCACTTCGACCGAGAGAAAATGACCAGTGTCTGGCTCTTCCTGGCCTACGGCGGATGGAGGGGGCACAGAACTGCCGTCATAGAACCTAGCACAAGCTACCCCTTCGACCTGGCCACGGCCATAAGACAGGGTCACTATTCTAGTCTGCCTGGGGATGGCACATTCGAATCTTCCGTGAAGTTTCAGGTCAGACAATCAGGGCGAGCGAGGACTAAAAAGGGAGCGCGGCGCGACGGGCCAGCGTGATTGGGATGGACGAAGCTAAGCTGAGGGATGACCTTGTGTCGGTCACGAGGAAAGTTGCTGAGAGAGGTTGGGCACCCGGGAGCAGTGGGAACACCAGCGTTAGAGTCCCCGGAGCCAACAGCTTCCTCATCAAGGCCACCGGAGAGAGCATGGCTTGGACACAACCCGAAGAAATCTTGAAGATGGATGATGGTGGAAACGTACTGTCGGGTACCGGGAAGCCATCAAAGGAGTATCGTTTTCACCTAGGAATCTACTCCAAGCGGCCCGAGGTTGGAGGCATCATCCATGCCCATCCCCCCTTTGCTACTTCTTGGGCCATAGCAGGAGCAGTCTTTCCTCTTGTCACCGCGCCCTCCAAGGTTTGGCTGAAGAAGGTCCTGATGGTTCCGGCTCTGCCATCGGGTTCGGTGGAGCTCGCGAACGCTGTGATCGGGGCGTTCTCCGATGAATCAATCAGGGTGGTGCTCATGCAGGGGCATGGTCTCGTCGCTGCCGGCAAGACGATATTCGAGGCGTTCAACTTAGTGGACTGGGCGGAAGACGCAGCGAGAGCTGCGGTATACACCGGTCTGATAGCCAACGCATCGAAGAGCTAGAATTGTCGAAGCAGCTGTTGTTGGGCGTCGATATTGGCTCAACACGAATGAAAGCGGGGGTCTTCGACACGGAAGGCCGACAGGTTGCTTTGAGGTATGCCGAGTACCCTATCCTGCAACCTGCACAGCTAGCGGCGGAACACGACGCAAAGAACTGGCTCGTCTCGTTCAGGACTCTGATTCGTTCTATCCTGAAATCACGCGACGTCGCTGCGACAGACATAGCAGCAATCTCGGTCGACTGTCTATGCCCCTCGCTGATTCCGGTCAATCGAAACAGGGTCCCCCTCACGAACTCGATTTTCTTCATGGATCGGAGAAGCATAGACGAAGCAAAACTGATGGAAGAGAATATCGGGACTAGGAAGTTCTTCTCGATTGCAGGCAACCGGATCGCCCACTCCGCCTTTTCAGCCCCCATAATGTTGTGGATAAAGCGTGAACATCCCAGGGTCTTCGACGAGACATTCAAGTTTCTGCATGGCAACGGGTTCATCGAATGTTACCTGACCGGCCAGTTCAGCATGGACTGGACGAATGCTTCCTTCACGCTACTGTTTGAGACTAGAAACCGAAGACGTTGGTCGACGACGCTCTGTGACGAGCTTGGAATTCCAATGGACAAGCTTCCAGACCTGAAAGCGCCCTGGGATGTCGTCGGGGAAGTCACCCGGGAAGCATCGCACGAGACGGGCCTTGCTAGAGGCACTCCCGTTATAGCCGGGGGGGCCGACACCGCTTGTGCTGCTCTGGGAGTCGGCGCTGTCGAGAATGGTGATGCGATGGAAGATGGGGGGACAGCGACTAAACTCGCTGTAGTGGCTGACAAGCCGAATTTTCCGATTGAGACACTGAACAGGTGCCACGTCGTCCCTGACCGTTGGTTGCTCGTCGCCGCTTCCAGTACGACCGGGGCCTTGCTGAGATGGCTCAAGGACCTTCTCGGCACATATCAACTGGAGGCGAAACGGCGAGGTGTAGATCCCTACAGGCTCATGGACAAGGATGCTGCAAGGTCCCCACCCGGAGCAAACGGGGTGGTCGTCCTGCCATACTTCGCTCCGGGAGGAGAACGGTCTCCAATCTGGGACCCCTACGCCCGCGGCGTAATCTTCGGACTAACCCTTGCTAATGGGAGAAACGACGTAGTGAGAGCGGTCCTCGAAGCTTCTGCCTACGCTCTCAAAGACAATATCGTGATGATAGAGAGTCACGGGATTAGAATAGGGACGCTCCGCCTGTCTGGGGGGCAAGCGAGCTCTGACCTTTGGAGGGGAATCAAAGCGGATGTGACAGGAAAATCAGTGGCGCTAACCACACATGTCGAGGCAACAGCCTTTGGAACCGCTCTGCTGGCAGGGTACGGTTCCGGACTATACTCCGATCTTGGTCGCACAGCCAAGGAACTCGGATCTGTAAGAGAAACAAGACGCCCTGGACGCGCCGGGGCTCGCCGCTACAGAGAGAATTTCAACGCCTTCAAGGACACATACAGGCTACTAAGACCCAAGTTCGAGGAACTCTATTCCTAGGAGGAAACAGTGCTCCGGGTCGGATGATGAACCTGCAGTTCTACTTCATCCTACACCGCCGGCGAAAACAGTCTTCCTGCCTTGATTACGTACATGAGTTTCTCAGGCGCTAGGACGTTAATGTTCTCGAGTGGACTCCCCCTGACAATAACCGCGTCTGCCCTGAACCCTTCGCTCAGCATCCCACTCTTTTCAAGACCAAGACACTCAGCTGCTCTAGACGTGGCGGCGACCAGTGCCTCCCTGTTCCCCAGGAACTTGGCCTCGGCCACTATCTCCTCATAGTTCCTGCCATGAGGTCTGGCTTCGTCCCCGACTATGTCGGAACCCATCACCACCTTCACCCTGTGCTCCTTCGTTATCTCCATGTCTTCGGAGAGGTGCCGCTTCACCATCTCGTTGTTTCTGTTTTGGTAGGCGGGGCTGCTGTAGGTCACCAGGGTCGGGACGTAGTATATCCCCTTCTTTGCCATCTCGCTGGCTAACCTCGGCGTAAGGCCCAGACCGTGCTCGATTGAGTCCACCCCGGCCCTGACTACGTTGCCCAGCGCCTCCTCCCCATAGGCGTGGGCTGCCACCTTCAGGTCCAAACGTCTCGACTCGTCGACTATCGCATTGATCTCCTCCTTAGTGAAATTGGGCTTGATCTTTCCTCCTCGGGAGAAGGCTCCCGAAGCGTAGAACTTCACAACCTTCCCGCCGTCCCTCGCCACCTTCCTGACCGCCTTTCGGCACTCCCAGGGGCCGTCGCAGAAGTAGGTGTAGGACGCAAGCTGCTCCGCCAGTTCGAGGGGGAACGCTGGAGGGTCGTCGTCCTCCCCCGTCTGGGCGAGCGCCCTCGAGCAGGAGACGACCTCAGGACCTTCAATGGAGCCTTCGGCGACCGCTTGGGCTAGGTGCACTCCCCCCTTGGTCCCGAGCTCCCTGACGGCGGTGAATCCCGAGTGGAGTAGCCGCCTTAGGTCTCCGGCACCCCGGAGCACGGCAAGGGTGTCAGGGACCGACGCCCAGGCTGTTACTCCTTTGCCTTTTGCGGAGTAGAAGTGGACGTGGGCGTCTATGAGCCCGGGGAGGATGGTGGCGTCCTTGAGCTCGATCTTCTTGGCGCCCCTGGGCTCTTCCACCTCTCCCCTCTCACCGAAGCCCAGGATGACCCCCTTGTCAGCATCGATCTTCACTACCGCAGACCTGTGGAGGATCCTACCATCAAAGGCACTGCCCCTGAATATCAGAGTGGACATCTGGTTCGCCGGCAGATGGTCAGGCCGTGGTTCGTATTTGTCTATGGGCCCGCACGAAGGACGAAGAACGGCCTTAGCGGGCGTTACTTCTTTTCCTTCGTTTGCCCACCGTCCTGCGGCTCGACTCGGCGGCGAACTCGAGCAGTAGGCCGTCGAGCGCCTTCTTGAACTCCTCCCTGTTGCTCATGACCTTCAGAATGTCGGTGGTGACCCGGGCGCGCATCTTCAAGAGGAAGTCATCGCGAAACCTGGGGTCACTCTCTCCCATCACTATGATCCTGTTCACCCCTTCGAGCATCCTGAGCGGGCCGTAGATTAGCGGCTCATCAACGCAGTCTCTGGCGCTAGCCACGAGGTAGGTCGCGAGGTCGAAGACGTCGTATACCTGCTTACGCTTGGCCATCCCACTTCGTCCCGAAGGCATCGTGGTGCACCGTGGGCTTCGAGCCCTTCATCGGAGGCGGCCTGTCCTTGCTCTTGTACCCGATTCCAACGATGATGTCTATCCTGTACCTCTCGGGAATCCCCAGCACCTTCTTCGCCGCCTCAGTGGTCGCCGACCTCACAAACGACACACCGAGCCCGAGCTCCTCCGCCTTCAGCGCCACGTTCTCCGCCGCGGCGCCCGCGTCCAGCAGGGAGAGGACGTCGCGTCCCTGGACTCCCATCACGTCGAGCGCCTTTGGTAGGTCGGTGCAGATTACGAGCGCTGCAGGTGCGTTGGCGAGGAAGCTCGGCGTTACACCTCTCAGTAGCTTCACGTACTCCGGATCGTCGACGATGATGTACTCTCTGACGGGCATGTTGCCACCCTGGGGGGCTCTCCCCGCCGCGTTGACCAGCTCCTCCAGTTTGTCCCTCTCTACCGGTGCAGAGTCGAAGTTGCGGCACATCGACCTCCTCCTCAGCGCTTCTGACAACTCCATCAATGGTTCGCCCGCGAATGCCGTGACGGCTTTGTAATATCCTCTTTTCTACTCCTGTCTTGGCCAGCAATCATAATCTGAGCTCTTGCCTCTAGAACCGCCGGTCTTCAAACCGAACTGATGGTCCTTGCACATTCATTCTTATTACATGCCTTCGGATAGAGCGTGCCAATGGCTTCCAGTGAGCTTGTGGTCGACCAGTCTTACTACTATCCTGTTTCCCCCGCAAGAGTGTTCAGGGCGCTGACGACGAGGAAGCTCCTCGTGAAGTGGTTCCTGAAGGACGCGAGCATCAAGGCGAAGGAGGGAAGCACGTACAAGTTCGTCTGGGACGGAGGCTTCAGCCACGTCGGGATAGTCGAGAAGGTCGTGGAGGACAAGACCCTTGTGCTCTCCTGGCCTGACAGAATCAAAGGGAAGCTGTACGAGACGAAGGCCTCGTTCAACCTGACCAAGAAGGGGAAGGGTACCATACTCAAAGTCAGGCACACTGGGTTCAAGCAGGGGGATGACTGGATCTGGCTCTTCGGGGCGATACAGTCTGGGTGGGCGTACTACCTGACCAACCTGAAATCCGTGCTCGGCGAGGGAGTAGACCTCAGGTCTGAACACGACAGCCCGTAGTGGGCGCGCCCCCAAGACCGACCAGCCGAACCAGACGGCCGGTCTGACCGTCGACAAGCAGCCTTTCCAACCATGGTGATGATTTCTCGAAAGATGCCACAAGCGGATAACCCAAACAGTCGTTACTGTAGAGCTAGGATTAGAGCCCGGCTAGGTTCGCGAACCAGCTGACAGACTCTTTGGGCAGGACTCGTTGTATTCGCATGCACGGCACTTGCCGACGCTCGAGCTCGAAGTCGGCTCCCGCTGCTCCAGCCAGTACCCCGCTTTAGATGCGACGACTTTCTCCGCCTTCTCGACTTCATGCTGGAGTAAGTGCACCTTCATCTTCCCGGGAAACCTTCTTTCCAGTGCCTGCACCTTCTCCTCCAGTAGAGCCGTCGATACCCTCAGAGTCCACTCGCTCTTCTCCTCCTCCGTGAGCTCGTCCGACTTCAGCCTCACCACTGCCAGCCGCATCCTGGAGCAGTCGAACCCCATCCTGTCGAGCAGCAGACCGTAGATTCTCACCTGGTTCTCCTGGTCCTCCCACAGCGGTGTGGGATTCCCCTTCGTGGTCTTGAGCTCCACCACCCAGAGCGGCCTCTCCTCAGACCAGATGATGTGGTCCGGCTCCCCGATGACCTTCAGGCCCCCGGCTAGACCCCAAACAGGCAACATGGCGACGGAAGGCTCCTTTCTTCCGACCAGTTTGGCGAACTCCCCCTTCGTTATCTTCTCCGTGGGCATGAGCTCGGCGTGGAGGGCGGTGCCGGTGTCCTTGGCCTCGGTGGGGACCTCCCCCAGGGCGAACTGGTTCTCCAGCTTGTATTCGCAGTAGTACTGTTCGGCAATGGATGAGACGGGGACGAAGGACGTGTGGTGCCTGAACTCCTCGGTGCCCGATTCGTAGAAGTCCTGTTCTTTCTTCCAAATCTGTCCCCAGAGGTCGGACAAGCAAGCTGCCTTCGGACAGCCCGCTAATTGCGTTTACCCCG
>DASPPO010000051.1:0-9370 GCA_035625455.1 Nitrososphaerales archaeon | reverse complement strand
CACACGTAAGCTGCTTCGGATTTCCTGATGAGCTCGGTGTGATGGGGAGTCTTGATGAGCACGTTCTTGACGAGGTGATCGAACTCCTGTGTTAGGGAGACGTTGAGGAAGTATGAGCAGAGGTTGTTGCTTACGTTGAATGTGCAGTACCACCCGAACGACTCTTGGGGGACCGCCCTTTGGCGCCTCAGGAGGCAGTAGTCGAACTTCGAAAGCATCGAGGCGGCCTTGAAGGGGTGCTTTTCTTGGAGCCTAGAGACCTCCTCCACGACCCTAGCTATCTGTCGTTTCGTCCTGCAGGTGTAGACCACTTTGCACTCCATCTCCTCTGCAGCGGAAAGTGCGCCCGCCAAGACAGCCGCAGTTTTCCCGAATCCGTTCATTGCCTCGGCAATCAGAATCCCACCATCGAAGCACGCCTCCCGGACCCGCAGGGCCAACTCCCTCTGCCCGGGGCGAAAAGCCTCGTAGGCGAACCTCTCGTCTATGGCCACGAATCTGGAGGCGCGAGTAGTATTTTACGACCAGCTCGTTTCGGCGACCGGGACTGTCAGACCGAAATCTTCGTCATGTAACCGCCGTCGGAGAAGAGGTGTGTGGTCGCCCTTTCAACGGCCGTCCTGTATTCCGGCGTCGTGTAAATCCTCAGGATATCCATGAACCCTGCGATTGAGCCTACGAGTGGAAGATCGCTGAGGGGAACGTTCCTGTGCGTGGTGTTCTTTGCTTCTCCATAGACAACCTTGATTGATGTAAGCGCCTCTCTGGCCGACGTGTACGGCACCGAGGGAGTTGTGGGGACGTCCAAGTAAATATGCTTCTTCTCGATTTTCGCCTTCTCGGCTATGTCGAGAATCACCTGGTCCCTCATACGGCTTCGCTCGAAAAGCTGCTCCACAACCCTATCTCTCCTCTGGACGAGTTGCTCGAAGACACACTTCACCAAGTGCCTGTCTCTAAAATTGACTGCGAGCCGCTTGGCCTCTTCCTGCTCTGGGCTTGCTGGATTCAGAGAGACCAAATCATGAAGGATTCTTTCGTCTGTCATCTCGAGGTAGTCATTGATGTCCGAGAGGTCTGTTAGGTGCAGCGCCTCTTCTGCTAGCTTCATCGAGTTAACAAGCATCAGCTCGGCGGCCCTGACGGTCCTATGAAAGTAGACGGCTTTGAACATCTCGTACCTCGCAAGGAGTAGCGCCTCGAAGGCGTAGAGGGCCGCGTTGTCCAGAGCGAGGTGCCTGTCGGCGACCCTGAGCGAGTCTATCACGCGTTGCACGTCCACCTTGCCATACTCAACCCCGGTGAAGTAGGAGTCTCGCAAAAGGTAGTCCATTATATCAGCGCTTAGGCCTCCCGCTATGATTTCGTTCATGAATGGCGGCTTGGCCGACTGTTTTCCGACTGCGAAGGCTGACATCTTTTTCGGCGAGAAACCGTGGCTGTTCAGCACATCGCGAATTGAGGTCTCTGTGATAATTCGCTGTGAGATGTCCTCGTGGGTGGTCGTCGTCTTGTCTGCCAAGACTTCCTCAAAGGTGTGCGAAAACGGACCGTGGCCTACGTCGTGGAGAAGGGCGGCCAACCTGATTTCCTGGATGGCGTCCGGACTGAGGTCGGTCCACAGGGAGAGGGCATCCGCTATCTCCCCTGCGACGTGCATGGCTCCGGTCACGTGGTCGAAGCGGGTGTGGACGGCTCCAGGGTAGACCAGATAAGCGCCTGCCAGCTGGTGGATTCTCCTGAGCCTCTGCACGAAGGGGGTATCGATTACGTCCCTCTCTGTTTCTGTTATCTTGATGTAGCCGTGGACGGGGTCCCTGATTTCGGCAACGGGGCTTAGCGTCACGGTTGCCGAATGCGCACTTAGTGTGTCTTAAACGGTTTTGTGCGCCCGCTAGTTCTTGGCGGGGAGCCTCGCCCCCAGTGACTGGGAGACTGCAGAGATTATGCCCCCACTGGTCTCTTCTATGCCCCCGTCTGCGTTAACGATTCTCCACCCGAACCGCTTCGCCAGCCCAAGGTACGCATCCCGCGCCTTCTCCTGAAGGCCGATGTTCCGCTCGTAGGAGTCCTTTCGGTCGCCCCTCCTCGGGACTAATTTCGTGGGTGAGGCGTCAAGTAGGAGGACGAGGTCAGGCTTCGGTAATCCGTCCTCCAGATTCAAGAGCCATTCGAGCTCAAGCCCGTTGCTGACTCCATAAGCGAGGTTGGACCCGCTGTACCTGTCAACGATGGTGACGTCGGTTTTGGAGAGAATGGCTTCGAGCTCCGCCTTCTTCTCCCACCTGTTGGCGGCGTAGAGCATGGCCCTCACCTGTTGAGGGTAATTGGCGCTCCCGTCTAGGAACTTCCTGATTTCTTTGCCGATGATGGTCTCGTAGGCCGGGAATGAGAGCGTGTGCGTCGTCAAGCCCTTTGAATTGAACCAAGCCCTAAGGATGGAGGTCTGCGTCCTCTTCCCGGCTGCATCTATCCCTTCGACGACGATGAAAATCCCCTTCGGCCGGCTCATGGTGTCAGCCGCAGTTAGAGCGTCTAAATCCGTTTCCTAGAAGAAGACGGACACCAGAAGGAGAGCGACTTCGGCGAGAATCGCGAATTGGAAGTAGGCCCTGGAGAACTCTGAGCTCGCCTGGGTCAGGGATGCGAACTCGCTAAGCGCTTTGGACCCGAAGACCCTGACCCTGCTCTTCATCTTGGCAGAGCCGTATTCGGCCGGAGCAAGCCTTGATGCCGCGAGAGTTGCCATCTTCACGACAACGTCGGCAACAGAAGATGGTGGTGTGGCTTCGCCCAGTGCCTCGTACCCTCTTTCAGCCGTGAGCCCCCTCGCGGCGAGGTTGTGACTGTCTGAAGTGCAGAACTCGATAAGGTCATAGCCGGTCGAACTGAGGGCGGCGGCCACTTGGGCCCGGAGGCCGGAGACGGAGTTATTCGCGTCGGCGAGAATCAGGGCCGATTTGATGCCTTCCCTTTCAATCATGAAAAGGCCAAGGCCGTTCTCGGTCAGGTCGCCCATGCCTGTAAAACCAATTTCGCTTGAGTGCGAGTATGCGATTCTTGGTCGGCTGGCCTCGGATGTTCTGGTGTCTTCAAACAGGCGTCTCCACCCCTGATCGGCGACCGCGGGCGACTGCAAGTCAGGGTCGATGGAGTTGTGAGCATCCACCACAGACAGGTCGAAGGCGGACTCTGAGGCAATCTTGACGAGTTCGTCCTCGTAGCGGGTGTCTATGTCGTCTGAGCCGAGCGGGGCAAATGAAATGGTCATGATCAAGTCGTCGGCGAAGGCTGATGCGCTGGCTGCCGCCTTTCCGACGTGGGCATATAGGGGCCCTCTCAGGTATGCTTGGTCCTTGTGCGAGCTGATAGTCTTAGCGAGCTCAGCCACGCTCCCCACGTACTTCATGGTGTCGGCCCGGGTGGCCAGATTCCGTTCATGACCCCCAGGTCTGTGCAACGTCATGACAGGTCCTATTCCCTTGAAGGCTCTGGCGATTACGCCCGGCAAGTCATAGCTACCTACCGGATGGAATGGACCGGGGTGTACCCCTGGTAGGACGAGGTAGGTGTCTCCGACGTTGGTCCTGAATCTCAGGACCTTCGTGGTCACCTCGATTTCTTCGGAGTGTTCGGCGATGACTCCCTCTAGCTGGTTGGAATCCCCCGCCGCCCATGTTCTCATGAATGCTTGGAACAGGGTTAGCGCGTCGTCCCCCAAGCTCGTCTTCTTCCTTCGGAGGAACAATGGGAAAACGACCAGCAGCGCCATGGCCACGGCCCCGCATGAAGTCGCGACCGGGTCCAAGTGTTCGGTTAGTTCGGGAGTCCTGACAATCAGAACGGTCGACATCGGTTGGATCAAGGCGAGCGCGAAGGAGACCGGGGCACTTCTCTGGAAAACCCCCTGGATAACGAGGAATTCGAACCCCACGGAAACGAAAGCGCCGAAGAGGATGGCATTCGTGAGGGGGTACGATGAGCCGGACTTCCACGAGTAGGCGCCCCCGACCGCCGCGATCAGGAGCCACAGCAGCTCCGTCGTCATCAACATAGCCAGGACGCGACGGAATGTTGCGATGGTCCTCTTGTCAACCATCAGAAGGGCGCTGGAAATCGCAGAGGCCGATAGTAAGAAGACGAGCAGAGAGAGGACGAATGTGAGAATCCCGCCGGTTCCCTTGGAGAGGAGAGAGAGGAGAAGACAGGCGAGCCCGCCGTAGAGAATCAGTTGGGGGGCCGGCGGCAGGACGAAAAGATGTCTGTAGCGGCTTGCGAGGGCTTCGGTGGCCGAGCTTGTTTTTGAACTCCGGTCTCTAGATGAGGTTGATGACAATTGAGACGGTGATCAGTGCAATCGACCCGATGAGGACTATTTCTGGCCTGATCTTCACTCCCTGGGTCTCCTCGTTGAAGAAGGTCAGGAGGCCTGCACTCGACGCCGGCATCGGGGCATTATCCTTCTTGCTCATGTGATTGGGCGAGGTGCGCCAAGTGTTCTTAAGGGTAACGCCCCCGTTTGGCCGTTTGAGGTTGTGGAAGCAGTTTAAACGAGTATGAGACGCTTACTGATTTTGAGAATCGGCACCCCGCTTTATCAGAACATTAGCAGCTGCGAATATTCGTGAGTTGATATGGCTCAGGTAACACAACTGAAAACAGCAGAGAAGGGTGAGCAGACCGAAAGGATGCTCATCATACTGTCGAAGGGGTCGATGGACATGGTATACCCCGCCTTGATGATAGCCACTACGGCGGCCACCATGGGGAAAGAGGTACACATGTTCTTCACCTTCTGGGGGCTGAACGCCGTCAGCAAGAAATCGGTGAGCTCGCTGAAGGTCTCGCCTGTCGGAAATCCCGGCATGCCGATGCCGAACATCTTGGGAATGATTCCAGGCATGACTGCGATGGCGACCAGAATGATGAATGGTAGGATGACGAAGGCAAAGGTGCCTTCCGTCCCGGAGATGTTTAAGATGGCCCACGAACTCGGCGTCAAACTACATGCGTGCTCGACAACCATGGAGGTCATGGGAACCCCGAAGGAAACGCTCATCGATGAAATCGACGACGTGGTGGGTGCCGCGACCATGGTCTCTCTGGGTGAGGGCGGACAGATCATCTTCATCTAGGCGATCTAGATGTCGACAGTAGAGCAGCGCAAGGTAGTCGACTCGCGGGGCAGCTTCTGCCCCGGGCCCATCACAGACCTCTTCAAGGCATACAGGAACTCACAGCTCGGGGATGTCATCGAGTTGCTGGCCACCGACCCGGCGGCCAAGGCTGATGTGACAGCCTGGGCTCAGAAAACCGGAAACGAACTCCTGGATATTATAGACGAACCCGGGTATATCCGGATCCTCGTCAAAGTCACAAAGAAGAGGAGCTAGAGGCGCCGTGCAGCGAGTGATCGTCGTCGGTTCAGGGGATGGAGGGACGTTCACGGCGAACCTCTTGGCCTCGGAGTTGCACGACGAAATCCGCGGTGGGCTTGCCTCCGTCCAGCTCGTTGGCGAGCACTCCAAACACCCGTTCCAGCCGGGGAACCTAGACATCGCTTTCAAGGGGGCCAATCCAGAGAAGTTTGTCAGAGACGAAACAGGACTCCTAAGGAAAGGGGTCGACTTCATCCAAGACCCCGCGGTGAAGATTGACTGTGAGTCCAAGTTAGTCACAACCAAGAGCGGAAGGGTTCTCGGCTACGACTTCTTAGTCATAGCCACCGGTGCAGTGGCAGACCCGTCCAAAATCCCGGGACTGGCCGAAGGGTCGATGAACTTCCACACTGGCTGGAAGGACTCCCAGCGCATATGGGAGGCCCTGCAGAATTTCGAGGGGGGGACGATTGTGGTGGCCATAGCAGGCACGCCGCACAAGTGCCCTCCTTCGCCCGACGAGGCCGCGTTCATGCTGGACGAGTTCTTCCGGGAACGAGGAATCAGGGACAAGGTGAAGATTAAGTTCCTCACCCCATACCCGAGACCCTATCCGGCGGAGAAGATTTCCAAGGTGGTGGAGCCGATGTTCCAAGAGAGGGGAATTGAGGTATCGACGTTCTTCAACACCGACACCGTTGACCCCAAGGAACACAAGATTTACTCGCTCGAAGGTGAGACAGTGGAGTACGATATGCTCATCGCAATTCCACCGCATCGCGGATCGGATGTCATCATCAGCTCGGGAATCGGAGATGAGGATGGGTATGTTCCCACAGACAGAGGCACGATGCAGGTGGTCGGTCAGAAAGGAGTCTACTGTGTTGGGGACGCCACCAACATCCCAGTATCCAAGTCAGGGGTAGTGGCTCACCTCCAGTCAGTGGTCGTGGCACACAATGTCGTCACAGAAATCGAGAAATCCCAGGACCTTCTTGAATACAACGGCAGAATCAACTGCCCCATGGAGGTCGGGCACCACAGGGCCATCTTCGTTTCGGCAACCTATACATCCCCTCCGACGGACCAGACGCCTTCGCTAGTGAAGTACTTCATGAAGAGAACCTTCTCCATAATCTACTGGAGGGCGCTCAATGGGAGCCTGGAGCCTATATTCGATGTGTTCTTCGGCAAAACCAGGTTCCCGCTTTCGAAGCTGTCCGAACCAGCGACCCAGACCACCGCTGTGAAGGTCTCGGAGGGGGGCAGGACGAATGCATAGTGCGAGCGGCGCGAAGGCAGAGGAGGAGCTGTACCGACTCCAGGCCGAGTTTTGCAAGGCCATGGCGCACCCCACCAGGATTCACATGCTGCGGACTCTGGAGCGTGGCGAGAAGTCGGTGAACGATTTGGCGAAGATCGTCGGAGTCACTCAAGCGAATGCGTCGCAGCACTTGGCCTTACTCAGGCAGTTCGGGCTCCTAAGGACCCGCAGGGACGGCTCAACTGTTTACTACAGTATCGCCGATCACAGAATCATAGAGGCGTGCGAGCTCGTGAGGAACTGCATAGGGGAGCGGCTGAGGAACTCCCAAATCGTGTTATCCGTGCCGTCCTAGTCTGCTGCCTAGACGAACCCATTCTCCGTAAGTCTAGTGACGACTCTGGCCCAGAACCCTTTGTTGAGTGTCAGCAGAGCTGAGATGAAGCAGAGGGCCAGACCTGCAACCGCCGCGAATGGTGCGAACAGGACACCGATTACCGCGACTATCACCACTCCGCCCATGGGCAGGGCAACCGCCATTTGCCGGAGGTTGAACTGAGCGGGCATCATCATGTCGTCTCCCTTGACTTGGATTGGTGCGATGTAGGCGGCCCAGCATATCTCGAGGACGAACGCCCCAGGGATGACTAGCAAAATCATCATCAGGGCACCCAAAGCCTCCGGATCACCGAGCGTCTGCAAAGCGACGTCGATCACAGCGAAGGGCACTAAGACGGTCAGGAGTGAAACGACCTTGGACGAGATGAGGTGCTTGAAATAGGTCGCGGCCGGAAGCGAGGTTAGAGACAGCCAGAGCCGCTCGTTTGTTATCGCCGACTGGGAGAAGAAGAACGCGATGAAAGAGAGGCCGATTGCGAGTACGACGTTCGCCACGTCACCGTGAGGCATACTGTTTGTCATGTTGGCCGGTCCCAGTGAAAGGGCGAAGACGAAGAAAGCCACGGCTGCCGCTGCGGATGCCAGTGCGACCCATCGGGTCCTTACCCGCCTCGAGACATACCGCGCTGTTCCCGCCATGTTCAGTCTTCCAGCCAGCGACATGTTGGTAAGATTCATCGAGTAAATCGCGCCGAGTGGGCTCTTGCCAACGTAGCTGTTTGGTGATTTGATGTCTGCGGAAGTGGTTCTGACAAGGCTCTTCATCATATCGAGCTCGATTCTCCCCAGGCTCCTGAAAGCGAAGGTTACGGTCACCGCCGTCAGTGCCAGGAGGGTCAACGTCCCCCCGTACAAGTTTCCGTTGAACGCAGATCCTGGAGTGAAGGGAAAGTTGGCGAAGGAGAGGAGCGTCCAAAGTGCTAGGGCCACCGAGAGCACGATGCGGATGCGGGTCCGTATGAGGGGAGCGATGACCCCGAGTGAAGTGAATGTCAGTGCGAGAGTAATCATGTCCACGACGAGGAGCGGTGAGGTAAAAGCCTCCGCGAGATAGACGAACATGAAAAGGACCGTTGTCCCGAAGGCGATGAACTGGGCGAAGAAGATTGATAGTGACAGGTCCCGGGAACTCAGTGGGAGTGTGAACAGGTAGTCTCTGTCTGACTTCATCACCATGACCCCTCCTGTCGCCAGCGCCATCGCCAGGAAGATTGCTATAATCCCCGCCGCGTAGTATCCGAGGATGGTGCTCGCGCCAGATGGAGGGAGCGTTGTGGAGATAATCAGAGCGTAGGTTACCATTATGGCGACCAGTATCAGGAACGGCCTGGAGAATCGGGTTCTGAGGACGAATTGCAGGAGCTTACGTAGCACCGGTCATCATCCTCGCTACTACCTTTTCAATCGGCTCGTCTGGTGACCCCTTCTTCCTCAGCTCTTCTATGGTCCCATCCCAAAGGAACTGTCCCTTCGATATCATGACTACGCTGTCGGTCAGCCTGTTCGCGATGGACATGATGTGGGTCGAGACGAGGTGGGTTCCCTCTAATCTGTCAAGCATAGAGATTACCTTCTCTTGGGTGGGTATGTCCAAGTAGTTCAGAGGCTCGTCGAGGAGCAGGATTTTGGGCGAGTGGACGATTGCGAGCGCGATTGCAAGCTTCTGCGTGTTCCCTCTGGAGAGTCGACCCACATTCGACTTCTCATATTGCCTTAGTTCGAGCTCGTCGAGCAGGTAGTCAGTCCGACCTCTGATGTCGGCCACCCCTCTCAGGGCAGCGATGTACTCGAGGTTCTCTCTCACCGAGAGCATTCTGTAGGGAAGAGCGTCCTCGGGGAGATAACCTACCACGGCCTTTGATTCCCTACTTTCAGGGGCATGACCGAGTAACCGGATAGACCCCGTGTCCGGCCTTAGCGACCCAATGAGGAGCTTCAGTGTTGTCGACTTGCCAGCCCCGTTGGGACCAAGCAGCGCGAACCTCCCGCCAATTGGGATTTCGAAGCTCAAATCGGTAAGTGCGGGCACTGAACCGTAGGACTTACTGACGTGGGCGAGTTCGATGCCGTAAGCCGATTCGTTGGATACAGAGGACAAGCCAGATGGTTCGGTCCCTGGGTTGTGGGGATATTAAGCAACCCTCCGAGGTTTATCGGAGTCGCCAAACGTATAATTATCAAAGAGATTCATCGCGTCGTATGCCTTCTTACGCCCTCGAATTCAGGTCGGTGATGACCAAGGTTCGTGCTCACGAGAAGTGGTTCTCGGAGAGCCTACCTATGATTGCCAGCGAGAACCTCGCCTCTGAGCCCGTAAGGAGGGTGCTTT
>DASPPO010000050.1:0-30843 GCA_035625455.1 Nitrososphaerales archaeon | reverse complement strand
TGCATTGGCAACTCCGGTCCCCTGGCCCCGGACATAGAGAAAGCCATCAAGGATGGAGACATCTACGCCGTCGCCGTCCTTTCAGGGAACAGGAACTTCGACGGGAGGATTCATCCTCTGGTGAAGGGAGCCTTCCTGATGTCTCCCATGCTGGTGGTCGCGTACGCCCTCGCCGGCAGAATAGACTTCGACTTCGCGTCTACTCCTCTTGGCAACGGGAAGGACGGGAGGTTCCTCTATCTCAGAGATCTCTGGCCGACTCTCGACGAGGTGAAGAAAACCGTGCAGGCCTCGCTCTCCTCCGACCTCTATGCCAAACGTTACGCCGACGCGATGAAGGGAGATTCACGATGGGAGGAGCTGACATCGTTTGAGGACGAAGTCTACCACTGGGACGACGCCTCCACATACATCAGGAACCCTCCCTGGTTCGATGCGTCCCTGTCAGGGTCTTCGAAGAAGGACATCTCCGGCGCCCGCGTCCTGGTCGTCCTCGAAGACAAGGTCACCACAGATCATATATCACCAGCCGGCTCCATCCTCGTCGACAGCCCCGCAGGGGTGTACCTGAAGGAGCACGGTGTGGGCCTACTCCAGATGTCTACCTATGGGAGCAGGAGAGGGAACCACGAGGTGATGGTCCGGGGCGGGTTCAGCAACATCAGGCTGAGGAACCGCCTCGCCAAGGGAAAGGAAGGGGGGTACACGTCCCACCTCCCCGACGGGACGGTCATGAGCATCTACGACGCTGCCATGAAATATGCAGAGGAGAACGTCCCGCTGGTGGTTCTGGCTGGGAAGCAGTACGGCGCCGGGAGCTCGAGGGACTGGGCAGCGAAGGCACCGAAGCTGCTCGGAGTCCGGGCGGTAATCGCAGAGAATTTCGAGAGGATACACAGGAGCAACTTGGTGGCGATGGGTGTGCTCCCGCTCCAGTTCGCAGAAGGGGAGGGGGTGAAAGAGCTCGGGCTGACGGGGGAGGAACTCGTTGATGTTTCGGGCATCGCATCCATGACTGGTCCAAAGCAGTGGGTCGATGTGGTCGCCCGGGGGGAGTCAGAGGACAGGAGGTTCAGGGTCCTCGCCAGGGTAGACAACGAAGTGGAAATGAAGTATCTTGAGGCGGGGGGTGTGCTCCCCTATGTCTTCGGCAGACTGAACAAATCTGGGCATTGACGCAACCGTTTTAACGGCTGCAATCTCGGTCCTCCCTAATGGGTAAGGAGTCCCTGATCTACCTTGATGGCAAGTTCCTAGAGAAATCCAAGGCTGTCGTATCCGTGTTCGACCATGGGCTCCTCTACGGCGACGGCGTCTTCGAAGGGATAAGGGCATACAACGGCAGCGTGTTCAGGCTTGTCGACCACATCGACAGGCTGTACGACTCGGCCAAGAGCATCCGGCTAAGAATCCCCCTCACGAAGCACGAGATGACCGAGGCGGTGCTCGAGACCATAAGGAGAAACGAGCTCAGAGACGCCTATGTCAGGCTAGTCGTCACCAGAGGCGCGGGGGACCTGGGCGTCGACCCTTCGCTCTGCAAGAACCCCACGGTGTTCATCATCGCGGAACCCATGGCGAGCGTGCTCGGACCCCGAGAGCCGAAGGTGATCAGGGCCATCATCTCTTCCTACAGGAGAGACAGAGTGGACGCCACCTCCCACGAGATAAAATCCCTCAACTACATGAACAGCATCCTGGCGAAAATCGAGGCAGCCAGCGCGGGCGCTGACGACGCCATACTGCTCGACCAGAGGGGGTTCGTGTCGGAGGCGAGCGTGAGCAACGTCTTCCTGGCGAAGAAGGGGAAGATTGCCACGCCCTCCCACGGTGCTGGAATCCTGCACGGTATTACGAGAGAAAGGGTGATCCGGCTCTGCTCCGATCTCGGTCTGGAAGTGCAGGAGAGGGATGTCACGCCCTTCGAGCTTACCACGGCCGACGAGGTATTCGTGGTGGGGACGAAGTCGGAGATCCTTTCGGTGGGCTCTATCAGCGGAGCCAAGGTAGGGTCAGGTGGCGTCGGACCGATCACGAAGAGGTTGTACCAGGGATTCTCGAATGTAGTCCTTAGGGCGGAGGAAGGGACGCCGGTGTACGAAGCGGAATCTGTGAGTATCTAGCCCACCCTGGCGGGACGGGATTCGCTCCTTGCTTTCTCCTGTGCCTTTTCACCCTCGCTCAGGCATCCTTTCTCGCTTAGACGTGCGGAGGACTGGAATCTCATACCAGTAAAATCTAAATACGCGATGAAAACCGGCCCAGACGGGGCCCTGTTCCGTGTATTGTTCGCGCCAAGTAGCTAGTATTATCAATGGAGGTCTGGCGATATAGCCGCTCCCAAGAAGCCTGTAAAGCGGAAGAAGGTGGAGGAAGAAGTACCCACCTTCAAGGTAAGCACGCATTTTCTGATCCCGAAGCATGAGCTCCTTACAAGGGAGGAAGCCGAGCAGGTGAAGGCAAGGTTCAACGCAACCTCTTCGCAATTCCCCTACATTCAGTCTACAGATTCGCTGGCGAAAGAGATAGGGGCGAAGCCCGGAGACTTCGTGAGGATAACCCGCAGAAGCGAGACGGCCGGGACCAGTGTCTACTACAGGTACGTGGTCGAGGGCTAAGATTGAGCAAACAGTTCGCCGCCTCGAATTCTTGGGTCATTCTTAGCGACCTCCTTCAGAGGGAGGGCGTCGCAAGGCAGCACCTCAACAGCTACAACGAGTTCGTGACGCGAGGGCTCCAGAACATAGTCGACGAGATAGGGGAGGTCGAAATCGAAACGGTCAGCACCCCCTACAAGATCAAGTTCGGGAGACTCACTCTCGGCTCTCCGCGTGTCGTCGAGATAGACGGCTCGGTTAGCAGCATCCTCCCGATGGAGTCCCGCCTTCGGAACCTCACCTATTCCGCTCCCATCCTTCTCGAGATGACCATTGAAGAAGAGGGACTCCCAAGGGACACCACTCGCCAGCACGTAGGTGATCTCCCAGTAATGGTCAAGTCGGAGCTCTGCCAGCTTTCGAACCGCTCCAGAGAACAGCTCATCGAGGCGGGCGAGGATCCCAACGATCCTGGTGGCTACTTCATAATTCACGGAGCGGAGAGGGTGATCGTAGGGCTCGAGGACCTGTCGCCAAACAAGATCCTGGTAGACGCCGAGAAGCTCTCGGGGACCGTCACTTACAAGTCCAGAGTCTACTCCTCGGTGGTCGGTTACCGCTCGAAGCTCGAGCTCACTCTCAAGCAGGACGGCGCAATAAACGTCAAGGTCCCGAGCTGCCCCGTAGACCTCCCCTATGTAATCGTCATGCGCGCCCTCGGCATAAAGTCTGACAAAGACATCGCGGACGCCGTCTCTCCAAAGGCCGAGATCCAAGACCTCCTAGAAGTCTCCTTCGACAAGGCCGCGGAAGCCCCCACAGAGAAGGACGCCCTCGTGTACATCGGCAACAGGGTCGCACATGGCATGCTCGAAGAGTTCAGGGTCAAGCGAGCGCAGTCCATGCTGGACTGGGGCCTCCTCCCTCACCTCGGCAAGACAGACGACAGGCGTTTCGACAAGTCGATGTTCCTTGGCGAAGCCGCGTGTAAGCTGCTCGAGCTCAGGCTCGGATGGATCGAGGCAGACGACAAGGACCACTACGGAAACAAGGTCATCAAGTTCGCTGGTCAGATGCTCGCCGACCTGTTCAGGACCGCGTTCCGTAACCTTGTGAGGGACATGAAGTATCAGCTCGAAAGGACGGGACAGAAGCGGGGAGGGAACGTAGTCGGTGCGGCGATCAGGACCGGCATCATCACAGACAAACTGAACAACGCCATCGCAACGGGCAACTGGGGGAGGGGGAAGGTCGGCGTGACCCAGCTCCTCGACAGGACGAACTACCTCAGCACCCTCAGCCACCTGAGGCGTGTCCAGTCTCCCCTGAGCAGGAGCCAGCCCAACTTCGAGGCGAGGGACCTCCACGCGACCCACTTCGGAAGGATATGCCCGTCAGAGACCCCTGAAGGAGTGAACTGCGGTCTTGTCAAGAACCTCGCGCTGTCCGCGATAATCTCCGTAAGCGTCCCCTCCCAGGAGGTGGAGGAGAAGCTCTGGGAGCTCGGTGCCAAGCAGATCAGAGACGCGGACCAGAAGCTACAGGTCGAAGGGTGCAGGATATTCATGGACGGCCGCTTCCTGGGGTACGTAGACGACGGGGACAGGCTGGCCAAGGCGTTCAGGAAACTGAGGAGGGAGGGCCAGATCAATCCAAGTGCTAGTGTCCTATATGTCGCGCCAGTTAATGAGAAGGCATACCCGAGGATTTACATCAGTCTCAGCTCGGGCCGCGTCCTAAGGCCTCTCGTCGTGGTCGAGAGTGGGAGGCCCCTCCTCAACCCTGAGCTAATAGAGAAGGTCAACGCAGGCCAGAATTCTTGGCGGGACCTCGTCGAGCAGGGCATCATCGAACTGATTGACGCCAACGAGGAGGAGAACTGCCTCGTATCCATGAACCCCGAGGACGTCACCACCAGGAACACCCACATGGAGCTCTTCCCCGCCGCCATGTTCGGTATTGCGGCTTCCATCATCCCGTACCCCGAGCACAACCAGTCTCCAAGGAACACCTACGAGTCCGCCATGGCAAAGCAGAGCCTCGGCTTCAGCTCCCCCACTTACCCCATATCGCCGCACGTGCGGCAGCACCTGCTGGTCAGCCCCCAGGCCCCTGTCGTGAGGACGCGGACGCTCGATCTGCTGAAGATAGACGAAAGGCCGCTGGGAACGAACTGCGTCGTCGCCGTACTGTCATTCGAAGGCTACAACATTGAGGACGCCATAATCATGAACAAGTCCAGCGTCGAGAGGGGGATGGCCAGGTCCTTCTTCTACAGGCTCTACGAGGGAGAGGCGAAGCAGTACCTAGGGGGGATGAGGGACACATTCGAAGTCCCCGCAGCAGAGTCGAACATCAGGGGGTACCGAGGAGAGAAGTTCTACAGGCTCCTGGAGGGGGACGGCGTCGTCGCCGACGAGTCCCAGGTCACGGGAGGGGATGTGGTCATCGGGAGGACGAGCCCCCCGAGGTTCATGGAGGAGTACAAAGAGTTCGAGATCAAGGGCCCGTACAGGCGAGACACCTCCGTCGCCGTGAGACCTTCCGAGTCGGGCGTGGTCGACTCGATATTCATGACAGAGAACGTGGAAGGGGGGAGAATGTTCAAGGTCAGGGTGAGGGACATGAGGGTTCCTGAGATCGGTGACAAATTCGCTTCAAGGCACGGCCAGAAGGGGGTCATCGGGCTTGTGGTCCCCCAGGAGGACATGCCCTACACGGCGGACGGGATTGTCCCAGACGTGATAATCAACCCACACGCGTTCCCGTCGAGGATGACAGTGGGACAATTCATCGAGTCCATCGCCGGGAAAGCCGCCTCCTTCAGAGGCTCGTCGGTGGACGGGTCTGCATTCGCAGGGGAGAGCATAGACGAGATGGAGAAGGTGCTTCGGTCTCGGGGGTTCGAACCCACCGGGAGAGAAGTGATGTACGACGGGAAGACAGGAATGAAGTTCGCAACAGACGTGTTCGTCGGAGTTGTCTATTACCAGAAGCTCCACCACATGGTGGCAGACAAGATCCACGCGAGAGCCAGGGGCCAAGTGCAGATGCTCACCAAGCAGCCGACCGAAGGGAGGGCAAGGGGCGGGGGACTCAGGTTCGGCGAAATGGAGAGGGACTGCCTCATTGCATACGGCGCTTCCATGGTCCTCAAGGACAGGCTACTCGACGAAGCGGACAAGACCGAGATCTACGTGTGCGAAAAGTGTGGGCTGATCGCCTACTACGACGCCAAGCAGAGGAAGTACACCTGCAAGATCGACGGGGACCAGGCGAAGATCTCAACAGTGGTCGTCGCCTACGCATTCAAGCTCCTGCTTCAGGAGATGATGAGTCTTAACATAGCGCCGAGGCTCCAGTTGAAGGATAAGGTGTAGACCTTGTCGATGGAACAGGCCCTCAAAACGATTGGCGGAATCAACTTCGCCGTCTTTTCCCCGAGCGAGGTCAGGAAGTACTCGGTGGCCGAGATCACCCAGCCAGAGACCTACGACGAGGACGGGATGCCCGTCCAGGGGGGCCTCATGGACAGCAGGCTGGGTACGCTCGAGCCCGGGCAGAAGTGCGGTACGTGTGGGAGCACGGCTGGAAGGTGCCCCGGACACTTTGGGCACATCGAGCTGGCGGAGCCGGTCCTGCACATCGCCTTTGTCGACGAAATTAACAGGCTCGTGCAGACAACGTGCAGGTCCTGCGGCAGGATACTCCTCACTCAACAGGAGCTCGACGCCTACCACGCACAGGTCACCAAACGGACCGACTTCACGCCCGCCCTCCTGCAGACCGTGGCCAAGGAGATAGCCACAAAGGCGAAGAAGGTCAAGCTCTGCCCGCACTGCGGCAAGCAGCAGTACCAGATCGAGTTCACCAAACCGACGATATTCCACGAGATAACCGAGGAGGGAGGTGCCACGCGCCTTCTCCCAGTGGCCATCCGCGAGAGGCTCGAGAGGATCAACAACGAAGACCTCGAGCTCCTGGGCTTCAACTCCCGTGCGGCGCGTCCCGAGTGGTTCGTCCTCCAGGTCCTCCCCGTCCCGCCGCTCACAGTCAGGCCTTCGATCACCCTCGAATCAGGGATCCGCTCCGAAGACGATCTCACCCACAAGGTCGTCGACATCCTCAGGGTGAACCAGAGGGTCCGCGAGTCCAAGGAGTCCGGCACTCCGCACCTCATAGTCCAGGACCTTGTCGACCTCCTCCACTATCACGTCACCACTTACTTCGACAACGAGGTCTCGGGCATCCCGCAGGCGCACCACCGCTCAGGCAGACCCCTGAAGACCCTCAGTCAGAGGCTGAAGGGGAAGGAGGGGAGGTTCAGGGGGTCCCTTTCGGGCAAGAGGGTAGACTTCTCCAGCAGGACAGTAATCAGCCCCGACCCCAGCCTCGACATCGGAGAGGTGGGCGTCCCGTTCGAGGTAGCGAAGAAGCTGACAATCCCAGAGAAGGTATCCCCCTTCAACATAGAGCATCTGAAGGAGCTTGTTAACAAGGGTCCGTTCGAGCACCCCGGTGCCAACTACGTCATCCGCCCCGACGGGGTAAAGATCAGGCTCGACTTTGCCAGCGACAGGAAGGCACTTGCGGACTCCCTCGCGCCGGGCTACGTAGTCGAGCGCCACCTGATGGACGGCGACGTCGTCCTGTTCAACAGGCAGCCCTCTCTTCACAGGATGTCAGTGATGGCCCACTTCGTCCGCGTCCTTCCTTTCAGGACCTTCAGGCTGCACCCTTCGGTGTGCCCCCCCTACAACGCTGACTTCGACGGGGACGAGATGAACCTCCACGTCCCCCAGAGCGAGGAGTCCAGGTCAGAGGCGCTCATGCTCATGAGGGTCCAGGACCAGATCATCTCTCCGAGGTACGGCGGACCCATCATAGGGGGCATCAGGGACTTCATCACTGGCGCCTTCATGCTTACGAGGGACGAGACCTTCCTCACGCCTGCCGAGTTCTCCAACCTTGCCCTGGTCGGCGATTACGACGGGGACCTCCCAGAGCCCGCCCAGAAGGGAGCCCACCCGATGTACACCGGGAAGCAGCTCTTCTCGCTCTTCCTCCCGAAGGGGATGAGCTACGTTCAGACTTCGAAGTGGGCGAAGGCGCAGCGGACAGGGACCACGAACGACGTCGTCATAAGGGACGGCCAGCTGATTTCAGGGGTCGTGGACAAGGCGGTCATCGGGGCCGAGGAGCCCGACTCCCTGCTGCACCGCATCGCCAAGGACTACGGTGACGAAGAGGCCCGCAACTTCCTCAATTCCATACTGAAGGTACTGAAGACCTTCCTCACGAGGAGGGGCTTTACCTACGGCTTCAACGAGCTCGAGCTGCCGGGCGAAGCGAAGAAGGGGATAACCGACTCCATCGACGAAGCCTACGCCAACGTCAACGACCTCCAGAAGAAGTACAAGGCCGGGACCCTCCAGCAGACCAGAGGGCTCTCTGCAGAGGACACGCTCGAGGCCTACATCGTTAACGAGCTCGCGAAGGCGAGGGACAAGGCGGGCAGGATCGCGGACAGGTCCTTCCCCGCAGAGAACTCCGGGATGATAATGGCCAGGACCGGCGCGAGGGGGTCCAGTCTGAACGTGGGCCAGATGACCGCGGCGCTGGGCCAGCAGTCAGTCAGGGGCAAGCGAATCAGCCACGGGATGAAGGGGAGGGCCCTGAGCCACTTCCCCTGGGACGACCCATCCCCAGAGGCGAAGGGGTTCGTCAGGAGCAACTACAGGGACGGCCTTTCCCCCACGGAGTTCTTCTTCCACGCGATGGGGGGCCGCGAAGGGCTCGTCGACACCGCCGTCAGGACCCAGCAGTCCGGGTACATGCAGAGGCGTCTTGTCAACGCCCTCGAGCACCTCAAGGTCGAGTATGACCTTACGGTCAGGGACCCACACGGCCACATCATCCAGTTCCTGTACGGGGAGGACGGCGTCGATGTGGCCAAGAGCGACCATGGCCGCCCCATCAACCTAGACAGGCTGGTGGAGACCGAGGAGCTCTCTCACAAGGGGAAGGCAAAGGTCGACCCCGACGATCTCGAGAAGCTGCTGAAAAAGTACCAGCCAATGCTCAACGAACGGCTCCTGAATGAGCTCAAGGACAAGCTGGGAGGTTCCCACCTCGACGACGAAGGGCTCAAGGAGACCATGGAGAAGGTGGACGAAGCGATGGACTACTCCCGGGTCGAACCCGGAGAGGCCTCAGGCATTGTGGCAGCCCAGTCTATTGGTGAGCCGGGCACCCAGATGACGCTCAGAACTTTCCACTTCGCAGGGGTAAGGGAGAGGGACGTAACGCTGGGCCTTCCGAGGCTCATGGAGCTGGTGGATGCGCGCAAGATTCCTGCTACTCCCTCGATGGACATCTATCTTACCAAGGAGTACGCGGTCAGCAACGAGAAGTCTGTCAAGGTCGCCAAGGAGATACTCTTCACAAAGGTCGGTAACGTGGTGGCCTTCAGCGAAGTGGATCCCACAGAAGGGATTAAGCTGCACCTCGACCCCGACCTCCTCGCGGACAGAGACACAAATCCCGAGGAAATAGCAAAGGTGGTCGAGACCGGAAAGAGGAAGGTCCAGCAGGACAAGAGGAACCCCAACGTCATACACGTCAGCATGCCCGACGCCGACCTCTCCGCTCTGTTCACGCTCAGGAACAAGATCCTGAACATGAAGCTCAAAGGCATCCCGGGCATCACCCGGGTCACCGTCGTCAAGGAGGGAGAGGAGTGGTTCATCCAGACGGCAGGGTCCAACCTGGGGAAGGTGGTGCAGATCGAGGGGGTCGACCCCACCCGGGTGTACACCAACAACGTCCACGAGGTGGCCCAGGTGCTCGGCATCGAGGCAGCGAGGGCGACCCTTGTCCGGGAACTGATGAGCACCCTTGACGAGCAGGGACTCGAGGTGGACATACGTCACATCTTCCTCGTGGCGGACCTGATGACCTCCAAGGGCTACATCCAGCAGATCGGGAGGCACGGCATAGCGGGAACAAAGAGCAGCGTCCTCGCAAGGGCAGCCTTCGAAATTACCGTACCCACCCTCGCCGAGGCGGCGGTCAAGGGAGAAGTTGAAGACCTAAAGGGCGTCACTGAGAACGTCATCGTCGGGCTCCCAATCCCTGTGGGGACGGGGATGATCGACCTCTACATGAGCTGATTCTGATGGTGGACAGCGCGCAGCTTTCCAAGGTCCTCAAGGACGCCATGAAGGGTGGGAAGTCTGTGGTGGGAGCGAAGGAGAGCATGGCCGCCGTTAAGGGGAGCAAGGCCGTCCTCTGTACCCGGTCCATCCCCTCCAAGCTGGGCGCGCGGCTCAGAACGGAGGCAAAGAAGCAGGGCGTGCCCATCGTCGAACTGACACAGTCATCGGCAGAGCTCGCGAAAATGATTGGAAAGCCCTATAGGGTGTCGGCCATTGCGGTGAGGAACGTAAGCGACTCCGACATCAAGCTTCTTACGAGGTAGAGAAGCCATGCCCGAAATCAAGCTTAGTTCGGACCAGCTCTCCCTGATGTCCATGTTTCAGGGCATGACCGGGGCTACGGCCCGCGATTGCGTCATCGACGACAAGCGCGACAGGGTCATCTTCGTAATCGCGCAGGGGCAGATGGGGCTGGCGATCGGGAAGGAAGGGGCCTCGGTGAAGAAGATAGAGCGCGCCGTGAAGCGTCCTGTCGAAGTGGTCGAGTGGGCAGACGACGTCGAAGGCCTGGTGAGGAACACGCTTGGTTCGAAGTTTGTGCAGGAGGTGAGGATAAGTGACCGACTCGACGGCACGAAGGGGGTCGTCGTGGTCGTGGACCCGCGCAAGAAAGGAGCGGTGTTGGGCCTGGGGGGGAAGAACGCCGAAAAGGTGAGGCTCCTGGCGAAGCGCTACTTCGACATAAGCAACGTTCAGATCACGAGCGAGCTGTAAGGGGTTAAATACGTTGAGCGAAGGCGGCGTCTGAAGCATGGCAGGTTCACCCCGGGGTGAGTTCGCGGCGCGTCAGGCGCTCCTTAAGCGTCAGAGGCTCCGCTGGTCCAACAAGTGGTACAAGAGGAGGAAGCTCGGCCTCGATTTCAAGGCTGACCCGCTCGAGGGTGCTCCCCAGGCACGAGGGATCGTTCTGGAGAAGGTCGGTGTGGAGTCGAAGCAGCCGAATTCGGCCATACGGAAGTGCGTAAGGGTGCAGGTCGTGAAGAACGGGAAGCAGGTCACTGCCTTCCTCCCCGGGGACGGTGCGCTGAACTTCGTCGACGAACACGACGAAGTGATGCTCCAGGGCATAGGCGGCTCGATGAAGCGGGCGATGGGGGATATCCCAGGCGTCCGCTGGACCGTCTTCAAGGTCAACGGCGTGTCGCTCAACGAGCTTGTCTACGGCCGCAAGGAGAAGCCGAGGAGATAGGAATGAGCAGGCAGTCGCTCGAATACCCGAACCTCCTGCTCTGGGAACGATGGGACCTGACGGGCGTGAAAATCCAGGACCCCGGCCTCCAGACGGTTATCAGCCTGAAGCCGATGCTGGTCCCCCACTCCGGTGGGAGGCACGAGCACAAGAAGTTCGGCAAGACTAGGGTGAACATCGTCGAAAGGCTTGTTGACGAGATGATGCACTCGGGGAAGAAATACGCGAAGAACACGGGCCGCATGGGAGGCAAGAAGCAGAAGGCGATGAACATAGTGAAGACATCCTTGGCAATAATAGAGCTGAGGACCGGCCAGAACCCTGTGCAGCAGCTTGTAAGAGCGATAGAGAACGCGTCCCCCAACGAGGACACCACCAGGCTCAGCTACGGGGGGGTGGTCTACCACCAGTCCGTGGACATCTCCCCCGTCCGCAGAGTCGACCTGGCTCTCCGGTTCATCTCGGAAGGGGTCAGGGAGGCTTCGTTCAACTCTCCCAGGACGGTAGAAGAAGTGCTCGCAGACGAAATCATCCAGGCAGCCGCAGGGGACGCCAACAGCTACTCGGTTAAGAAGAAGAACGAACAGGAACGCGTGGCTATGGCGTCGCGTTAGGCGCCGCTTCGCCCCTTTCTCCCTTTCTCAGCTCCATCCCCCTCAGCTCCTTCTCCATCTCCGGCGGCTCGGACACCATCGACTCCGGGTTTGACAGGAAGCTCCTAGCGAGCTGCAGGACCTGCGGGGCCCTGAAGTTCTGCAGCCTGTGGGACATACGGAAGTCGTACCTGGGGTCGCGGGCCACCGTGCCGAGCACTTCTAGGCGCGAGGTTCCTATGGCGTCCCTGAGCAGATATCCTGCCTTGAGCTGTGTCACCATGTCGTCCTCGGCGAATATGATCAGCGTCGGCTTCCTCAGTTTCTCCAACCTCCTGAGCTGGTCCTTATCGTAGGAGCACGCTACCAGGACGATCGAGCCAACGACCTCGGGCCAGCCGAGGGCGAACTCCAGGGCCACCTGCCCTCCCCACCCGCTCCCCATCAGGCTCAGCTTCTGGATTCCAAGCTTCTCCACGAAGTCCCTGAGCATCTGTGCCTGACCCCGAAAGTCAGGCGTCTCCTCCGGCCTTGTAGACTTCCCGTAACCGAGGAGGTCTGGAGCGACCAGCCTGTGGGTATCCGCCATCGCCAGGATTGGCTCCCAGACCCTCCAGCTCTCCTGGGGCTCGCTCCCGTGCAGGAGGAGGAGGGGGGAACCGTTCCCCACCGTGGCGAAGTTTATCGTGTACTCTCCAACTTCGAGCGCCTTCTCGGTGGCTTCCAACTGAGGCGAGCCCGCCGAATCGCCTTTCAAACCTTTTCCTTTCGCGGCGTCACTGTGGTTCTATTGTCGCGGGGGGCTTGGACGAGATCGCGTATGAAACGGCGACAACTCCAGCCACCCCGTTCGTTATTCTGCTGGAAATCCTCTCCAGCGTCCCCGGGTTCAGCCTGCTCCAGTCGGCGGTCATGGCATCCACCGACTCGACAACCTTCACGGTCACCTGGCGGCCGAGCCTCCTTTCGTCCCCCTGGACCCCGGTTACCTCGTCGTCCCCGACGTATGCGAACGCCTGCCAGACCTTCCCATACAGCCCCTCCTCCCTCAGCTGGTCTTCGACTATGTGGCTCGCTTCTCTGCAGATTCTGATCTTCTCCCCCGTCACCTCCCCCACGACCCTCACCGCGAGCCCCGGGCCCGGAAAGGGGTGCCTCTCCAGAACTTCCTTTGGAAGACCGAGCAGGACACCCAGTTCTCTGACCTCGTCCTTGTAGAGCTCCCGCAGCGGCTCAACGACTGACATCGAAAGATGCGAGGGGAGACCTCCGACGTTGTGGTGAGTCTTGATCAGCGAGGCCGGTCCCGAGGAGCGTCCGCTCTCGATTACGTCCGGGTAGAGGGTACCCTGAGCGAGGTGAGCGAACGGCCCTCTCCTACCCGCAAACTCCTCGAAAACTTCCGCAAACGTCTTCCCCACTACCCTCCTCTTTTCTTCGGGGTCCCTGACCCCCTTCAGCGCCTCAAGGAACCTGTGGGACTCGTCTACGAATTCGACGTGCACCCCCAACTCCTGGCCCAGGAACCTCCTGACCCTATCTCCCTCCCCCTTCCTGAGCAGCCCCGTGTCAATGAACACGCAGGTGAGTCTGTCCCCGATCGCCCTGCTGAGCATCGCTGCGGTCACGGATGAGTCAACTCCACCGGACACTGCGCAGAGTACTCTCCCCTCCAGGAGGGAGAGCGTCCTGGTTGAGTCGCCGAGGAACTCCTTCATGTCCCAGTTCTTCTCCGCCCTGCACACTCCGAAGACGAAGTTCGACAACACCGTTTGCCCGTTCTGAGTGTGAGAGACCTCGGGGTGGAACTGAACCCCGTACTGTGATGCGCCGGCCAGCCTGACCGCCGCGTAGGGAGAGGAGTCGCTCGACGCGAGCACGTCCAGCGTCGCCGGGATCCGTGTCGCCGAATCGGAGTGACTCATCCAGCACACGAGGCTCTCCCCCTCCATGGTGTCAAAGAGCCCTCCCCCGGTGAGGACCGTAACCCTTGTTCTGCCGTATTCCCGCTTCTCGGCCTTGGCCACCTCGCCGCCGTTGGCCATGACCATCAACTGGTAGCCGTAGCATATGCCGAGGAGAGGGAGATCCCCCCTGAACAGCCCTGGATCTGCGGATGGCGCTCCTTCCGAGTACACACTCGCGGGTCCCCCCGAAAGTATGATGCCGGCAGCACCGCTCTTTTTCAGGTCGACATACCCCGTGTCGTGGGGGAGTAGCTCACAGTAAACGCCGAGGCCCCTGACTCTCCGGCAGATGAGGTGGGCGTACTGCCCCCCGAAATCAAGGACAGCGATGCCGCCCCCGAGGCGCCCCCCCATCTACCGCTTCACCTCGAAGGAGTGGGCCCCGAGCTCGCTCGCCCCCGAAGCGCTCACCGACCCGAACGTCGCACTCTCCCACATGCCCTTGATGCCTGCAGCACCAGCGTACCCGAAGGCTGCCTTCAGGCCGTTTCCCATCCGGTCAACCACCTGCTCTACGCCGCCTGCATACGGGACGTACACCTCCACCCCCTCGTCGAGCCCCTTCGCAGGCACGCTGTACCTGTCGATGGCGAACCTAGCTCGTCTCGCGCCTGAGCTCGCCATTCCTCTGTAGATCTTGAACTTCCTGCCATTGCGAAGGACTACCCTCCCAGGGGACTCGTCTGTCCCTGCCACCACGGACCCCAGCATGGCCACGGAGGCCCCCGCAGCGAATGCCAGGGCGGCGTCCCCGGGCCCTCTGATTCCGCCATCCGCGATCACCGGGACGTCTAGATTCCTGTCCTCAAGCCCGGCTGCCACCTCCGCCACGGCGAACAGTGTGGGCGCCCCCACCCGTGTAACTTCAGACGTGATGCAGATGGATCCAGACCCGATTCCTGCCCTGAACCCGTCTACCCTCGGGAGCTCATCGACTATGTCAATGACAGCCTTGCGCGACCCGACGTTCCCCGCTATGAAGTCGGAGCTCAGCTCCGGTAGGACGCCCTTCGCCGCCGAGATCACCTTGGTGGTGTGAAAGTGTGCCACGTCCGCCACCAGGAAGTCAGCGACACGGTCGAGGGCCTTGCACCTGTCCCTGTCGAGGGGGGATACGGAGGCACCAACCAGCGGGCGCCCCCTGTCGTCTGTGCTTATCGCCCTGATTCTGGAGGCCTTCACCTTCCTAACCTGCTCCACCTGGTCTTGGATGGGCATGTTGCGGTGGATGGCGCCCGCCCCCCCGAGCCGGGCCATCTCCTGGGCCATCCGCCATTCAGTGACCGTGTCCATCGGAGAGGAGACGAGCGGGAGTCGGATCTTGATCCTCCGGGTCAACATGGAAGAGAGGTCTATCTCCCGCGGCTCAACTTCACTTCTACCGGGCAGGAGGATGAAATCACGGAACGTAAACACGTCAGGGGCGGACTTCAGCTTCGCAAGGAAACGTGGCGGCAAGGGGTGACCTTGCCGAACCCGGATTTCATCATGGGTATATCAAGGCTCGCCCGACCAGGGGCACACAATTTGCACAGTCGCGCCCAATTCGAGTGGATAGACACCGCATCCGCAACCGTTAATTAGAGTGGGAGGGGATTTTCGAGGCGTCGGAATTGGACCCCGGTTCGATATTCGGCGGTCTGTTCTCCGTGTGCATCAGGGACGAGTATGCCAAGACTGACAGGAAGATGCTCGCCGAAGGGGTGCTGTGCTTGATTCTGGGCATGGTCAGCAGTGTCGTGACCACCTACGTCCTGTCCCTGGCTGGCGTCCTCGTCTAGACAATTCGACAAAGCCGTAAAGGAATACTACCTTCCCCGCATTTACCAACTTTGGCAGTGATACTGGCCCATCGATACAGCATGGGAAGAAAACTAGTCCTGTTCGGATTCTGGCTCCTGGGTTACGCCCTGGGCTTCTTCGCCTGGCTCGTTCGAGTCCCGGTGATTAACGCCCTCGAGAACATCGGTCTCAGCTCCGACGCCGCCGGGGCCCTCATAACGGGCTTCGCCGGGTCGCTGGTGATGCTCGTGGGCGTCATCATGTGGAGCTACCTGTCATCGAGCTAAGTCCTGCAGCGGGCCAAAGCGTAGAGGCGCGGAGCTCGACGCGTCTCACGCGTCCTCTTTTCCCAAGGAACCCAGCTTCCCCAAGCGCAGCCGCTCCCGCCCAGGCGAGCGGTGGCGTCCGTCTTCCTGCCTTCACTCGACGCTGCGCAGAATCTTGCCCAGTGCGGCGGGCTCAACCCCCACGACCCGGCTAAGGTCCTCCAGGGTGATCCTTCGCGGAAATTCGAAGTACCCCCTCTCTATGGCGACAGCTATCATCCCCTTCTCCCTCAGGGTAAGATCGACATTCTTCTCCAGGGGCGTAATGTCTCTGACCCGCGCCTGGATTCCCCCTTCCCCGAGCCTCGCAACGATCTCCCCCACATCGCTCGCCTTCCGTGCGGCTAACCGCCACCTGGCCGGGACCTCGGTCGAGTTGAAGGGGCAATCGAGGCACATTATCGTGCGGTCCTCAACCGATCCGCAGATGCGCGGCTTCTCCAGGGCGACCAGGACGCGAGTCGACTCTGCACCCTTCTCCCCCTCGATCGCCTCCTTCACGCCAACCATGTCCTGCAGCGCGCCGATCGTCCTCTCGACCGCGACGGGGGGCCCGGTCACATCCAAGACCATCACCATCTCCCTTCTGTTCAGCGGCCAGCAGTCAGCTATGGAAAGCTTCGCACCATTCATTCTGGCGGCTTCAAGGAGATCGTTCCTCGACTTCACTTCGAGCGCTGCTTCGAACTTCGTTGCAGGAATGAGCTCTTGCGTGACTTATAATCGTCGCGCCTTACGGTTCTGCCGACCACTAGTAGTCATCCAGGGGTGCAGCGAAGGCGTTCTCCATTATCCTGCGCTCAGCGCCCCTCAGGATTTCGCTCAGGGTGGACGGCTTGACGCCCACGAGTTCGGAGAGATCCGTGAGGTTGATCCTTCTCGGGAACTCGAAGTACCCGTGAGATACCGCCGCCACCATGATCTCCTTCTGCCTTCCAGTGAGCGTCGGTCTCGGCTGAAGGGGTGCTATCTCCTCAATTCTCGTGCTTATTCCCTCCCCTTCCAGGCTCTTGAGCACCTGCCGAATGTCGCCTGCCCTTCTTGCTATGAATCTCCAGGGCGCGGGCTGATCCCAAGAATCGAGCGGGCATTCGAGGCAGATGATAGCGGATTCGTTCGTAGCTCGGCAGAACACCGGCCTGTCAAGCACCACAAGCAGTGGAACCGTATCGCCGCCATCCTCGCCTTCGATTGCCTGCCTGACACCATCGGTCTGTCTGATTGCAGCTATGGCCGAGCGGATTCCCTGCGCCTCTCCTCTGAGTTCGAAGAGAACAGACATTCCGGTCGCATCGAAGGGCTTGCAATCGACTTTGCTCAGTGTGACACCATGCTTTCTCGCAGCGTATTGGAGCTTGTTTTCAGCCGTGACCTGCAACGATACCCGTCTAAGCATCCCTAACGCGTAAGGTTAGGGCCGATATAATGGCGTGAGACGATTCCCATGGATGAGAACAACGAATTTACGGGTTAGGGTCAATCCAACCTGTTCCCGCCATGATGCCTCAGACTGAGGCGCCGCCTCAGAATCTCGAGACGAAGGTTCTGACCTTTCCCGTGTTTCCACCGGGTCCCGCCCTTCGACCAACGAGTCCGACGCGTCCGAAGCCCCGAGGCGAGCTCCGAAGTTACATTACAAGAATTTATAGCAAGTCCGTCTCTCTCCAGTCGCGTCATGCCCCAGAACGTCGAACTCTCGGAGAAAGCGTACGGAATGCTGTTGAAGGCGAAGAGGCCTGGTGAAAGCCTCTCTGATACGATAACCCGAAACCCCGACATAAGAAAAGCCAACCTTCAGAAGAGAGGGGAGGTCGAGATAACGACTCTCGAAGGGAAGAAACTCAGGGCGGGTATAGTCGAGGACCTCTGCCTTGGTACGGGGTTCTGTGCCGTCCTCGCTCCGGAACACTTCTCGCTGGAGAGGAAAGAAATCGGGGGAGAACCCCTCGGAATAGCCGACGCAGACGAGAAACTGGTCGATCTCGAAAGGCTCCGCCGGGCGGCGGAGTCGTGCCCCTGGCGAGCAATTTATCTGAAAGACGCAGAGAGCGGAGAGTACCTGGTCAGAAGCGGTTAGAAGAGGCGCGAAAAAAGTCCGTCGGACGGACTGAATGTGCTCCTGGACCTCGCTACCCTTATATACGCTAAACGCGGGTCGCTTTCTTGTAACGAGTGACGGAGTATGGCGAATAAGGCTCACCTGAACCTGATAGTAACCGGCCACGTGGACCACGGCAAGAGCACGACCATGGGGCACTTCCTCTTCGACCTCGGGGTCGTCGACCAGAGGATGATCGAAGAGTTCGCGAAGGAGTCTGAAAAGACTGGCGCAGGGGACTCTTTCAAGTACGCCTGGGTGCTTGACCAGCTCAAGGACGAGAGGGAGAGAGGTGTCACAATCGACCTCGCCTTCCAGAGGTTCGAGACGCCGAAGTACTTCTACACGCTGATTGACGCCCCCGGCCACCGAGATTTCATCAAGAACATGATAACCGGGGCATCCGAGGCGGACGCCGCCGTCCTTGTGGTGTCAGCGAAGAAGGGAGAGGAGGACGTCGCACTGGGCGCCGGGGGACAAGCAAGGGAACACGCTTTCCTTCTGAGGACCCTGGGGGTGACCCAGCTCGTCGTCTGCGTCAACAAGATGGACGACCAGACGGTGAAGTATTCTGAGCAGAGGTACAACGAGGCGAAGCAGGACATCGAGAACCTGCTGAAGACAGTCGGGTACAACGTTTCCAAGATCCGTTTCATACCGGTGTCCGGATGGACAGGGGAGAACCTGACCAAGCCGTCCACCAACATGCCCTGGTACAAGGGTCCGATCCTTCTCCAGGCGCTGGACGAGTTCGTGGAGCCCCCGAAGCCGATCGAGAAGCCGCTCCGGCTCCCGGTCCAGGACGTCTACACCATCACGGGTGTCGGAACCGTCCCCGTCGGGAGGGTCGAAACAGGCAAGATCAAGGTCGGCGACACAGTCGTCATCATGCCAGAGGGGCTGTCGGCGGAAGTGAAGTCCATAGAGACCCACCACACTCAGATGCAGGAGGCCATGGCAGGGGACAACATAGGGTTCAACCTGAGGGGCGTCTCGAAGGGAGAGTTCAGGAGAGGGTCGGTACTGGGCCCCCCAAGCAGTCCCCCAACCATTGCGAAGGAGTTCAGGGCGCAGATTATCGTGGTCTTCCACCCGACTGCGATCGCAGCAGGGTACACGCCGGTTCTCCACCTCGCGACCAGCCAAACCGCCGCAACAATCTCCGAATTGGTAGCGAAGATAGATCCGAGGACTGGGCAGCCAACGGAGGAGAAACCAAAGACTTTGAAGACGGGAGACTCTGCGATAGTCAAGATTACGCCACTGAGGCCGTTGGTGGCCGAGACGTTCAAGGAGTTCCCTGAATTGGGAAGGTTTGCGCTCAGGGATTCCGGTTCAACGGTTGCAGCGGGAATAATCCAAGAAATAACCCAGAAGGGGTCCGTAGAGAAGAAAGTGGCCGCGAAGGCGTAAACACAGCCCGGATTCAACTCCTCCAGGCCCAATTCCACGATTCAGAGCGGGAAAAGCCGTAGATTCCATACGGACGCATCATCTTCTGGTATCTGTAGCTTTTGATGAACTCGTTGAAGATGGGCAGTGTTGATGCTTCTCTCCTACTCACCATCGTCTTCAATGGTTCTCCTCCTTCGTAAGATACATGTGCTGTCCGCATTCCGAGACCTTGGAGGAGATTTGCGAAGAATTGAGCGTTAGGCACACTTTCAATCTCGACTTCATACCCTTTGATGCACCCATCCGAGTCTGCTGTCCCCTGCAAGAATCTCACTCGGAAAGCTCGAGGGGTATCGAAGATCCAGCCCATTCGCAACTGATGCGTGGTGGTGGTTTCGTCCCAGCTAAGTCCCAGGCACACGAAGAACATCCACGCGAGCAGGGGTGAGCGCTCCGATCCCCATCTGTACGCTGGTGCTGGTTCTCTACTCTTCCGAGTCTGACCAGAAGGTTGTTTGTCTCCTTTTCTTTCCATGCCAATTCCGAGACTGTTCGCACATAGCATCACGAATTCTCCGAGTCTCTCGTTGGTTGGCCGCTTTTGTGTCAATTGAAGGTCCAGATTCATCGACGAGTATCGAGGTTGCTGACCACCTAGTTTGCCCGAGTCCCCGACCATAATTCCGAGTTGGTACGCAAATAATTCGGGTCTCAATTCTTGAACCTGGCCTTTTGTCAACCCGAACAGAGAAGCGCGGCGATAGGTTTCTTCTAACGGTTGGATCTGATTAATGACCTGCACGACATCACTGTATGAACGAATCGTCTCTGGAACCTGAACCCAGCCTGATGGGTCGCCCCCACCTGAGACAAGGTGCATGGACAGCATCTTCCAGTTCGTCCATGGAACGAAATGCAAGGTATCATTCGCTGCGCGGATGAGATAAGGTTGATCCGTTCCATTCCGCCAATGCGCGATGGTTGACCTGTGCGCAGAAAGTCTACGAGAAATCTCCTCTACTCCTACACCCTGGTGATGAAGCCGAACGAATTCGCAGAAGCTCCGCAGTTGCTTCCCCCCGGTCACGCTTTGCCTGGATACCCCACACGCGGTTCCTGACGAACTCGAGCACCGCGTCAGGACCACGGTCAACAAGTTCAATGAACTCGGGGGAGTATTTCAGCGGAAGCTGTTCCACCATGTGGTGACCAGGAGTAACGGTGAACCCCAGCAGGTGCAACTCCCGGCTTATGGTTGCAGGATCGACTCCGAATTGTTTGGCGATGCGGAGTATGGTGGTCCCGCTTTGGAAGAGTTCTGCCCACTTGCGAACATCATCATCGTTTCGTCGCCACCAGTGCCGCCTCAGGGACTGTGAAGTTGGATCCGACGACGTTGGACATTCTTGGTCCGGAGAAGACTCTACAGCCACGCTAGTATTCGCTGATCAGATTCTAGCTTATGAACCAGGAGCGGTCCCGATCGTAATCGTCTGTGGAGTTCCCCGAAACTAATGGGCCTGAACCACTGGCTCTCCCTGTATCATGGCCGATGCCCCGTACAGATGGCCGCATCTGTAACGGTTAAACGGCCATTACGATCGCCATTCTTCAATGAGCCTCGACGAGCTCCTCAGGGAGGTGGGGAGCTTCAGGAAACTCTTCGCCCTGGGGAGGAAACAGGGGGCGGACGTCGAAGCGGAGCTGGAGAGTGCCATGGCCGCCGACAGTGAGCTGTTCAGGATGGTCGGGTTCAAGGTCGTGAAGGTGCGCTCCGGGCGGGCCGAGCTGAGCTTTCCGTACAGCAAGGCCGTGACGAGGCGGGGCGGGATGGTCCACGGCGGCATCGTCATGTACTCCCTGGACAACGCCTGCGGCATAGCGGCGATGAGCGTCAATCCGGGGATCGACCAGCTCACCATGGATCTCAAGGTCAATTTCCTTCGGCCACTGAGGAAGGGCCCGTTCAGGGCCATAGGGAGGGTGGTAAGGGCTGGTAACAACATCATAGTGGTTGAGGGGGAGGTCGTGGACGCCGACGGGGAGCTCTGTGCAAAGTCCCTCGGGTCGTGGTTCATAGTAAGACAAGGGGCGTAGGTAGAATGGGTTTCCTCCGACTGGTCGAGGTCTTCCCGCCGCTGTTCCCGGCCTCCCAAAGGAGGGATGCCCGAATCGACTACCAAAGCAGCCTCGAGCGCTTCGTCGACGAGGCCAGAAGTGTGCGAACGTGTGCCGACGTTCTACTCGTCGCGGACGTCAAGAACACGAAGCTGTTGAAGTTCTCGACGCTCCAGGCGGCGGTGCTGCTGAAGGACAGGCTCGGGGTGGAGGTCGCCCCCGTCCTCGTCGCCCGTGACTACAACCGCCCCCAGTTCCTCTCGGCAGTAACTACGGGGCTTTCCATGGAACTCGATTACCTGATGTTCGCCTGGGGGGACGCCTATCCGACTTCCGTCCACGCGACGAACGTGAGAGACTACCGGAGTCTTACGGCCGTGATACGAGGAGCCGCCCTCCTACGGGAAAGGGGGAGGGCGGCCACCAGGTTCCTCGCCCCGGTAAACATAGAGGGGCTTGCGAGTCCAGGGGAGCCGGGCAGGGCCCGGGAAAGGCTCAGGGTCGGCGCTGACTACCTGCTCGCGCAGCCTCCGACGACTGACACCGAGGAGCTGGAGAGGCACGCTGGGCTCCTCCGGGGGGCCAGGCTCAAGGACAGGGTCTTCCTCAACGTGTTTCCGTTCAGGGATCTGAAGGACATCAGGGAGTGCGAAGCCTACTTCGGGTGGCGGCTCCCGAAGAGTCTCCTCCGCACTGCGGAGAAGGGAGAGAGGGCACTGCTCGAGGAGGAGAGGGGGGTGATCATGGCGCTCCGCGACCGGGGGTTCCCTGGGGTATACCTGAACACTAGAGGGACCCCGACCATCGCCGAACGACTCTTGTCCTAGTCTCACGTCAACGCAAAACCGTTATATCAGCGTCCCCGGCCGCCAACCCGTTTCATGGCAAACGACAGAGCTATCGGTGGAGGTATTCTGGTCGGGAGCGTCGTCGGAATAGTCGTCTACGGCCTTCTGATCTACTGGTGGCCGCTGCAGGTTCTGGAGATAACGGCTTTTCTCGCGGTCCTCGTTCTGCTGGCGATCCTCGCCTGGATCGGATACACGATGGCGACCACGCCGCCCCCAGAGCCAATAACGGACATCCCCGAGATGGCGCCGGAGAAGCCGGCCGCCGAGACCGGGACGCCTGCTCCCCCCAAGAAGGAATAGGCCAGTCCAAAGCCCTAGAAGCGGCGTAGGACGGAGTGTGCCATCCCTCTGAACTTGGAGTCTAGCGCGTAGACCAGCCCGAAGTAGACCCCCGCCCCCAGGAGAACCAGGAGTATGATACGGACCCCGTAGTAAAGGGTCCCCAGAGTCTGGACGGCGACCACGGGGGAAACAAAGTAGAGCACCCCTGCCATGACCGCAGTCGCGAGAATGTAGATGACCACGCTCGTGCTCGGGCGGAGGATCGCCACCCCCCGCGCCCTCCTGACCTTTACCAGCATGAACGCGACGGTCGCTGCCAGCTGCACCGATGCCCAGATCACGACATCCAGGGAGTCGCTGAACCCCGCTGCTGCGGCGTAGGAGACCGCGAGGTAGAGAGTGACCAGATAGGCGACGCCGTAAGCTATGTTGACCATGGGCACGAACAGGAGGTTGCTCCCGGCGACCTTTCGAAAACTGGGGGTAGCACCGGCGTCCACTCGCTCCGTTCCCGTGAGGGTCTGGTCGAGAAGCAACGAGATGTTGTTGAACACGAACATCACCGCCAGTATCCCCAATCCCTGGGCACCTGCCGTGTACTTCGGCCCAAAAATGAACAGAATCGGCTCGGCAAGGACTATGCACCCCGCCGTCATGGGGACTGCGAAGAGAAGGGAGAAGTCGAGGCTTATCGAGGGGAGTCGAACGTCCCCGCCCTTCAGGAGCAGCGGATACATCGAGAAGACGAGTCCCGATGCGTAGGTGACTATCGAGGCGACGATGAAGGCCACCTGGTAGGTGCCGACGACGGCGGTCCCGTGAACGAGCGCCACTATGTACGAGTCCGCTACAGCGAGGTCCGCAGCCAGGTAACTGAGTGCAGGGAGCCACGCGAGTTTCGCCCACCTCTTCACCTCGAGCGAATCGAACTTCTCCGTCATCGCGTTCCTCACCATGTAGGTGCTCGTTACTGATTGGACCAGGTAGGCCGTCAGTAGACCAAGAATGACGCCCTCTATGCCCAGATGGAATACGTAGAGCCCTTCATACGCAACGCCGATCTTTGCAACCTCAGAGACTATCAGGGACGTCCCGTAGACGGAAGGACGGTAGCCGGTCACCACAGCGCTCGCCGCCGCGTTCAGATAGCTAAGCGGCACCAGGAGGGCGCCCAGGAGGAAAGGGGCGACCGAAGCGGACAGCCTGGAGTAGGTGACCAGCGCGAAGCTGAGGTAAATCACAAGCCCGGCAGCGCTCAGCATCGTGCTTGCGGCCAGGGCTGTGCGGCCCGCCAGCCTCCCTCTCGCCACGTCGCGGGTGGCCCAGTACGCGACCATCCCCACCGGGTATGACGAAAAAGTGACCAGGGTGACAATCACCTCCCAGGTCCCGAACCCCGAAGGGTCCAGCCACCTTGCCGCCATGACCGTGAAGAGCATTCCAGTGAAAGCACTGAACAGCCGTCCCGAGAACACTATCAGGCCTGTGGACCGGAGACCGAAGCTAGAGGACAATTCTTCCCGAGACCCCGGCTCCTTCCATGCGGACTTCGCTTAAGTCGTCCTCAGGGCGTCGTATTTTACCTCTCGCAGGTTCCGGACTGCGGAACCTTTTTTCCAGCCGTCTTCTTCGCGGCGGATGCTTGGGGCCTAAGGTTCTGCACGTCTGGAACACTGCGGGGGTCGCCAGCGTCATTGCGAAGTTCACAGACATGGAGTTCGGCACCAGTAGCACCGTGATAACGCGCAGGGCAGCGGACAGGGTGGGCTTGACCACGTACGGCACGGCATACCCCGATGGTGCCGCACGCTTCTTCGCGAGGGCCATCTGGATGGCGCGGTCGGCTGATCTCGTCCACGTCCACTCGCTTGACAGGGTCGTCCCCTGGCTCGGGATGCTCTATTCTAAACCAGTGGTCATGCATTATCACGGCACAGACATCGAGCGGAGGTGGCAGGAGAAGGAGGGGCGCTGGAGTAGGGCGGTGTACATCGCGGTTTCCACCCCGAACCTGCTCGAGGGGGCGCCGCCGAATGCCGTGCACGTCCCTAACCCTGTCGATACAGACCTCTTCAGACCGATCCCCGGAGAGCGGGAGCCGAACTCGGCGGTCTCCTTCAGGTATGGCATGGACGCAGAAGCCGCGGCCGTTGCGAGGAAGCTTGGCCTGAACCTCGTCATGCTGGAGAGATGGACCGTCAGGTACGAGCAGATGCCCCGGACTCTTTCGAGATACGCCTACTACATAGACCTGAGAAAGCCCCCAGAACACGTCCTTGCCCGATCGGTGGGAAAGGCTGCCCTGGAGGCCCTGGCGTGCGGATGCAAGGTCATCGACTGGGAGGGGAAGGTCATCGAAGGCCTCCCCCCAGAGCACGACGCAAAGTCTGTCGCCGCCAGGTGGAAAAAGATCTACGAAGGGCTGCTCAAGAAGTAGGGAGGACTCTGTCGTAGGCTCCGGCCAGACGGCCCTCCATGACCTCCCAGCTGAAGCAGGAGACGAAAGCAGCGTAGGACGCCTCCGCCAGGCTGTCGTACGCTTCTCTGTCCGTGGAAAGCTCCATGATTGCCCTCCGTATGTCGCCCGGGTCATGCCAGTTGACGACCACGCCACAGTGAAAGCGTTCGACGATCTCCGCCTGGTAAGTCCCCGATGGGACCAGCGACGGGATGGAAAGGGACATGGCGGTCAGGAGCTTCCCCGGGGTCGCGATCTGGGCGTTCCTGGTCCTTGGCTCGTAGAGCGAAGGGATGAGGTCCGCCTGCTCGATTAGAGGTTCAAGATCCGCCATCTTCAACCACCCCATGAACCTGATCGACGCGTCCCCCGATGCCGCCTCCCTGACGTAGGGCTCCAGTTCTCCCCTCCCCGCGAGTGTAAGAGTGACCCCCCCGAGCCCCCTGGCGGCCTCGACGAGGAGCTTCACCCCCCTCTCCTCTCCGAGCCAACCGTAGTACAACACATTGAACTCCTCCCCGCGCGGTCTCGCCTTCCGTCCGCTCCTCGTTGGAGGGGAATTCATCACGACCACAAGCTTCGACTTCGGGAACCCAAGCCCCCCCAGGTAGCTGACGAACCGGTCGTTGACCACCACTATCGCCGCGGCCGCGCTCCTCACGGTGGACAGGGAGATTTTCTGGGTGATGGTGGTCAGGGGGAAAAAACGGAGGAACGCCTCCGGCAGATCATGCATGTCGTAGACAAGCTTGGGCCTCCACAGTTTCACAGCCCTGGCGGCGTAGCCCGCGGGTAGCGTGTCGACGTCGTGGCAGTGGATGGCGTCCGCGGCCATCCCGGCGAGGTGGGCTACGCACCAGGTGTAGAACAGGAGGAGCTTGGGGAGGGTGAGGAAGGGAGTGCCATGCCCGGCCCTGACCCTCATCCTCTTGATTACGAGGCCGTCCCGGAAGACAGAATCCGAATCGGTCTCTAGCTCCCTGTCCCATGCGAGGATTGTCACCTGCCTGCCTGCCCTGCAGAGGGAGTGGGCTTCTTTGAGGGGCCTCTGGTCGAAGGTGGCAGGGTTCGAGAGCAGCATTACTATCCTTCGTTTCGAAGCTCCCCTGTGTTCCATTTCAGTCTCGTCCGGATTTCCTGAGGTACCTCTCCACTGCGTCTACGACCCTGGCCGAGGCGTTCCCGCTGCCGAATATCCGCTTCGCCGACCGGAACCTCTCTGCGCCAATCTTCTGCGACTTCACGTACCCCCGGTCGATCCTCTCCGGGTCGGTCCCAACCAGTATGGCCGCTCCGGCGCTCACGATCTCGCCCCACTCGGTTACATCTCTCGTTATCAGTGATGGCTTGCCCAGCCAGAACGCCTCCTTTTGGAGTCCCCCCGAATCGGTGATGACCAGCCTGGACCCGGCCACCACCCCAAGGGTTTCGATGTACGGGAGTGGCTCCAACAGCTTCACGTTCGGGCGCGGGGTGATTCCGAACTCCCTGAACCGAGCCTTCGTCCTGGGATGGACGCTGAAGGCGACGGCCAGGGGCAGGTCCCCTACCGCTCCCATCACCCTCCTCAGAGCCGCGGGATCGTCCACAGTTTCCGCTCTGTGGAGCGTCATGAAGGCGTATTCCCCGTGCCTCAGCCCGAGCCTCGGAGCGGGGTCAGACGCCCTCGCCCTCGGGGCCAACTGAAGCAGCGAATCGTACATCGTGTCCCCCACGTTTACGACCGAGTCTGCGAGAGCGTGCTCCCTCCTCACGTTCGTGACGCATCTCGAAGTGGGGCAGAGGAGGAGGGGTGACATGTGGTCGAGCAGGCGCCGGTTTATCTCCTCAGCCATCCGGAAGTCTCCAGACCTGCATCCGGACTCCAGGTGTGCAACCGGCACTCCTGTCTTGACACTCGCGATTCCTGCCGCGAGTGCGGAGTTGGTGTCTCCTGGTACAACGGCCATTTCGGGCCTGGCTCCATCGAACAGCCTACCCAGGCCCCCGATTATGGCCGATACCTGCTGGCTCGGGGTTCCAGCCCCGACGTTGAGGTCCGCCACGGGGTCGGGGAGCTCGAGCTCCGAGAAGAACTGCCTGTTCATCTCGTAATCATAGTGCTGCCCCGTGTTCACAATCTCGCACCCTATGCCGCGCCTGCGGAACTCAGCGTACACAGGTGCGCTCTTGATTATCTGTGGCCTGGTCCCCAGGACTATGGTTACCTTCATCCCTCCGCTACCTCCCCTTGGGGCTCGATGGCCCGCACAACCGCAGTATCTCTCTGTGGAGGCGCACGTTGGCCGAGGCGACGAAGCTCAGCCTGTGCTCCAGGTCGAAGACCGCCTCGAGTTCCCTTCCCTGTGCATCGCTTATCACCCCTCCCCCCTCGGCCGCCACAAGCTGCGCAGCCGCTAGATCTGTTATCCTGATCTTGCCCCGTACGTCTACGAACGCGTCTATGGTCCCGTCTGATACGCGGCTGAGCTCGAGCGCGTTAGCTCCAAAGTGGACCTGACGACCGGCGGCTCCGATCAGAGGCCCCAACCTCGCGACCAGCTCTGAGCTCCCCCTGCTGATGTCTATGCCAATGACCGCCCGTGAGACGTCATTGACCCTGCTCGCTCGCACAGGGGCTCCGTTCTTCTTTGCGCCCCTTCCTCTAACGGCGTGGTAGACGTCTCCTGTAACCAGGTCCCGGACCACTCCGACCACTATGTCTTCGATGGAGTTTCCCTCAACCACGGCCACGGAGGTGCAGTAGAACGGAATCCCCCTCGCGAAGTTCGAAGACCCGTCGAGCGGGTCGACGACTGCCAGGGTGTCAGCGCCCTCTTCTCCCCGGAAACCCGCTTCTTCGCTGAGGACCTTCGTTCCTCTTACGCCGAGTACGGTCTTCATCAGCTCGTCTTCGGCTACTCTGTCCGCCAGGAGTGTTCTGTCCCCCGAGGCTCCGATGCCCACAAACTTCCCTTTCTCCCCGCTGCGGGCGATCGTTGAGATTCTGTCCTGGACCCTCTCGGTTGCACCGAGCAGGAGTTTCTCCCACTCCTCTGGCTTCACTCGGTTATCACTCTGTGTCTGGCGAGGATCCGAAGGATGCCCTGAAGTGTCGCATCGATGCCGGAGTCGGTTTCAATCGCCTCCACCTTCTCCTCCTTCATTTCGTCGTGAATCTCCGCGAGGGCCGAGTAGTACCTCGTCCTGAAGAACTCCGTGGGATTCCTCTCCCTGTCATCCTTGCTCTTCTGTCTGATGTTGATGGTTTCCTGCCCCGCCTTCAGGAGGATGTAGAGATCGGGCCTCATCGCGGGCTCCTGCAGGATCCGTTTGACCATGGCCGCCATCGACGGGTACGCGTCACTTTTCCTCAGCTCGAACCTGATCTTCGCGTAGGCGAGGTCCCCCAGGAGGTAACCTTCGGAGACTATGTTCCTTGTCCCCCTCAGCTTCGCTATTGTGGAGCAGTACGTCATCGTCGCTCCGAGGAGGCTGAAGTCGGCGGCCGTGTCCGCCCTTTCGGCGACAGGAACGTCCCTGGGGACCGCATGAGCCGACTCCTGCAGCCGGAGCCACCCCATACCCTCCAGCCCCTTCGCGAGGGATGTCTTCCCAGTCCCCGAGAATCCCTCGAGCACCATGAACGCCATTTACGCGCAACGCTCTCCGGCTTGTCCATATAACCTAGCGCCGGGGAAGAGCCCTAGGGGAGTGAGCTGAACAGGGCGTAGTTGAACAGGACGAGGTAAGCGAGGTAGAGGATGTATCCGAGCCCAAAGTAGAGCACATCGGGCACGCCGTAGACAACCTCAACCTGCATCCCTTCCTTCTGCTGGCCTTCCACTTCCTCCCTGGCCTTGTTTACGTCGCTGTCCACCTCGTGCCTGACCCCGTCCACCACCGTCGCTCTGGGGATCCACTTCTGCTCCCTCAGGAACCGCGACACCGGAATCACGCGGCTCCCTCTCCCCTCTCCTGTCATGAGCACGTACGCAAGGTGAGGGACGAGAACTATCACCGCCCCGATGAGGGCGAAGAAGAGACCGAAGACGTACGGATCCGCCGCGAAGAAGACCAGTGCTATCAGATCCGCCTCCCCAAGCATCCCGAAGTAGACCATGACGAAGGCCATTCCCCCTATGAGGAGAATCCTGACGAGGTCGAACTCCAGGTCGGCGTATTCCCCCGTCGTGGCCAGCGAGTAGAACACGAAGGCAGTTCCAGCGATCGCGGGTACCCACACAAGGTCGTTGACAGCCCTTTCCCTAAGGTCCTGATAGGCGGCGACGGCGAAGGACGCAGCGATCAGTATTTGCCCGTACATCCAAGAGCCGTATCTGACCTGCGCATATAAGCACCGGGAGCGAGTCCGGGGCTCACCCCTGGTCCACCTTCAGTTTCTGCCGGTTGAACACGCTTTCAACCTTCTCTATCGTGTCGATGTCGTCCACAGATTTGTCGGTCCTGATCCTCTTTATCCTGGGGAACCTTAGCGCGAAACCCCCGTTGTGCCTGTCGCTCCGTTGTATACTGTCGAACGCAACCTCGACTACGACCTCCGGATTCACGTCCCTCCTGTACCCGTAATCCCTGGTCGTGATTTCCTTGAGCCTGCGCGTCATATCTTCGATCTCCGCGTCGGTCAGGCCGCTGTACGCCTTCCCTATCGTCTTGAGCCTGTCCCCGTCCTTGACCGCGAACGTGTAGTCCGAAATCACACCCGCCCTCTTGCCATGGCCGTACTCAGCGGCAACGATCACGACGTCGAGGGTGTCCAGTTCCTCCTTAAGCTTGGCCCACCCGGACCCCCTTTTCCCCATGGCATACTGGCCGTCCGGGTCCTTCACGACAAGACCCTCATAGCCCAGGGCGCGGCTCCGCCTAAAGGCGGACTCGATCTCAGTCTCGTTCCTCGAGTCGACAGATTCTGCCAGGCGCACACCCGTCTCCCTGGTCAGCTTGGCGAGGAGGGCGCGCCTGCGAGACAGAGGAAACCCGATGGTCTCCCTCCCGGCGAGCAGAAGGAGGTCGAAAGCGAAGTAGGTGACCGGGGCGTTCTCCGCCGCGTTTTCGAAGTTCTCCATTCTCCTGAGCCTCCTCTGCAGGAGCTGGAAGGGGAGGGGGTGCCCGTCCCTGAAGGGAACTATCTCTCCGTCAAGGATGAACTCCTTTTTCACGTTCTCGACCGCCCGGACCAGCTCCGGGAAGCTCGGCGTGATTTCCTCCAGCCGCCTTGAGTATATGCGCACCGTTCCCCCAGATTTGTGAACCTGCGCTCTGACGCCGTCATACTTGCATTCGGCATACACCAGCTTCTGGTAGTGGTCTGCTATCTCGCGCGCCGTCGCCATGGGCTCAGCGAGCATGAAGTTCACAGGTCTGAAGGGCCGAATCCTCACCCTCCCGATGTCCCCGGCTGCGGCTTCTCTAGCGAGGGCCCCGACATCCCCCAGGATCATGTGAGCTCTCGCGGACTCCTCCTTTGACAGGCCGTAGGCAGAGGCGATTGCCTCCTCGAGCAGACCCGTGACCAGCCCCGTCCTCATCTCACTCGTCAGGACCTTGACCACGTACTTGCCCTCGAGGGGGGTCGCCCTCAGCACCAGGGACTTCACGACACCGCGTCTGGCGGCGGAGGATCCCTTCCCTTTCAGGGACCTAAGCCTGAGGAACGCTTCGTCCAATTGCTCGAGGGTGAGGGGTTCGGTGAACAGGGTCTGTTCCTTTTTCGCGCTGAGGAGAACCTCTGCGACCTCCCCCAGGTCCCCGTGCCGAAGGTAGATTTTCGACACCGCATCCTCTGTTGCACCCGTGACGTTGCGCAGGACATCGAGAAGGGTAGAGTAACCGACCTGCGCCTCGTCCTTGCTCCCCCGCTCCGAGGCCCTGCCGGAGGCGATTCTGGCAGCGACCATGGCGTCGTCCGGGTCTAGACTCCTCAGGTACTCGGCGAGTATCCTGACCTTTTCGTTCTTCCCTCTGGTCCCC
>DASPPO010000049.1:0-6846 GCA_035625455.1 Nitrososphaerales archaeon | reverse complement strand
CCCACGTTCCTTTCACAGAAGTCTGCGTACCCCCCCTCCCTTCTCGTCCTCTCGAAGCTGAACTCGAAGGCGCTCTGAGTCAGGGAATCCTTGAAGGCAAGACATCCCGGATAATTCACGCTCCCCGGTGCTTCGGTGGGCATGGCAGGAGGGAGGGTGTGGAGGAACCCCTGCTCCACCAGGATCTCGGGGCTCAGAAGAAGCTGGTTGCCTGCGAAGAGGGAATGTGGGCTGTAAGGAGATCCATGCTCCCCCACGGGGGTGAGTGGGAGGGTCTGCCAGAGAGACTGATGGGCCTCGGCCATGAGTTCGACGAACACGCGCGCGGATGGACCAAGGTCTCCTACCCCCCAGCGCGACGGGAGCGACGTGGGGTGCAGGAGGATGCCGCTCGATCGGCGGAGATTCATGCGCCACCCTCCGCCTGGATGAGCTGGCGGAAGAGGCCAGGGCCCGGCCTGAAGGACGGGGCGTTAGGCACCGCCTCTCCCAGCCTCCTGCTGAATTCGGGTTCCAGGTCCTTCCCGGAGACGAGCCTCGCCAGCTCCATGCCCCTCGCCGCGTACCTGAGCATCTGCCTCGTCTCCGGTCTCGAAATGTCCTCCCAGAACCAGGCACAGCTTGCGAACATGAGGGCGCTGCACTCTGCCAGTTCGGCGAGATGCATCCCCTTACTGAATCCTACCTCGCCCTGTGCCCTCCTGAGGTGGTTCCTGACAAACTCCTGGGGCCCTCGCTTTGTCCCGATGCCCGATCCCCCGAGGCCGGCCAGGACGGCCGCCTCGTCATCGAGGACCTCCTTCCCTTCTGCTGTGTACACCTCTCTGAGCCCGTCCCGGAGCCAGTCGAGAGAACCGCGGAGCGGAGTTCGCCACTTCTGGTTGTACCCGGGCCTTATTTCAGACCCACACCCGCAGTTGCTCCTCCATCTTTCCACGCCGTGGGCGCAACTCCACGCAGAGGGCTCCACCAACCGGACTTCGTGGATTGGGGGGGCGAGCGAAAGGAAGAGCCCGTAGTTCGCCATCGAGGCGGAACCGCTCTTCTGTACCTCCCAGATCGAGCGAGTGAGAGAGACGTGGCCGCTGCGGTGATGGTGGCCATAGGTCTCGCCGTCCGAGGCCACGTTCACGAGCTGCGGTCCTTCGTCGTCCGAGAACCTTTCCAGGAAAGCCCTGGACATCCGAACACCGTCCGAGAGCAGGTCCCCGAAGGCGATCTTTGTGGAGAGTGTGTCGTCGTAGAAGAAGAGAGAGATTTCGAGTTTCGATGGCAGTCTGTAACGGTAGGCCCGTCTCGTGTCTATCCTACCCCCGGAGACGTCCGTCCACCGCCCGTCCCCATCCCTCCTAACGGCCAGTGCCTGGCGAGGGGACAGGATCGTGAACCTGATCCCCTCCTCCGCGAGCGCTTCTAGAGTGTCCGTGTCCGCCGCCGTCTCAGGGAGCCACATCCCCTCCGGGTACCTTCCAAACCTTTTCTGAAAATCAAGTGCCCCCCACCTCGTCTGGGTCCTGCGGTCGGCAGGGGTAGCTAGAGGCATTATCATGTGATTGTAGACCTGGGCCATCGCGGAGCCATGCCCCGAGAACGCCATTGCGCTCTCCCTGTCAGCTTCGACGATTCGTGCGTGCAGCTCGGAGTAGTGCGACTCGATCCAGTGGAGGAGAGTGGGCCCGAAGTCGAAGCTGATCTTCGAGTAGTTGTTGGCCATCTCGACAATCTTGCCGTCGTCGCTTACTAGGGGCGAGGCGGAGTTCGGGCCGTAACACTCAGACGCTATTCTCTCGTTCCAATCATGGTAGGGGGAGGCGGTAGGCTCCCGCTCGACTTCTCGGGTCCAGGGGTTCTCGCGTGGAGGCTGGTAGAAATGCCCGTGGATGCAGACAAAACGCCGCAATCCGGCCGACGCCTCAGCCAATGGAATTAAACTTTCGAATCGCCCGGGTCCTGCGCCGGCTGGAGGAAGAGGCACCCCAGCGGGGGGAGTGTAAGATCGACCGAAAGGGAACGCCCGTGAGAGGGGGAGTCCTTCGCATCCACCGCGCCCAGGTTCCCTACGCCGCTCCCGCCGTATTCAGACGCGTCGCTGTTGAGCAGCTCCTTCCACTCCCCGCCAACGGGGACACCCACCCTGTACCCTTTTCGGGGGACTGGAGTGTTGTTGCACACAACCAGGATCACTCTCGGCCCGGACGCAGGGTGTCTGATGAACGAAATCACGCTGTTGTCCGAGTCTCTGAAGTCCACCCACTCGAAACCCGCTGGTGAGAAATCAAGCTCATGCAGTGCCGGCTCGGCTCTCAAGAGTCGGTTGAGGTCCCTGACCCATCTCTGGACCCCAGCGTTCGCGGATTCGGCGGCGAGGCGCCAGTCCAACCCCTTCTCGTGGTCCCACTCTCCTCTCTCGGCGAGCTCCCCTCCCATGAAGAGCAGCTTCTTCCCCGGGTGCCCGTACATGTACCCGAAGAGCAAGCGGAGGTTCGCGAACTTCTGCCAGTCGTCCCCCGGAAGCTTGTCGAGCAGGGATCCCTTGCCGTGGACTACCTCGTCGTGGGAGAGGGGGAGGACGAAGTTCTCGGAAAAGTAGTACCACATGCTGAACGTTAGCTCGTCGTGGTGGTACTTCCTATGCACAGGGTCGGCACCGAAGTAGTGCAGGGTGTCGTGCATCCACCCCATGTCCCACTTCATCCCGAACCCGAGGCCACCTGTGTAGGTCGGCCTCGAGACCATGGGCCAGGCAGTGGACTCTTCGGCCACCGTCTGCACGTCGGGGTACGTCGCATAGACAGACTCGTTGAGCGACTTCAAGAGGGAGATGGCCTCCAGGTTTTCCCTCCCCCCGTGCACGTTCGCCACCCACTCCCCGGGCTTTCGGGAGTAGTCGAGATAGAGCATCGAAGAGACGGCGTCGCACCTGAGCCCGTCCGCGTGGAATGCGTCTAGCCAGAAGTGGGCGGCGCTCAGGAGGAATGCGCGGACCTCGTTCCTGCCGAAGTCAAAGATGCAGCTCTTCCAGTCGGGGTGGAACCCCCGCCTGGGGTCGGCGTACTCGAAGAGGTGGGTCCCGTCGAAGAAGGACAGTCCGTGCTGGTCTTCTGGGAAGTGCGAAGGAACCCAATCGAGGTAGACCCCGATACCGCTTCTGTGGAGGCGGTCGACCAGGTACATCGCGTCGTCCGGGGACCCGTACCTGCTTGTGGGTGCGTAGTACCCCAGGGTCTGGTACCCCCATGAACCATAGAACGGGTGCTCCATCAGAGGGAGGAATTCGATGTGGGTGAAGCCCATTTCGTTGGCGTACGCCGCCAGCAGGTCCGCAGCCTCCCTGTAGCCAAGCCAACTGCCGTCCTCTTTCCTCCTCCACGACCCGAGATGGACTTCATACAAAGAGAGGGCGGACGACAGGGAATTCTTGGAGCCGCGCTCGGCCATCCAGCTGCTGTCCCCCCAGACGTACCCTCCCTCCCAGACGACCGAAGCGGTCCGAGGGGGGACCTCCCACCGCCGTGCGAAGGGGTCCCCCTTGTCAACCGTGTAATCGTTGAAAACCGAGACGATGTGGTACTTGTAGAGAGCCCCTGCGCCGACCTCCGGAATGAAACCTTCCCAGAGGCCGGAGTAGTCCCTCCGCTTAGAGAGAGGATGGGCTGAAGCGTCCCAGTCGTTGAAGTCCCCTACCACAGAGACAGCCCTGGCGTTTGGAGCCCATACGCCAAAGGAGGTTCCCGGGACACCGTCTAGCCGCATGAGGTGGGAACCGAGCTTCTGGTAGAGCCTCGTATGCTTCCCCTCCATGAGGAGGTGGACGTCGTAGTCCGTCATCGGGCGGTGCTCCCAGACCCTTGCCGTTCCCCCTAGCGGCGACCCCACGCTTGACACCCTGGTTTTGGGCGCGGGGTGGGCGCCAGTTTAAGGGTCTTCCCGGCCGAGCAGTTCAGGGCTGACGTTCGGGAGGGCCCACGGCGAACAGGAGTGGGAAACAAGTTTATCTCCCATACCGCGTCGTCCACTCCATGGCTCGCACATCGAAGGGCAAGCTCCGCCTTTCGAACCTGTTTTCAGACTGCTACAAGCTTAGGGATGGGGTTCCCGAATTCCGACTGTTCATAGACGGAGAGTGGGTGAGGTCGCAAAGGGGGAGGACCCTCCCCGTTGACACCCCCATAGACGACAGCGTGGTAGCGAGGGTGCAGGCTGCGAGCAAGGAGGACGTCGACCGGGCCATAGACGCCGCCCATAGGGCGAGGAAGCTCATCAGAGACATCCCCGCCATAGACAGGATAGACATCCTGAACAGGGCGAGGCACATGATAGAGGACAAGCGCGAAGACTTCATCGGCACACTTACGCTCGAGGCCGGGAAGCCAAAGAACACCGCCCTCGGAGAGGTCAGGGCGTCGCTCAACAGGATAAAGATGACGATGGAGGAGGCGAGGAGCATATTCGGGGAGTACCTCCCCGGGGACTGGTCCGAGGACACCATGGCCAAGTTCGCCCTCGTAATCCATGAGCCTCTGGGGGTGGTGGCCTGCGTCTCCCCGTTCAACTACCCCCTGTTCTCCGTGGTCGCAAAAGTGATCCCGGCTCTAGTGTCTGGGAACACGGTCGTCGTCAAGCCCGCGAGCGACGACCCCATCGTCTCCCTCCTGCTCGGGCGAGTGCTCGAAGAGGCGGGAATCCCCCGCGGAGCGGTCAACGTAATCACCGGGTCCGGCAGGGAGGTCGGGGACGAGCTCGTCAGCCACGACTACGTGCGAATGGTCACTCTCACGGGGAGCACCGAGGTCGGCAAGCACGTGGCCCAGCTGGTGGGTATGAAGAAGAGGCACCTTGAGCTCGGGGGGAAGGGGGCAGCGATAGTCGCCGCCGACGCCGACCTCACCCTCGCAGCCTCGAAGGTCCTCGAGGGGTGCCTGAAGTACACTGGCCAGAGGTGCGACGCCATCAGCAGGGTGTTCGTGGACGAGTCTGTCGCGGACAGGTTCATCGAGCTGCTCGTGGGCGGGGTAGCAAACTGGAAGGTCGGGGACCCGAGGGACCCCGCTATCAACATGGGGCCTCTGATCAACCCAGAGGCAGCCGAGAGGGTCCAGGGCCTGGTGGACGATGCCGTCGAAAAAGGAGCAATACTGCTGAAGGGTGGAACACACAGGGATTCTTACTTTGAACCCACGCTCCTGGACATGGTTCCTGCAGACGCGAGAATAGCTACGGAGGAGACGTTCGGCCCGGTCGTGGCTGTTGCCAGGGTAAGGGGGGTGGACGACGCGATAGCGCGGACGAACGAGTCGAGGTACGGCCTGGATTCCTGCGTCTTCACGAACAACTTCTACACGGCATGGAAGGTGGCCAAGGCGCTTGAGGAGGGGACCGTCTCCGTCAACGACGCCCCTGCCCACGGGGTCGGTTTCTTCCCGTTCGGGGGGAACAAGGACTCTGGTATCGGAAGGGAAGGGGTCGGGTTCAGCATTGATGAGATGACCCGGATTAAGACAATCCAGTTCAACCTAGCCCCGGCCGGGCTCGGGAAGACGCGCCAGGTTCCGAGGATGTAAGGATACGTCTTCTCAACCTAAATAACTCGCCCGGCGGGCGACCGAGTGTGCTGGGGCCAAGAGAAATCAGGTCCGTCGACAAGCAAGGGCTCTGGGAGGCGTACGCCAGGTGGCCATCGGCTGTTCGCGCTTCTCTGGCCCAGCCTCTTAGTCTCCCTAAGCCACAGGACTTCGAATCAGTGATCCTCGCGGGGATGGGAGGCTCGGGGAGCGCCTGTGACATCCTGGCAGAATGGTCCAGGCCCAGGATCAGAGCGCCGATGACGGTGGTCAAGGGGTATCATCTTCCCGGATTCGCCGGGACCAGGACGCTCGTGGTGGCCGTTAGCCTATCAGGGGATACAAAGGAGACGCTCAGCATCCTTGGCGAAGCCGTAGACAGGGGGTGCACAGCGGTGGGTGTCTCGTCCGGAGGTGCCATGCTAAAGGTGAGCGCCGAGGCTGGGATTCCATTCAATAGGGTCGAGAGGCTACTCGTCCCCAGGGCATCGACCCCCGGAATGGTACTGGTGCCCGCACGTATTCTTGCCGCACTGGAGCTGCTGGACCGCACGGGGGAGTTCGAGACGGTTGAAGGGGCGCTGAGGAGGACCCTGGGAAGGAGCCTCCCTTCGGTCCGGTTCGCCCAAAACCCCTCCAAGAAGCTGGCGAAGACGCTCCTCGGGAGAAGTGCAGTGGTCTACGCGTCTCCAGGGGCTCTGTCGGCGGCCGTGCACTTCAAGAACTCTTTGAACGAGAACGCGAAGGTCCCAGTCCTGGTGGAGGGATACCCCGAACTCTTCCACAACGGGATAGAGACGTGGAGGGCCCCGAGGGGAAGGGCGGTAGTCCTGCTGAGGGGACAGGGAGAAGGGAGCGAATTGAAGGAGAAGGCTGCCAGTCTGAAGCTAATGCTGAAGGAGGTCGGCGTCCCGGTGGCGGAGTTCGGGCCCGAAGACGGAGAATTGGCCACGCTTCTGAGCTGGTGTCTGGCACTCGACCTCGCTTCCATCTACCTTGCGGTACTCGAGAGGAGAGACCCTACTCCGACCCCGATCCTAAGCCGGATGAGGAGCGGCTGACGCGCAAGGTATCTGGCTATTGCTCACGCTAGGAAAGCGGGCCCACTGTTCACACCGATGCTGATGCGAAGGTTCCCCACTTAGGGTGGAAGACAGTCTTACTTTCCGGGCGGGAGTGCCTTCCACTTCTTCGAAAAGCCCCAGCTAAGGAGGCCTACGCCAACGAGCTGCGAGAAGCTGCCGTCCAGGGAGAAATACCCTACGAGCAGGTTGGCTTCTTGCTT
>DASPPO010000048.1:0-9721 GCA_035625455.1 Nitrososphaerales archaeon | reverse complement strand
TGCATATCTTGGGAAGGACCTGTCGCTCACCGGGGGTTCTGCCTCCGCCTACGTCGGAATGGCCAGGCTCTACAACATCATCGACGGGCCTTCCTATGGTGAGCACGAAGTTGTGATTACAGCGAGTCCTGGATTCAGGCTGTACACGTTCACCTTCGGATAGCGTCGGGGGCAGCCACGCCGCGGGGGGCAGGGAGGTCCCTGAGGCCGGTTCTGGCTTCACCCCCATTCTCCTGCAGGATGACGGCTGACGATAACGAAACTCACGGGTGGAGATGTGCCCCCACACCTACTACGAATGGGAGGGGGCCCGAGCCAACTCGTCGTCCAGCAGCCAAAGCACTTCAGGAGTGCCCCAGTACATCTTGCCATCTATGAAATACGTCGGAGCTCCGAAGACTCCTCTCTCGTACGCCCTCTCGGTCTCCTCCCTCAACTTCAGCTTGGTCTCCTTCCGCTCTATGAACGCCAAAAACTCGTCCTTATCCATACCGAGGGACGCCGCCATCGTGCTAAGGCTCTGGTGGTCGGAAATGTCCGTTCCTTTCACCCAGCATTCTCTGAATATCATCGAGACGTAGGCGTTTACCATCCCCTTCACTTCGGCGAAGTAGGCCCCCCGAAGAGCCCTCACCGAGTTCGGAGGGAAACTCGAATGGGGGAAGTTGAACTCGATTCCGAGGGCTCTTGAAATACGCTCCAGGTTAGCTACCATGTAGTTGTATTCGTTAGTCCCCTTGGGGACGGGCGCGTCGCTGGTCACTTTGAACAGCCCTCCGAGAAAGAGCGGCACCAGACGCACGTCCAGCATCCGTTTCGCCTTCAGCTCCCTCAGCTTATGGTAGGCCACATAACAGTTCGGACTGGCGAAGTCGTAAAGGAACTCTACCTCGGTCATGGCAGGGGGAGCGGTCGCGAGGCTTAAACGGGCACCGATGCCCCACGCAAAACGGAGTGCTCCCCCCGGGGCGCTATGATGCATCCGTCTTCTGACAGAAAAGGAAAAGTTACCGGATCCTGTACCTTTTCCTCGGGGTTGAGCGAAGACCAGTTCCGCGAATGGGTCAACCGGAGGTCAGGCCTCCCGCTGGCCGTGAAGGGGCACGCCTTCGTGCTCAAGGGAGACAACATGATTGTGGTGGACGGCGGGAAGTTCCTCTATGAAGATGCCCTTGAGCTGGTGAAGCTCCTAAATTCGAAGAGCCCGTTCGACCAGATCAACGCAAGTCTCATGATTGCCGAGAGGAACGGGTCCCTGAGGGTCGTGGTCCTCGCTCTAATTGGGGTAATCATCATCGTCGTCGTGCTGTTGGCGCTGCACTAGGCGAGCGGCTACGGCTCGACTGTCACGTAGAAGAGCTCGGTGACACCGGAGGCAGGAACCTTAATCACGCCAAAATTCACGTTCCCTGATGAGTCGGTCCAGGCGTAGACGGTGTTCCCGACGCTCCCTGGTCCATAGTTTGTCAGCAGCGCGGTCACCTCATCCACGGTCTTGTTGGCCCCGACCGCGCTGATTGACGCAGTCCCCACGTTGACCCATACCGTAGGATTGACCGAAGTAGCGTTCACCAGGGTGTATCCCCTGGACGCGATCAGGGAGTCTATCTGATTTACTGCGACCCTCAGGGTCGACGCCGTAACGGTGGTGGAATTTACTATGGCCAGATTCTGGAAGGCTGCGGTCGCATCAGTCCCTACCCCCACAGCTCCGGTCGAAGGATTCACGGCTGTCATGAACGGAAGTTGGGTCACCACCCCCGATGATCCAGGGTTTGTATAGATGGCCACGAAGTAGGTGAGCTCTCCCCCAACGGAATACAGAAGGTACGAGCCGAATCTGTAGTTGGGGAGAAGAGTCAGCTGCGTCCTGATCTGCTGGTTGGTCGTGAGCGCATTTTCGGCAGCGGTGGGACCTATGATTAGAGAGGACGTGGATGGGTTCTGGTAGAGGTAGATCTGGCCCAGCCTGTTCCCCCCATAGGCGACGTAAAGTGCTCCCAGGTTCTTGCTCACCACCCCCTGGTACTGTACGAGCTGAAGGCCTACGAAGTATGTGCTGTTCCCAACGGCGAACGGGATGTACTGCACCGTGCTGTTCCCAGCCCGCTCGTAGAATTGGGTCCCCGCCCTGAACACGAAGGGGTCACTGACGTGGTAGACGAAGTCGTAGTCGAGCTGGCCGGGGACGCTGGGGGAGCCCAACAGCTGTTCCGGGTACCGAAGCTGCGGAACGAGCCACGCCGGAGGAGCTTTCCAGCTCGAGTAGTAGTTCTGATAGAACTGAGTGATGAAGTCCGAAGAGTTGGTACCCAGGAGGTTCGACACAGTGTACCCCTGCATCGACCCGTCCTCGATGTTCACGAGGACGACGCCGAAGAACCTGAGGTAGGGGCTCGCGGAGAATCCCGACTGAAGCGGGTAGTCGATGTAGACCTGGACCGCATAGTAAAGATTCTTGCCGTCAGATACTATGTACGCTGACGGGTCCATGGTGAGCCCCGAGATGAGGACGTCGCTCACCCTCGAGAAGATGTTCCTGTTCCAGAGCATGTTGATAGACTGCCCCGAGAAGGCGAATCCGAGCTGCCCCTCTGCGAATGTGAACCACATCGCCTTCTGCAATCCGCTAAGAACGTAATCGGGCGTCCCAGCGTAGGAAATGTTCTGTATCTCATCGTAGCCCGGGACGTTCACATACACGCTCCCGGTGAAGCCTGCGCCTTCGCCATAGTAGATGAGGGGCTCGGAGGATATGCCAAAGGCGCTCGTCACGGGAACCACGGTCCCATTGTGGGTGTTGATGACGAGGACCTTCGCCGCGTGGGTGTAGATGAGGTGCTCGCTTATCCAATCGGTGGACGGGAATGACGGAGTCGTCGGGGAGACCCAGTACTCGGTCCCATTGTAGAAGACGATCTCCGAACTCGCCAGCTGCATCCAGTTGTAGGCGCCAATCTCCTTCGTGTTGATGACTGACGCTGCCTGCTGATCCCACTGCCTGACCAGGTTCAGAGTGGTCGTCGGGTTGCTGGTGGGGAGGTTCGAGATATTCTCGACATGGATGTCGTTTAGGCCCGCTGCCCATCTGGTCACTGTAATCTGCTTGTCAGTCTGCGGGTACCATTGGTAGGAAAGATAGTTGTTGTTCCAGTTGAAGTAGTAGAATGCGCCTACGCCCACCTGAACCACGAGGAGGACAGCGAGCACCACGGCGACCCCCTTGAAGAGGCCGAGCCTCGGGGTCTCTGCCCGCCTTCTGTAGAGGTAGAATACCCCCACCACGCTGAGCAGGAATGCGCTCCAGGCTATGCCGTAGACGTATGGGGTCGCTACGTTCATCAACCAGTATGGCGCTCCTATGATTACCTCGAGGAGTATCAGCGAGACCAGGGTAAGGAAGTTCCTGGCTGGGACGTCCCCCCTCCTGATTGCGATGTTCGCGAACATGCGGAGGACCACCCTGATGGCGACCACGAGGAGGACCGCCGACAATACATAGGATATGACGGCGTATTGGACGCTTAGCGTGGGCATCAGACTGACGAAGCCTGACCCTGTGGCGGAGGTCAGGGGGAGAGCGAAGACGCTCGGGAGGGACCCCCAGCTCCCCAGACCCATCGACATCATCATAACGGGATTCATGATCGGGCCAAGGAAGAGAAAACCGCCATATGTCACGAAGAGAAGGAATGCCACCGCCCACTTGACGGCCTGCCAGAACCCCCAGAGCCAGACGTTCATCGTCTCGCTGGGTCTATTCTCTTCCGCCTCATAGGGCCTCGTCAACCGGTACGCCACTGTCCCAAGCCTCCAAAGGTCGCTCCCCCCTGGGCGCGGATACACCAGCAGGAAGGCGAATAGGGCGGCGGCAACAAAGGTGTAGTCGTGATAGAAGGTAATCCCGAACCAGTCGAGGCCCGCCTTCAGGGAGTACACATGCTCCGCGATTGACCACTGGAGGAGGACCCAGCCCACCGCCAGAATCACGACCAGTGCGACTAGGGCGACGATGAAGATTGACAGCCATCTAAAGAGCCTGGGTTGGCTCTCCCCTGCCTCCGCCAACGTTCCAGGGACCGGCGCACTTGTATTTACGGAGAGACCTGAGGAGACCCGGCTCCCGCTGACGGAGCCTCCGAACGCCCGCTGAACCTGTTCCGACTCCCCTGGCCAACTTCGAGGACTACCAATGCAACCAACACCATCGCTACCACTGCGAGTATGCCGACAATCGCCGTGGACGACCCAGAGAGTAGGAGTGGAGGCGACAGATTCACGCCGACGAAGGACAGAACGAGCGCGCCCCCACCGGCGCTCCCCAACACCGAAGCGCGCCTACGGAGCAGCCGCCTGCGCTCCATTTGCTGAATGTCGTCAACAACTTCCATCTTGCTCCTAGGGTACAGCAGGGCGACCGAGTGCTCGAAGTCTGCGAATACGACGACGACGATTGCGGTGGACATCGTTAGCCAGTAGGAAACGAGCGTGGAATCCGCTTCTGCCGCAAGCATCGTCGTACCGAGAATCAGCCAGCCCAGAACCTCGGCGTCTGGCCGCCTCAGTAAGATGCCACCGAGCAACGCGCCGTAGCTGAACAGAATCCCAATCAGGAAAACGCCCGCCGAAGTTCCCCGCATAATCGTCAGGTAGACTAAAGCTGACAGCGAGACGAACGCGATGACTCCCAGAAAGCGGACCAAGGAAACGAGGTCTAGCCTGGTCTTCTTACTCGCCATGATTCCCTCAACCCTTCGAATGCATCTACTAGCGGAAGTTTAGGGTCCCAGTCTACCACCTTTGCATGCTTTCTGAGCGAAGAAATCTTCGCGTCCCTTTCCATCGACGCAAGCTCTTTGGCAATTCTGATGGCCCTCGGGTCACCCCTCTCGGGAATGTCTATTTCCAGTGGTGACGGAGAAATCACGAGTACTTCGTACCCCCTTCTCGCCAGCTCTGAGACCATGAACATCGGGCTGCTGTCGACGAGCGGCGAGATTAGCACCAGCTGAACCATCCTCGAGTAGAAGAGGGAGAGGTAGTAAGGCACGAGTTCGAGATTCCATGCGTCGACGCCCACCTTCGTAGAAATCAACCCGACGAGTATCCTTTCGAACTGGCGACGCCCGAAGCCAGGAGGTACTTTGATGATGCGCTGTCCCACCGCGAGAAGCCCCACCCTGTTCCTGTCTCTCAAGAGCCTGTGGGACAGCGCTGCGGCCGCCCTCACCGAATAATCCGCACAGGTGTTGGGGGGAGTTCCTATCCGAGAGGTGGACCTCAGGTCCAACACCAACACCGTCTCACCCCCAGCTTCGTTCATGAACTGGTTGAGCATCAGATGGCCGGCCCTTGCAGATGCCCTCCAATTGACGCGCCGGAGAGGGTCGCCCGCGTGATACTCTCCTATTCCATAGAACTCCAAACCCTGTCCAGACCTTCTGACGGACGTCTCGCCGGGCCAATTGCGAGGACGGGTCTGCCTGAGCTCTATTCGGTTGAGGTACTTGACCTCAGGGTAGACCCTTAATGACTCGTAGGACTCCGAAACCGTTTCCTCGTACCTGGCCGAAGCCGTGTCCGACGATCTAATCCTGATAGGTCCGAAGGTGTAGGAGCCGAAGGACTCTGGAGAGAATGCGTAGGCAAAGTCGCGGCATTCACCCTCCCCCAGAACCGCAAAGACGTGGTTGCTCCCTCCAGAGATGGAGATTTCTGACGGTACTCCATCAATCACCTCCAGGTCTGTCGGTGGCCCTTTGTTCTTCACCCTAAGGGTGACCGTGACCCTCTCGCCCTCGTAGATTTGTCCCGATGGAAGAAGTCTGGTCGCCGTGACGTCGAGGTGCGGCCGAGAACCAAGTGTGACGAACGCCAGGTAGAGTGCGACGGGCACTGCGGCAAGGGCTAAGGGCGGGCTTCCAAGAAGTATTCCCAGAAGGAGGATCCACAGAACGAAGGCTGCGACAAGGCCAAGTTTTCGCGCAAGCAAACGATTGTCAGTCTACCTTGGGGACGGGCACCGACTGAAGGATCTCTTCAATCACCGTTTCAGGGCGCTGCCCTTTCATCCACCCCTCCGCCTTGAGTATCAGTCTGTGGCTGAGCGCGGGTAGGGCCACCGACTTCACGTCGTCAGGGACGACGTAGCTCCTACCTTCGAGGAACGCCCTCCCCCTCGAGAGCTTCATCAGAGCGAGAGACCCTCTGGGGCTGGCCCCTACGTCGACGTCGGTGTGCCTGCGCGTGGAGCGGACTACAGCCACAATGTAGTCTTCGACCGCCTCCCCGAGGTGGATGCGCTCTATCTCCCTCCTCATGATTTGCAGGTCCTCGAGGGTCGCTACCGCAGAAACACTGACGTCATCCGTCATCGCCTCGGCCCTCCGCCTAAGTATCTCCTTCTCTTCGGAGGGGTCCGGGTAACCTACCCCCAACTTGGTCAGGAAACGGTCGAGTTGGGCCTCCGGGAGAGGATACGTCCCCTCGTACTCGATGGGGTTCTGAGTGGCCATGACAACGAAGGGGTCGCTCATCTTCAGGGTCTCGCCCTCGATGGTCACCTGTCTCTCCTGCATCGCCTCAAGAAGGGACGCCTGGGTCTTCGGCGGGGCCCTGTTGATCTCATCGGCCAGGAGAAGGTTGGTGAAGATCGGGCCCTTTCTGAGCTCGAACGTCGATGTTCTTTGGTTGATCATGTAGCTCCCAGTCACGTCCCCCGGCAAAAGGTCGGGGGTGAACTGCACTCGTTTGAACTGGAGTCCCAGGGCGGAGGCCAGCGACTTCGCCATGAGGGTCTTGGCGAGACCCGGATAGTCCTCTATGAGGACGTGCCCCCCCGAAACTATCGAGAGCAGAAGCAGATCAAGGACGTCCTTCTTTCCAACTATCACCTTCGAGACTTCGGCGAGCACCCTTTGACGGACGTCGCTTCCCTTCGTCCGCGTCCCTTCAGCCGTCCCTAAGCACCTCGACTGCCTCTTCGAGTTTGGCCAAGTATTCCTCACCCTTTAGCCTCGGTCCAAGACCGGATGGCTCCAGAATCTCCTTTGGCACTGACCGCTTAGAAGTCTCTGGCTTCACGGAACGGAGGAGACGGGCAATCTGTGACTGAGAGATGGGGGAACCTCGAATCGCCTCCTTTACCGTTAGGGCCATCACAGAGACGGGGCCTTGCCCGAGGGTGGGCTCTCTGCTGAGAAGGGCCCACTGGCGGACGGGCTCCCCCGAAAGGACCGAGCCAAGGGTAAGCACAAGACCGAGGGTGAAGAGCGCGGCGATTACACCGCCATACGACGAGGCCAGACCGGCTACCGCAGCAGCCAGGGCGCACGCGGCTGTGCAACAAGCGAGAAGGGTTGAGGATTTCACTTTCACCCTACCACCCCTAACACTTCTGACCTCAACTCTGAAAGGACTGACTCGGCTTCGACGGCTTCCCCCGGGCCGACCTCTTCGGCGCTGTACCTCGCCTTTTCAAACAGAGCGGTGAGTCTGTGCAGTGTCTCATGGTGAATCGGGAGGGCGTTCTCACTGACCACCTCGAACTCGCGTGCCGTCGCGGATGGAGTGCCTGGGACCCCCCTGTCCTGCAGAGTTTCGCAGAGCGCTCTATAGCAACTGATTACGACGCTTCGGGGATCTGTTCCGCTACGCAGAGAATGGATAGCTTCGTCGAGCACGCTCACCGCTGCCACTTTCTCCTCGGGCGGTGTCGCCTGGAATGTGCTTGAGGTGGTTAGAGCCGGGCGCTGCGCAATCCACTTGACCCCCAGCGCTCCGGCGATCAGGATAAGGGCGAGGGGCAGGAAAGACAACCAGTATGACACTTGGTTGAAGACCCCAGGATTGGGGAGCGAGACTGTCCGAAGGATGTTTACGACCCCGGCGAGCGCGTAGACTACCGCAAAGAGCAGGAGGACAGCCAAAAGACTCCAGAGGCTTCTGCTCGTCTGCACCTTTCTCCGCCAAGCGATGATGCCTGAAACGACAAACAGAGACAGCACGACTGCCATGGTGAACAGGAACACCAGTGCATTCCCAGCCGTCTGCTGGACCACTACCTGCGAGGATGTGGGGCAGTTGGGGGAGCACGAAAGGGAAGGTGGGCCGGAGGGTCCGGAGGGAAGTGATTGCATGTTCGCGGCAATGGACACTGCCAACCAGGGGAAGGCGACTACGATCGCGGCCAACAGCCCAAACTGTACCGCCTGCCTCATTGGGTAAAGCGAGCGGCGAGGTTTATAAAAACAGAAAGGCGTTTCTTTCGATTAGAAGACTGGCTAGATATCACCAAAGGGATTTCTGAGTCTTGAGATCGCACTACCGAACTTGATGCGTCAGCTAGTCTGTTTTATTGAATAGCCCCACCACCAGATGGTGGACGGTGTCCCGTGGAAGACCTCGCTGGCCGGAAGGGACGCCAGGGGAATTGTGAACTCCCCCGGGTACTCGGGCAGGTAGGACCAAGGGTTGTTGGCGGTGCTCGCACCCGTCATGCTCCCCGTACACGTCAGCGGAACGGTATAGTTGGCTGGTACCGGACTTGAGAAGAATACGGTAATGTTTCCGCCTAGAACGGTCGTAGCGTCGGGAACTATGAAGGTGTAGGGGATCGTCTGGGAGCCTGCGCAGAACCCTCTCGTTGTTATGGTGATGACGCCGTGTCCCGTTCCGCTCCCTGAGAAATTATCTGCGGCGATAAAGAATGTGAAGGTGCCGCTGGCCACTTCCGTCGAGTTGTAGTATTGCGCGGTGCCGTTGGGGAGAGACCTGACCCCGGAGGGCCCGGTCGGAATGCTGTAGTTGAACGACCCACTATAGTGAGTCAGTCCCGTCGTACCCGTCGTCGAGCTGCCAATGGTCATGGTGGTTGTCGGTAGGTTGGATGTCGCCGTTCCGATGCTTAATGTGGACGTGGTGGTCTTGGCTCCGGAGGAGCCGGAACTAGCGAAGAGGAAGACGTAGGTGACTCCGGCCACGGCTACAACAACTACCAGTACGACCACCAACATTATGGTTGCCATCGCCGGGCGAAGTTTCATCGTCTCACCTTGAAACCGACCTGCATCACAGGGGAATCTCCTCCGTTAGTTAGAGGACCATACCGACGTGGAAGGCCGCGGCGGTTATGACCCCTATAATTGCAGCAATGACGAAGTAGACTATGAAGGTCGCGACTACGACTGCCACGACGTAGGTGACCACCCTTTCCTTGGGTGTCCCTAGGATTATCGGCAACCCCAGGTAAAGAATGTACAGGCCATACAGAATCCCGAGGATGGTAAGTATTTCCAGGAACGGGATGATGTCGAGAATACCAATCAGGAAGGCGGGAGTGAAGATGAAAGCTGCAAGCTTGAGGTTTTTGATTTTGTCATTTGACGAACCAAAGGTCGGCGCCAGGAACCCTATCACGAGCGCTACTACATAGACCGCAATGACGTCAAAGATGTACAGCAGAATGGCATACAGGAAGGCATAGGCGACGAAGGATCCTGCAAAGCCGAACGGAATAAACAGATCATAATACCACAGATACCCTATCAGAGTTGCGAAGAATGGAATAGCAGCCAGGACCGCGACATAGTTCACCATAATCCCCCTTACCGTAGCCGGCGTGTCCTTGTTCTCAGTGATGTAGCTAGCTGGGTTCCTCACGAGGGAGATGGCCGAGTTTATCGTCCCCATGATGAATCCTGCTGGACCCGAGCTGCCCATG
>DASPPO010000047.1:0-6855 GCA_035625455.1 Nitrososphaerales archaeon | reverse complement strand
CCCCGTTCCATGTCTATGAGGTCCCTCCCCGTCTCCTGGAGCGCCTCCTCGAATATCGGTGTCTTCTCGAACCTGGTTGGGAGCGAGCAAAGGTTGGGGTGGGCGATGAGCTTTCCTCGCTTCAGCGCCCCAAATCTTTCCGCCACCTGCTTGACCCTGGCAGGGAATGGGAAGTTCCTCTGTGCCGCGACCGCGTAGGTCCTCTCCAGCTCTTCGGGGGTGAGCCCTGTAAGCTCTCTGGCGATCCCCCTGAGGTCGAGGTCCTCGGTGTCGGTGGTCAGTTCCATGAGCAGTCTGTAACCATCCAGCCACCACACCCTGACCAACCCCCTTCTCGACAGTATCTCCTCGAACACATAGGCGAAAGTCCTGTTCACGGATTCGCCGAAGCAAAGGTGAACGATTAGGTACCTTCCGAATCCCTCGAAGAGGATTAGCCTGTCCGAAGGCACCGGCGCCCCCATCTTCTTGTGTTCGGCAATCTCGTCCAGGACGAGGGCCCTGGCTGCAGCCTCTCCCGGAATCCTTCGCGACACCTCGGCAACGGCGGCCTCCCCGGAGTCGAGGGCGTCGGAGATTTCCCTCCTCAGCCTGCCGGTCTCGACCGCGAGCTCATAGGGGATGGGGAGCATCTCCCCGTCCCAGCCCGGGACCGCCGCAAGAGGATCTTCCACCGGGGTCACGTAGATCTTTCTGTCCTGGGAGATCTGCTCGACCTGCCAGATCTTCCCCTTGCAGACGAAGTGAAGTCCCACTTTCACGCTCAGTAGCACGAACTCCTCCCCGAGGATTCCTACCGTCTGGTTTGTCGACACATCGACGACGAGGTATCTCGTTTCGTCAGGTATCATCGACAGGTTCTCGTAGTAGTACTCCCTGGTCAGGCGGGTCCTTGTGAGGGTCTTCCCGTCGAACCTCAGCTTCCTGAGCTCCGAAAGGTAACTCGCCGTCCGCATGAACGCGTCCTCAGACAGGGTGGCGAAAGGCGCCGCTTTTCTCACTTCGGCCAGGATCCTCTCTGCTTCCATCGCTTCGAAGTCCATCAGGTATCCCGCAATCTGGTGGGCCAGCACGTCGAGTGAGTTGGAAAACGGCCGGGTCGGCTCTATCTTGCCCTGGCTGGCCGAAAGTACGCTCGCCGACGACTCGAGGACGTCGTCCGCGGATACCGTCACGAGCACCCCCTTCGATGTCTTCCCAAGCTTGTGCCCGCTCCTCCCCACCCTCTGGACCAGGCTGGTCACCTGCCGTGGGGACATGTATTGGACGACCAGGTCTACGGACCCAACGTCGATCCCGAGCTCCAGAGTGCTGGTGCAGACCAGGGCTTTCAGCGCGCCGGTCTTGAACGCCTGCTCGACCCTTTCCCTCTCCTCCCTCGGCAGAGAACCGTGGTGTACCCCCACGTCACTCCGAAGCCTGGCCAGCTTTTCCCCCAGCATCTCAGCCATGGTCCTGCTGTTGACGAAGATCAGGGTGGACGTGTGGGTATCGATCAGCGAGTTGATCCTCGAGAGGCGGGCGGCCAGGTCGGGTGCCGAGTAGGTCTCCTTGGCGGCGGAGTGGTTCGACGGGTCGGGGACGGGGTACTCGATTTCGTACGAGAACCCCTTGGGAGCGTAGGCCTTGACGATTGATCTGGGCGCTTCACCCCAGAGGAACCTTGCAGCAACCTCGGGGGTTCCCACGGTCGCAGACAGGGCAACCATCTGGAACCGCGGAGCAACCTTCCTCAGCCTCTGGAGTCCCACGCAAAGCTGCACGCCCCGCTTGCTTTCGACAAGGTTGTGAAGCTCGTCTACGACCACCGCCTTGAGGTGTGAGAGGTTATCCCTCATCCTTCGTCCTGGAAGGATGGCCTGGAGGGTCTCGGGGGTGGTGACGAGAACATCGGGGGGGTGCGTCGACTGCCTCGTCCTCTGCGACTGGGGGGTGTCCCCATGCCTGATGTCGACCGTCAGCCCGAGCTTGGCGCACCAGACCTGAAGCCGCTTCAGCATGTCTCTGTTCAGGGCGCGCATCGGCGTTATGTACAGGAGAGAGATTCCGTCCCCGTGCCCTTCACAGACCAGCCTGCTCAGAAGCGGGAGGAGGGCCGCTTCAGTCTTCCCCGAGCCTGTGGGAGCGACCACGAGCGCGTCCTCCCGCCTCGAAACCAGGGGCCAGGCCTGGACCTGTGGGGGGGTGGGCTCCGTTATCCCCGACTCGAGCAGGAGCTCTCTGACCGGGGGGGCGAGTGACTCGAACGCGCTCTCGGCGGCCAAACTTCGCTTTTCTTACCTTCCGTCGATTTAAGGGCTCGGGGGAGAGGGGTCGCCGAAACTGTTTTCGCGCTTCCGAGTCAGCAAGGTCTAAAAGCGCCACCACCCCCGCGCCTCCGAAGCTTTGTCACGCAGTGCGGAAGAGGTTTCTCAGGAGAGATCATACCACCTCACCACAGTCAAGGAGATAATTCTAGAGAACTTCATGAGTTACGAATATGCGAGGATTCCCCTAAAGGAAGGGCTCAACCTCATTGTCGGGCCCAACGGGGCCGGCAAGTCCTCCGTCCTCCTCGCGATATCGGTCGCCTTCGGCCAGGCCTACACCGAGCGGTCGAGAAAGCTTTCCGACCTCATCCGCAGGGGGAAGGACATCGCACGCGTCTCGCTCGTCTTCGACAACTCTGCCAAGTCGGGACGGCGCCCAATCCCCTACTCGAAGTCTGACACGTTCATGCTGAGCAGGTATCTCAGGAGAGACGGCTCCTACTGGTTCGAAGCAGACTACAAGGAGATCGATAAGAGCGAGGTGGTCAGGCTGCTCCGGGAGTTCGGCATCAACCCCGACAACCTCCTCATCATCATGCATCAGGGGATGATCGAGGAGTTGGGCGCGGTCACCCCCCAGGAGCGTCTGCGCATGGTGGAGGAGGCCGTGGGATTCGCCGAGTACAGGCAGAGGATACTTCTCGCGGAGCAGGAGCTGAGCGGCCTCATCGGGGAGGAGAGCTCCCTCCTCCAGCTGATAGACAACGCGAACCAGGCCCTCGAGTACTGGAGGCAGGTCTACGACAGGTACCAGGAGAAGAGAAAGCTGATGGAGCACCGAGACCTCCTCGCGAAGGAGCTCCTCTGGAGCACCGAAGCGAAGCTGGCCAAGTCTCTGCAGACCGCGGAGGAGAAGATCCTGTCAAAGACACGGGCCCTGGAAGATCTGCGGTCGCAGCAGACTGAGGTCTCGGCTGACGCCGACAAGACCCACCAGGTCCTCCTCGACAAGCAGGTCGAGCTTAGGAAGCTGTACTATGCGCTGGTCCGAGCTGAGTCGGAGAAGGCCAAGGACGAATCTGCCAGGGACGCCTACCACTCGATCAAAGAGGATTTCGCTGGCCTCTCCTCCACCATCGACGAACTGCTGGCCCGCGAGCAAGACAAGGACGTGAAGAGGCTCAAGGAGCTCGCTGCGTACATCGAGGACAAAGGAGCGGCCGCCGAGGACGACGCCAATCGTCGGAAGACGGAACTCGACAGAGAGCTATCTTCCCTTCAGCCGGAGCTAACCAAGACGGAGGATCTCATAAGACGGACAATGGACAGCTACGTCTCCTTCAGGGTCAAAGCGGAGGTCCTGTCCTACCGGGTCAGAGAAACAGAATCAGATCTGAGGGAGCTGGAGAGGGGAGCGAAGGAGTACCGGTCTGAACTCGAGAAGCTCGCCCCCGAACTGGAGAGGGCGGGGGAGCGGATGGAGACGGTCCGGCAGCCCTACGAGGTGTCGGAGGAGCTGAAACTGGTGTCCGCGCACATCCAGAAGATGCAGGACGTCCCGGAAGACGCCGAGAAGATCTACAACGACTACTCCGGGAACGTCGAAGAGCTCAAGATTAAGCTCGCAAAGCTGCAGGAGAACAAGAAGTCGATGCTGGTCGAACTCGGATCCCGCAAGAGCGTCTGGAAGAAGGCGATGGAGGGCCTCGTCGAGTCCGTGGACCCGGCGTACCAGACGGTGCTCTCGGCTGCTGACGCGAGCGGGTTCATAAAATTCGAAGAAGCCGACGCCATAGAGGATGCGGGCATCGACCTCTACGTCGGTTTCAGAGGAGGGGCACCGACGACCCTCGACCCGTTCACCCAGAGCGGTGGCGAGAGGTCAGTGGCCCTGATGGCGTTCATACTGTCGCTTCAGGGTAGGATCGTCTCCCCCCTGAGGGCGATGGACGAGTTTGACATCCACATGGACCCGAAGAACAGGGAAGCGATGTTCAAGATGATCCTCTCCCAGATGAGGCAGAGAGAGGCCTCCCAGTACATCGTGATCACTCCGTCCATCCTGACCGTGTTCGACAAGACCGCCCATGTCATCACGGTCCAGGCGGTGCACGGCCCGTCTGAAGTCAGGGAGCTGAAGTGATTCTGGGACAGACACGGCTGGACGACTACCTGCGCGTGATAGAGCTCTGCCGGGACGTCGAGACGAGCAGCGCGAACCCCTTCGACGTAGACATCAGGGAGAAGATTCTCATCCTCAAGCAGAGGCTCCCGGAGTTGAAGTTCCTCGATGAGCTCCTCGTAGACGCGGAGGCGATGCTGGAGCTCGCCCAGATCGTGAAGCTCCAGGACCAGTGGCTGAAGTCCAGGGCGTCGTCCCTCTACATCGACCCGCTACTCATTCAGCTGAAGCTCAAGCTCCTTCCCAAGGAGGCCCTCTCGGAGGCGTTCGTGAAAAGCTGGCACCCCGTGGCGCAGGTCGACCAGCTCTCCCCCAGGGGCCTTGAGAAGGCGTTCGTTTACTGGAGGGACCTGGTCCCCATCTCTGAGAGATTCAAGGACCAGTTCGGAACCTACGGCATTCGCCCCGGCGTCGTCGACTACTCCGAGCTCATCAGTCTCGGCGTCTTCACCAGGGAACAGTTCGAGACGAGCCTTACGCAGCTCAACGACGAACTCCTGCAAAAATCCAACGGGGATTGGATCGACTACCGGGAGTTCATCGGCGACGGCCACTTCGAGAACAAGGTGAGAAGGGCATATCTCCTCGCGTTCCTGTTAAGCGAGGGCAGAGCGGCGCTGAAGACAGAGCCGCTTACGGGGAGGATCTGGACCATGGCCCTGGCCGAGAGAGCGAAGGGCCCTCCAAAGTCGATCGCCATCTCGATAACGGGGGAACCATGATGGAGGCAGAATCGGCCGACCGAGCCCTCCTCGAGCGCAAAGTCAGGAGAGCTTTTCAGGTGCTTGTGCTTCAGCGGGGTAGAAACCCGGGGGTCAAGGGGTGGGAGATGAAGCGCCACCTCGGTAGGGACTACCGCAAGATCATCGAAGTACTTTCCGAGGACGTCGCACCGATGGGGCTTGAGGTCTTCGAGGTCAAGGGGGTCGACGGGACTGACGACTCGTCCAGGTTCCTGCTGAGGTTCAGGGACCCCCCGACCGTGAGCGAAGCGGAGACTTCAGGGATCAGGATAGACGACCTCGCGGTCCTTGCCGCGTCCATTGCGTTCATCAACTCCAAGCAGAGCAGGGTCGCCCGCAGGGAAGTGGAACAGTTCCTCCGGGAAAAGTTCCCAAAATGGCGGGTCGACTACTCCCTGGACAGGTATGTGAAACGTGGATACTTGGAGCAGGATGAAAGGGGGATGCTGCACATTGGCTGGAGGACCCACGCCGAGGTGGACGAGAAGACCCTGATGACCCTCATCCTGTCGAGGGCTCAAGAGGCGGCGAAGAAGTAGCGCCTCCGGAGCGCCTCTCTTTCCCCTTCTATTATCAACTCGACAACGTCGGTCCCCTCCTTCCTCATCTTCGCTGCCAGGGCGGTCGCGTCGGCCAGCCTGATCCCGCGCCCTGCAAGGAGCATGTCGGCGGCGTGTCCGTACCCCGCCCTCAGCTCGGATGACTTCTTCAGTGCCTCGACGGCCTTCTGTCTGCTGCCACGTAGGTCGGCCCGGCTCCTTGCTTTCATGGCGAGGGAGAACATGTTCTCGTACGAGTCGGTAGACAGACCCAGGGCCGGCTTCTCGCACACGGGGCACCTGTCGATGCCTTCCAGGTCCGAGACCTTCTTTAGCTCCAGGAAGTTCCAACAGTTGGTGCAGACCGCAACCAAGAAAGTTTCGTTTATTCTTGCCCTGGTGGACTGCTTGAGAAGCGCTCTTAGCCTCTCAGGAGAAACGATCTCGCCCCTACGGCTGATCTCCTCCACCCCGATCCTGGCGAGGGGGGTTAGCCCATCGTACTCTACGAGCTTCACCTCTATGGCCCCGGCGTTCATCTTCTCTATCACGTCGGCGGCACCCGCAAGATCGAAATCATCGTGGAAGATCATGCTCATCGCTTCTTCATAGACCGGTGTGTCCCTCAGGGCTTCGATTATTCCAGATATCGACACGCTGGCGTAGTCTGCGTCCTTGGCGATGGCGCCGCACTTCTTCCCCGCGTGTATCAGCCGGCGTTTGAATATCCCGCTTCTCTCCACCGCCTTCTCCGTGGCCGTTTTCAGGTCCAGCTTGTGGAGTTCCTCGATAACTGACACTACCATCGCGGGGGAGACTTCCGCTTCGATGACTATCCTGTAGGGGTCCTGGTGCACAGCCACCGATTGCCCCATCCTCTCGGAGAGCTGATGGCCGATGACCCTCGCCAGCAGCCGGTTCACCCGATGGCCGAAAGCCGCCTGGACGACAAGATACCTGTCCCACTTCTCGATGGTTACGAGCCTCTCAGAAGGAATCGGTAGCTTGGCTTCCTGCTGCTCGACCACCTCCTTTAGCGCGTCCAGCATCGCCTCCCGGGGGACAGGGTACGTCCTCGCCAGCTCGTCGAGGTAGCTGGCGTCCGAACCCTTCTCCAGCTCCTCGGCATACCTCCGTCTTAC
>DASPPO010000046.1:0-19098 GCA_035625455.1 Nitrososphaerales archaeon | reverse complement strand
CGCTTACGAACGCGGCCGAGCTGATGGCACAGTACCGGATTCGAAGGCTGGTCGTCGTAGACTCCACGGGGAATCTGGTAGGGATCGTTACAACGGGAGACATAGCGAGGGCGCTCGCAGAAAAGCACGGTTACCGAGAGGCAACCTTCAACGCCATGGCCAGGTACGCGGAAGGTGAGTTCGAAGGCGGCCCGTACCAGTAGATCTATTCCACCTTGAGCTTAATCCCGCCCTCTCCGGAGGGCTTCAGAGGAATCGTAACTTCGAGGATGCCGTTGTTGTAGGTCGAGCGGGCGCCCTTGGGGTCTACTAATCCCGGGAGCTCGAGCTTCTTGTAATAGCCGTGGTCCTCCCTGTCCACCGAGATGGTCATCGCCTTCTCGTTCACAGTGACGTCGATGTCCTCCTTGTTAACCCCCGGCATCTCCGCTATGACCCTGACATCCGTCCCGGAACTAATCACGTCGACCAGTGGTTCCCGCTTGTCCTGAATCGCCTTCGATGGCCTGTCTTCACCGCTTCTGACGTTGCCGAACTCTCTAACGACCGGCTTCCCGTCGGGGCCTATCGTTACGGAGTAGCCGTACACGAATGGGCCGATCTCCTTCTTCACCGCTCCCTCCGGCGTCCTGGACTCCCTGACGAGGTTCCTCGGTAGCTCCTTTTCGAAGTCCTTGAACTGCTCAGAGAAAGCCCTCTCCATCTCTCGCATCATTTCATCAATGTCTGGATACCCCCAGGGATCGAAGGGAGACCCGCGTCTCCTCCTCATCGGCCATTCGTCGTCATCGTCGTTTTCCAACACAGCTCACCTTCCGGGGAAGCGGCTTTGCACCAATTTATTCTTTCAGTAGACTCGGATGAATTTTGAAAGATTTACGGGAAAAGGCTTTTACGGGTGCAGCCGTCGATGCGGCTCGAATGTCTGCTTCGATGTATGCGAAGATAACAGCCCTCTTTTTCGTGCTCACTGCTCTGCTGATGGTCATAGGCTACGTCGTGGGCTGGTATTTCTTCAACGACCCGATAACGTTCGTGGGACTCGCGCTCGTGCTCGCCGCCGTGATCAACTTCGTCTCGTATTACTTCAGCGACTCGATAGTTCTCCGCATGAGCAAGGCCAAGATCATCCAAGAGTCAGACAACCCCACACTATTCAGAGTGGTGAGGAATGTCGCCCAGAAAGCGAAGATCCCAATGCCCAAGGTGGGTATAGTGAACTCGCCCCAGCCAAACGCTTTTGCCACTGGGAGGGGCCCGGACAAAGCCGTCGTCTGCGCCACCTCGAGCATCCTTCAGGCCCTGACTCCAGACGAGCTGGAAGCAGTCATCGGGCACGAAATCGGGCACGTCGTACACAGGGACGTCCTGATGTCGAGCGTGGCGGCGACCCTTGCTGGGGCGATCTCCTACGTTGGGCAGATCGCAATGTTCTCGATGCTGTTCGGAGGAAACAGCAGAAACAGGAACGGCGGATCGCCACTCCTCATCCTGGCTATCATACTCGTTCCTCTCGGGGCGACCTTCGTCCGTCTTGGAATTAGCAGGAATGATGAGTATAACGCGGACGAGTACGGCGCGAAACTCACACGGAACCCCGGAGGGCTTGTGACGGCGCTCGAGAAGATAAGCACGAAGGCGCAAACACGCCCCATCGCCACAAACCCTGCTCAGGCGCCTTCGCCCGCAACCGCCTCTCTCTGGATAGTGAACCCGTTCAAGGGGAGCTCCCTTGTCGAGATGTTCTCGACCCATCCCTCGCTTCAGCACAGGGTCGAGCGGCTCAGGAAGATAGGGAGCGAAATGAACGTGTACGTCCCCTAGCCGAAGACGAGCTTCAGTATAGCCAGCACAGCCCCCACCTCGACCAGTTCGTCACGCTCTTCATGTCTGGCTTCATGCGGTTTCGCAGGCTGCGGCGCACTTCCCACGACGGACATTGAAGGAAGCAACGGCCCTGGAAAGAGAGCCGGACTATACGAGGCCTGTTGAGCGGGCGAGGTCGACGACGCCGAGTAGGATGTGACCATAGAGCCCATGGACGCGGGAGGTGGCGCTACGGGTTCGGCCATTGGTGTTGGCGCGGGTGGCGGAGGGGAGGGCGGAGTGCTACGTGGGGTTACCCGTCGGGGTAACGGCTGCTGCGCAGGTTGGGGGGGCGGCTTTTGCGCCGGGCGAGAAGGCGTGGCCAATGCAGGGAGGAGCAGGAGCAGACCAAAGAACGAAATGATGTACAGCCCTAACGCCAGTCCTGCGAAGATGACGAGTAGCGAGAAGATGAGCAGGCTCCTGTTCATGTGCTGGCCATGGTAAAGTTGGGGCGTCGTATAAGGATTGAAGATGGTGGGCCGGGGGAGAGTTGAACTCCCGACCTTCGCCGTCTCCTGCTAGCCAGAGTCAGAGCCTGACGAGGCTAACCTTGACGTCCTAACCATGCTCGAGGGTTGGCCCAAAGAGGGATCAACTTCCCCACACCTGGCGGACTAGACGACCGGCCCGACGCGGCGAGCTCCGCTCGTCGACCTTAATACTCTTTGACTCGTCCGACCAGGGATTTCGTTTTGCCGACTGGCCGGAGAAGGCCCGAAAGTAATCTTGTAGAATCAATCGATCTGACGTCTGTTCGCCGATTGACGAGACGACCGACGGCCCTTCAACGGATTAAATAGCCAGCATGGGAGGCGCGTCAAGGGAATGACGAGGTCCTCGCGCATCGAAGGATTCTACAAGTTGCCCCTGGAGAAAAGAAGGGCGGCTTTGAAGGAGTTCGCGTCGCTGACAGACGAAGAAATAAAGACGATTGCCAACACAGGGGGCCTCCCGGCCGAAGTTGCCGACCACATGATCGAGAACGTGGTGGGAGGATACACCTATCCTCTCGGAATCGCCATGAACTTCCGGATAAACGGCAGGGACTACCTAGTGCCTTTCGCGCTCGAGGAGCCTTCCGTCGTGGCAGCGGCGAGCAATGCGGCGAAAATGGCGAGAGTGAAGGGAGGATTCACGGTTACGAATACGGGCCCCGTCATGATCGGGCAGATACAGGTCGTCAACGTCCCGAAGCCAGACACTGCGAAGGCGAAGCTCCTTGCACGAAAAGATGACCTTCTCAAGAAAGCGAATGATCAGGACCCCATGCTTGTCTCCCTTGGGGGAGGCGCCAAGGACCTAGTCGTGAAGAAGCTCTCGACCCTCAAAGGACCGATGATCGTTGCTGAGCTCTTGGTCAACACCGGTGACGCCATGGGGGCCAACGCCGTGAACACGATGGCGGAGGCTCTGACTCCCATGGTCGAAGAAATCACTGGCGGGAGAGTGCTTCTTAGGATAATCTCGAACCTGGCGGACCGAAGGCTGGTGAACGCGACCGCGGTATTCGAAAAGGAAGCGATCGGTGGCGAGGACGTGGTGGATGGGATAGTGTACGCCTACGCGTTTGCAGATGCCGACCCCTACAGGTGCGCCACTCACAACAAGGGGATAATGAATGGAGTGGTCGCCGTGGGGATTGCATGTGGCCAGGACATCAGGGCACTGGAAGCAGGCGCCCACAGTTACGCGTCCAGGAGCGGCCACTACAAGCCTCTCACCACCTGGGAGAAGAACCGGGACGGGGACCTCGTGGGGACCCTGGAGATGCCAATGGCCGTAGGGTTGGTGGGGGGTGCGGCGAAGACCCATCCAGCAGCTAGGGCGAACATCAAGATACTAGGAGTGAAGACCGCGCTCGAGCTCGCTGAAGTGATGGGGGCCGTGGGTTTAGCTCAGAATTTCGCCGCCCTCCGTGCGCTGGCCAGCGAGGGGATACAAAGAGGGCACATGAAGCTTCACAGCATAAACATCGCGATATCGGCCGGAGCCACGGGAGACTTGATCGACATGGTAGCGATGCGGATGATAGAGGAGAAGCGAATCAGATTCGACCGGGCGAAAGAACTGGTCGAAGAACTCTCAAAATTGAATCGTTAATCATGCCTTCGATAATGTCCCATTAGATGCCTGCCGCTTTGCCTCCTCGACGAACCCTCTGACCCAGAGGCGTCCGGTCCCCGTGAGGCGCACAAGCCCCCGTTCCTTCGTCTCGAGGGTCCCCAAGAGCAAGCATTCCTCCGGACTTGCACTCGTCCAGTTCATGGCTGGCCAGGGTCTGCGTAGCGCACTACGTCTACACCCTGAGGCGGATCCCTGTACTCGGGACTACTCCATCATCGGTATCTTCACGCCTTTGACCTTCGCTGTTCTGATCGCCTCTTCGTAGCCAGCGTCGGCGTGCCTGGCGACCCCTGTACCAGGGTCGTTCGTCAGGGAGGTCATTATCCTTGCCTCGGCTTCCGGCGTCCCGTCAGCCAGGACGGCAAGACCCGCGTGTATAGAATAGCCAATCCCAACACCGCCCCCGTGATGCACCGAAACCCACGACGCACCTGAGACAGCGTTGAGAAGGGCATTCAGGATGGGCCAGTCTGCGATGGCATCAGAGCCGTCCTTCATCCCCTCCGTTTCGCGGTAGGGGGACGCGACCGACCCTGAATCGAGGTGATCCCTCCCGATGATGATGGGGGCGGAGATCCTTCCGCTTCTGACCATATCGTTGATTATCTTGCCGAACCGGGCCCTTTCGCCGTAGCCCAGCCAGCAGACCCTCGAGGGCAGGCCCTGGAACTGGACCCTGTCATGGGCCTTCTTGATCCACCTCACGAGGGATTCGTTGGAAGAGAACTCCTTCAAGACCGCCTCGTCCGTTGCATAGATGTCCTCAGGCTTCCCCGAGAGCGCCGCCCAGCGGAACGGGCCCCGTCCTTCACAGAAGAGCGGTCTGATATACTCGGGGACGAACCCTGGAATTCTGAACGAGTCGTCGACCCCCGCCTCCATCGCCATCTTCCTGATGTTGTTCCCGTACTCGAAGGCTATGGCCCCACCATCCTGGATTTGCAGCATCGCCCTGACGTGTTTGGCGATGGAGGCCATGGAACGGGTCACGTACCCCTTTGGGTCAGAGACTCTGAGATCCGTGGCCTCCGGCACGGTAAGCCCCTCTGGGATATATCCAGCCAGGGGGTCGTGGGCCGCTGTCTGGTCGGTCAGGACGTCGGGCCTGAACCTCATCTCCAGCAGCTCGGGGAGAACCTCGGCCGCGTTTCCGAGGAGGGCGACAGACAAGCCCTCCCCCTCAGCGGCTGCATCTCGGACCATTCCAACAGCCTCCGAAGTGTTCTTCACCATGACGTCGCAATACTTCTTGTCAAGGCGTCTTTGTATCGCCTTGGGGTCGACCTCCACGACGAGGGCAACTCCGTCGTTCATTGTTACCGCGAGAGGCTGGGCTCCCCCCATCTCTCCGAGCCCCGAGGTAAGCACAACCTTCCCCTTTAGCGAGCCTCCGAAGTGCTTGTTCGCGACCGCGGCCAGTGTTTCGTACGTCCCCTGGAGAATGCCCTGGGTGCCAATGTACATCCAGCTTCCGGCGGTCATCTGGCCGAACATGGTGAGGCCTCTTTCTTCGAGCTCACGGAAGTAGTCCCAGTCGGCCCATTTGGGCACGAGCATCGCGTTTGAGATCAGGACTCTCGGAGCAGAAAGGGTCGTCTTGAAAATCCCCACGGGCTTTCCCGACTGAATCAGGAGAGTCTCATCGTTCTCCAGAGTCCTGAGGGACTTCACGATGGCGTCAAAGGCCTTCCAAGACCTCGCTGCTCTCCCGGTCCCCCCGTAGACTATCAGATGCTCGGGATCCTTTGCCACCTCGGGGTCGAGGTTGTTCATAAGCATCCTGAGGGCGGCTTCTTGGTGCCAGCTCTTGCAGGAAATCTCGCTGCCTCGGGGGGCCCTCACGACATGTGTCTGCATGGCCGCTTTTTGAGTTGATTGGCGATATAACAGTTCACCCTACGTGCGTATGGAGTTCTGGGGGGATCCGCCCTCTCTTGAATGGCTTCGGATTTTGGGACATAGGATAAATCACCACCCCCCCTGGCAACGGCGGAATGGGGATTCAGGAAGCCAAGGCAGCTGTTCAGAAGCTAGGACTGGAGGATGTAGCATTACAGTTCACTGATCTCTCTGGAGGGCTGCACACTCTCTGGGTGCCCGCGCAACTAGTCCCAAAGGTCGCCAGTGAAGGCGTACACCTGGATGGCTCCTCCGTTGACATGGTGGACATAAGCGGAAGTGACCTCAAGCTCGTCCCCGACCTTGAGACGCTGACAGCGCTGCCATCCGGACTCTTCGAGTCGCGAGTGGGGAGGATGATGTGCGACCTGTACGAGCCGGACTCGAATCGACCCTTCGAAATCGACCCCAGGTACGCTCTGCGGAAGGTCATCGAGGAATCAAAGAGCGTCCTCGGGGCGGGCGCGACATACAATGCCTGCAGCGAGATCGAGTACTTCCTCTTTTCCAAGGATCAGGCGGGGAACCTGCGGAGGCAGGACGAAGGAGGGTACCTCTCGAGCCCCCCGGCGGACCAGGGGATCGACGTCAGGCTCGAAATCGTGCGCAACCTGAAGGAATCAGGGGTCGTCGTCGAGAAGCACCACCACGAGGTCCCACCCGGCAAGTATGAGCTGAACCTGCAGTACGCCAGCGCGCTACGGATGGCCGACACCGTCTACCTCGTCAAGCTGGTGGTGAAGATGACGGCAGCCCGGAACGGGCTCATCGCGTCCTTCATGCCGAAACCGTTCCATGATGGCTACGGCGCTGGACTGCACACGCACGTGAGCGTGACTGACGAACGCAGGAGATCCAACATGTTCTATGATCAGAGGGGCAGGTATGGTGTCAGCAGGACTGCTTTGTACTTCATCGGCGGTGTGCTGGCGCATGCCAGGGGACTAGCCGCCCTGACGAACCCGTCGGTCAACTCGTACAAGAGGCTGGTGCCCGGCTGGGAGGCCCCCGTCTATCTTTCGTGGGCGAGATACAACCGGTCTGTCCTGCTCAGGATCCCTCCAGGGAAGGGGATGCATTCCAGGGTAGAGTACAGGCCCACCGACGGGTCGTGCAACTTCTACGTTGCCTACGCCGGTATATTGGCGGCAGGCCTGGATGGCGTTAGGAAGAGGATTGAGCCGCCGCGCCCTACAGAAGAGGACGTCTATCACATGACAGAGGGGGAGAGGACCGCTAAGGGCATTGGCGTCCTCCCGGCCAACCTTGGAGAGGCTCTGGATGAGCTGGCAAGGGACAGGTATCTACGCGAGTGCCTGGGGAAGAAGTTCAGCGACAAGTTCCTGCAGACCAAGAGAAAGGAATGGAGGGAATTCAACACGACGGTCCACGACTGGGAGCGAAAGAAGTACCTTGACGTCTAAGGCGGGAGCAGGAAGCAGGCCCTCGGGGCCAAGACTCATCCTAGCACACGCGGGCGAGCTTGCCACGCTGAAGGGGGGGATTGGGGGGCCCAGGGTCAGAGAGGGAATGAATGATCTGGGGCTCATCAACGATGGCGCTGTTGCGGTCAATGACGGCAGGATAATCGCAGTAGGGAAGACGCAGGAAGTCCTCGACAAGGTCGGCCGCGGCTACGAGGTCGTAGACGTGAGCGGAAAACTGGTCACGCCGGGCCTCATCGACCCTCACGTCCACCTTGTCTTCGCCGGATCCAGAGAGGGAGAACTCGAAGACATGGCGGTCAAGGGTATCCCCTACTTGGAAATCAAGAGAGGAGGAGGGGGAATGCCCACCACTCTCCGCAAGACTGGAGAGGCCTCTACGGAGGAACTGATGGAGAAGACGGAGAGAATCCTTGACAGGATGCTGTCTTACGGAACAACGACTATCGAAGCCAAGAGCGGCTATGAGATGACCTTTGAAGGCGAGATAAGGCAGCTTGAGATAATCGCGAATCTTGCGAAAATCCACCCCATGGGCATTGTCCCGACCTTTCTCGCCCAGGGGATACCGTTCGGGTTCGAGAGCAGGGTGGACGAGTTGACAGACGACATTGTCAGGACGTGGCTCCCGGAAATCGCGAGGCGTGGCCTGGCGGAGTATTGCGACGTGTTCTGCGAGAAGGGATACTTCAACTTGGAGCAGACCCGACGGATACTGCAGACAGGACGAAGGCTGGGGATGAAACTCAGGATACACGCCGACTGGCTCGCCCACAGCGGAGGGGCCAGGCTGGCGAGCGAGCTGAAGGTTGTCTCCGCCGACCACCTAATATTCACACCAAAAGAGGAGATCGGGAGCCTGGTGGAGAACGGGGTGATGGGGACGTTCCTGCCGACAACACCCTTCGCATACCTCGGCACATACGCGAAAGCCAGGGGGATAATCGACGCGGGGCTTCCAATGGCGCTCGGGACGGACCTGAGCGCGGCGGACATGTGCGAATCGATGCAGATGATGATGAGCATCGCCACGCTACAGATGAAGATGACCTGCGCGGAGGCCCTCGTCGCAGCCACGATTAACGCGGCACATTCAATCCAGAGGGGGGACAGAGTCGGGAGCCTGGAGGTCGGGAAGCGGGCAGATATCGTGGTCTTCGACGCGCCCAACCACAAGCACTTCGCTTATCACTACGGAGTCAACCTGGCTGAGAGGGTCTACAAGAACGGAATCCTGGTAGCCGAAAAGGGGAGAAGAGTCGCCTAGCGCACACCTCGTCCTGTGAATTCGAAGGCGAGGAGGGCAAGGGAAGCCGAACCGTATTTCATTACTCTCTCGTCAATCTTGAATCTGGTGCTATGGTTGGGACCGACGCACCCCTTCTTCTCGTTTCGGGTCCCGAGGAAGTAGTATGTTCCAGGGACCTCCCGAAGGTAGAAGGAGAAGTCCTCAGCCACAAGCAGCGGAGGTACTTCCACAGTCCTCGTCCCTGGAATGGACTTTAGGAGCTTGGAGACATCAGCCTCCACGCCGGGGTCGTTGACAGTCACCGGGTAAGCGTCTTTGATTTCGACTTCGCATCTGGCTCCGAACGCCTTGCAAACGGAATCAGAGATCCCCCGAATCAGAGAGGCGATCTTCGCCTTTGTGGCCTCGTTGACGGTTCTCATCGTACCCTCCAGCACTGCGTCGTCCGGGATTATGTTGTTCCTTGTGCCCGAGTGGACGGAACAGACGGAGACTACCGATGGTTCCACCGGGTCCACCATCCTGCCCCTGATGCCCTGTAGGGCGGTTATGAGCTGGGCCGTGATGAAGACCGGATCAACGGTCTGGTGGGGCGACGACCCATGCCCCCCTCTGCCGAGGATTCTAATCTTGAAAGTGCACGACGCAGCCATCAACGGGCCGGGCCGAAGCGCGAACGTCCGGGAAGGATAGTTGGCAAAGATGTGAAGCCCAAAGACGTAGTCGACCTTCGGATTTCTGAGAACGCCCGCCTCGATCATGGGCAGGGCGCCTCCGCCCATTTCCGCAGCTTCTTCTGCGGGTTGGAAGAGGAACTTTACGGTTCCGCGCAGCTCATCACGATGCTTTGCAAGTATCATCGCCGCTCCCAACAACATCGCGATGTGCGCGTCATGGCCGCATGCGTGCATCACACCCTCCTTGCGGGACCGAAAGCTGATGTCGGACGCTTCCTGAAGCGGAAGAGCGTCCATGTCTGCGCGGAGGGCGACCACCCGGCCAGCCTTTGGCCCCTTCAGCACCCCCACAACGCCAGTACCGCCCACGTGCGTCGTTACGCTGATTCCCAAGCGGCCGAGCCATTCACCGACGAGCTCGGCAGTGTCCTCTTCGTGATATGCGAGTTCGGGGTTGGTGTGTATTTTACGCCTTATGCTGACCAGTTTGTCTTCGATGGCCAGCGCCTCTTCGAGGAACAGGCTCATTCGGTTCTGATGCCGTTCTCAGGTGCTTTTGGCCTTTGTGGCCGTATCGGAACTGATGGCGGGGGAAGCACCTCCTGCCCCCGCGGGGCCTCCAGCGCTGCACCCTAGATTTTCGGGACAACGGTTTAATGCACGATCATTACGCGAAGTGTTCTGCAGGGGGTAGCGCCTTGACCGAGCGACCGAAGACGACGGTCTTTGTCAGAGAAGCTACGGGTCTAGTGAAGAATGTTTCTACCCTCGACGCGATAGGGCTCAACGCGTCCTGGATGGGGCTCGGCGCTACAATAGCCCTCCTTCCGTTGTACACCGCCCTCTTTCCCTCGATGTCCGGCGTGAACCTGGTCTACGGCTCCATAATCGGATTCGCCTTCGTCCTCCCTCAGATGTACATCTACACGGTGATCCAGAGGAGGATACCCCGCACCGGCGGGGACTATGTGTGGATGTCTAGGCAGGTGGGGGGCTTTTGGGGGAGCGCAATTGGACTCACCGGCGCCTGCCTCAACTTCATCGCCTTCGTGGCCATTATCATCCTTTCTGCGGTCTTCGCCATCGGCTCAGTTGGGCTAGCCCTTGGCAATTCTAGCTTCCTTGGTCTCGCGCTCCCCGGTAACGTAAGCGGTGCGAATCCGTTAGCCCAGTTCGTATTAGGAGCGGTGATATTCGCGCTGCTGATAGTCTTCAATATTGTGAGTCCGAAATACGCTGTCAAGACGGTGACTGTTCTAGCGCTCGTCGGGATGGCGGGCATCGTCATCGCCATCGCAGTCCTCCTGGGGGCGGGGCAGACAGGGGTGGCGAGCTACGTCAGTTCGCTCGGAATCAACGGAACAACCTACAGCACTGTTGCAGCATCGTACACTGGGCCAACTTTTGCGCTCGGCAGCACGATGCTTCTGATGCCGTTCTTCTTTCTGTTCATGTTCCCCTGGTTCAACATGTCCACCATTGTCGGCTCGGAACTGAAGCAGTCGGCCCGGAAATGGAGCGTTCCGATGTCAGGGATCACGGTCTTTGTCCTGTGGACGGCGGTAATGGCAGTTCTCTACTACGTGGCCGGGCTTCCGTTCGTGAACTCCGCGCTTTCTAACTCCACCCTTGTGTTCAGCTATGGGTTCAACTTCTGGACGCTCGCCATGGGGGTTTCAAACAACGTCGCCCTGGCCTACGTTCTCGGGGCTGCTTGGATCATATGGAACATACTGTTCCTGATGGTGACGATAGTGGCAGTCTCAAGATACATATTGGCCATGTCGTTTGACAGGTTCCTCCCCGCAAAGTTCGCATACGTGAGCCCTCGGTTCAACTCGCCGGTGGTGGCGCACCTCCTAGATTTGGTCCTGGCCATCGTTCTGGTCGGAGCCACGGCTTTCTACTACGGGCAGCTCTCGGCGCTTTCGGCCACGGCCATCGGGCCCATGGTCTTCTTCATGTTCGTGGGTATCTCTTCAGTCCTCTTTGCAGCCCGGTCGAAGAAGGAAAGCAGCAAACTTCGGTCAGCTTTGGCTGTGGCAGGGACGCTAAGCGCCGTTGTCTTCGCCTATGTGACCTATCTGTTCGTGGTCAACCCAAGCGTCTACGGGGGGAACACGCTCAGCTACACATTCCTCTTCGCATCGTTCGTGGGAGGATTGGTAATCTACACCGTCCACAGGGCCCGACTGAAGAAGGAGGGGTTGGACATCTCTCTTGCCTTCAAGGAAATCCCCCCAGAGTAGTTTCCCAAATCGTCGGAGCGGGTGACGCTCGGCCCGGCGGACGATTGCCGTCCTTCTAGTGCAGCTTCCCGACGAGTACGTCGTGGGCCAAGGCCTCGATCTCGTCCCCCTGTGACCTGTCCCCCCTAAGGAGGGGAGAGACAGACCTTACGATTCCGTAGACTTCCTTGGCATGGTTTGAGATTCCACTCTCATTTGACCCGAGGATGTTCGAAGCGATAATCAGCTCTATCGCAAGGATGCGGGAGACATTGCCGGCCACCCTTAGGGTCTTCATCCCAGCGTTGACTCCATGGCTGGCGTGGTCCTCGATGTCTCCCGAGACACTCGCGGGGTAGGAAGACGCCGGGTACACCAGCGCAGAGTTGTCAGAGATCAGTGATGTCCCCGTGTATTCCAGAATCATCAATCCTGACTCGAGGCCGGGCTTGCTGGCCATGTACTTGGACTCGGGGGGCGTCCTCTCGAGAAGGTAGTGGATCCGAGACATGGATATGATGCCGAGATAAGAAATCGCCAATGAGAGCAGGTCGAGAGACATGGCGACCGGCTGGGCATGGAAGTTTCCGCCATGCAGGACTGAACCGTCTTCATTGAGCACGGGGTTGTCCGACACTGAGTTCATCTCGTTGATGACGATCCTCCTGGCGAAGGCGAGCGCGTCCGCGAGGGAACCGTGGACCTGGGGCGCGCAGCGAATCGAGTAGGGATCCTGGGGCACGGGCTCCGAACGGATCCGGCGGCTCCCTTTCGTCAGAGCGCGGACCTGCCTCGCGACCTGGTCCTGACCTGGGTCGAGCTTCACGCCTATCAACTTCTCATCGAAAGACTGCGAGCACGCACCGAGCACTTCGGCGGTGACGGCGAGTGTCGAGTTGGCTGCGGCGAGAAGGATCTCGCCTCTCCTCACTGCGGCACACCCCAGCGCTGTGGTGAAGGCGGTGCCGTTTATCAGGGACAGCCCCTCTTTAGCGTGGAGGACTATCGGCTTGAGTTTCGAGGCCGAGAGTGCCCGTGCGGACTCGAACACACTCCCTCTGCGGCAGGCCCTCCCCTCTCCAACCATCGTCAGGGCCATGTGCGCCGAAGGCACCAGATCTCCCGAAGCACCGAGAGAGCCGTATTCAGGAACCAGAGGGGTCACTCCCTTGTTGAGCATCCCCACCATGAGCTCGGCTACTTCTTTCCGAACGGCGCTGTTGCCGTTAAGTAGGCTGTTCAAACGGATCAGCATCGCGGCCCTTACGATCTCGGTTGGCATAGGTGAGCCGACGCCGGCCGAATGGCTTCTGATCAGATTGAGCTGGAGCTCATCGATGTGCTCGGGCCTAACGACCTTGTCTGCGAGGCTGCCGAAGCCCGTGTTCACGCCGTAGACCACCTCTCCCCGGAGGAGCTTCTGTTCGAGCTGGGCTCTGAACTTCTCCATCTGCCGTAGGCTCTGTGGGCTCACCCTGATGACCTCGCCATGTTCGGCCACCTCCATGGCGGATTCAATCGTCAATGATCGTCCGTCGACCACCACGACCATTGGTCCCACCCCCTTGGCGCACTCATAAAAGGGTCACACGAAATCCCGCCCGCAACACCCGCACTTCTGCGAGTCTCGCCACCCGTTACTTGGCGTGAAAAGATGGTGCGGTGGTGGCCGGTTCTTAGACCCAATTTGGGTACAAATCCTGGCCGGGATATGGTGACATATGAGCCTCTGTCGCAAATTCTTATCAATATGTCACCGTAACTAGCGGCCGTGGTAAGGATAGCGAAGAGAAGGCTCAAAGGAAGAACATACTACTATCTGGAGCACACCTCGAGGCACAAAGGCAAGCGAGTAACAAGGAAGAGATACCTTGGAAGCGAGCTCCCGAAGGACATCGACGACATAAGGAAGAGCTTCCTCTCCGAACTGAACGATGAAAAGTGGTTCGATGATTTCGAACGAATCAAACGGAGATACAGCGTTGAACTGAAGTCGACGCCCAAGTCAGCCAGAGAGAAAGCGCTCCGCGAGTTCTCGGTAAGGTTCACGTATGATACACAGAGGATCGAAGGGTCAACCCTTACTCTCAGGGAAACGGCTGACCTCATAGAGCATCGGATAAGCCCCAGCGGAAAGCCAATTGGAGACGCAAAGGAAGCCGAAGCACACGACAAGCTGTTCCGCGAAATGCTCGAATTCAGGGGCGACTTGTCGCAGGAATTGGTCCAGGAATGGAACTGGAAACTCCTCAAAGAGACGAAACCTGACGTCGCCGGGAAGATACGACGGCATGGAGTCAGAATAAGCGGGAGCAGATTCATTCCGCCTGCGCCGGTTGAGCTTCAGCCGATGCTCAACGATCTTTTCGACTGGTATCGAGGTTCGAAATCGAAAGCCAATCCGGTCGAACTTGCGGGGCTTCTCCATCTCAAGTTTGTGACCATCCATCCTTTCGCTGATGGAAATGGCAGAGTCAGCAGGCTGATGATGAACTTCGTCCTGCAGAAGGGTGGTTATCCAATGCTGAACATCGAATACAACCGGAGGACAGATTACTACCATGCTCTAGAGAGGTCGCAGATCAACCATGACGAACGCCCATTTGTTAACTGGTTCTTCAGAAGATACAAACGCGAGTTCTCTCGTTATCTGGTTAGAGATGAGGTTTGACTCTCCTGGACATGGTCGCATTCGAGCCTATCGCCGGTTCTTAGACCCATATTTGCGTTCAAATCATAAGTGCGGTGGCCGTGCCTAGTCTGCCGCAGAAATGTTGCACAGCCAACCCGCGTTAAATAACCAGACACCCCAATTACGCGTGTCGAAGAACGACGACCTGTACGGGTACGCGGTAAGGCTGAAGCTGGGAGAGAAGCTCATCAGTAGCGACCCGAAGATACACACCTCCGACAAAAAGCTCATCCTGTCGTTCCTCAGGCACATCAAGGCCAAGGAGATCAGCCTGGGGCGCCAGGCGAAGTACGCCTTCATGCTGAAGCGGTGCGCTCAGCTGATCCGGGTGCAGTTCCGGAAGGCAAGGAGGGCGGACTACGAGGACCTGGTCACGAAGCTGGCTGACTTCGAGTTCGAGAGGCCGAAGGGAGTAATGAACCACTACACCCCAGCCACCATGGCAGACTTCCGCCTGACCTTGAAGGTCTTCGGGAAGTTCGTCCGCGAAGGGCACACGGACAGGGACACCCCCTACCCCGAAGAGGTGAGGTGGATGAAGAAGGACGTCAAGCTCAACGAGAAGAAGGACCCCCTGTACTTCAGGGACGACGAGATAGAGCTGATGATCAAGGCGGCGGACAACGATCGTGACAAGGCGATCATCGCCATCGAGGGAGAGCTTGGGCTGCGGCCGGGAGAGCTGCTCGGGATGCTCATTGGGTGGGTGACGGTGGACGACGCCGGAGCCGTGATCAACGTGGGGAAGGGGAAGACAGGGCCCAGGAGGCTGCGCTCGATAGGGGCGGTGTGCTACCTGACCAGGTACCTCGAGAATCACCCGCTTAGGAACGACCCGAACGCCCCCCTCTGGCTCACCCGGAGCACGAGTTGGGGGATGAGGAAACTCGGGTACGTGCCCCTGCTGAAGATGCTCAAGGAGACTGCGAAGAAGGCGGGGATAGCCCGACCCAGGGTGTTCACCTACATGCTGAGGCACGGCTCGGCTACGAGGAACGCCAGGTACCTCACGGACAGCGAGCTGAAGTTGATGTACGGGTGGAGCATGTCTTCAAGGATGACCGGGACCTACGTGCACCTCTCGGGAGGGGACCTCGACGAGAAGTACAGGCAGGTCTTCGGGACAGGGAAGCCAGTGGAGCCGCCGAAGCCCAGCTTCGCCCCCACGGTATGCCCCAGATGCAAGGAGATGGCTGCGCCTGGGATGCTCTACTGCCCCAAGTGCGCCTCGCCCCTGGACCAAGCGGAAAGGGCCAAAATGGCCACCCGAGAAGAGAACACTAAGAATGAGATAGCGGAACTCAGGGGGCTCCTCGAGAAGTATCTTCAGAGCCCTGTTGCCATGGAAGAGAAGGCACCGACTAGGGCGGGGGGTTCCTCGCTTAGTCGCCGGAAGACTCTTGATGCCTGAGGTATTCGGCGAACAGCGGGTGAAACAGGCTGTAGCTCCCTCTCTCGTGATGAATTACCAGCTCCTTCTCTTCGAGTCTTGAAAAGAGTTGAAAAGATCCCTTGATTCTCTTGAACTTGCCGGGTGCAACCCTCTCTTCGCCTGTCTTTGCCACCTCAATTAGCAACTTCCTTTCAGCCGGCGACGCGGCGCGGAATCGCTGCTCAAAGATGGTCCTGCCTAGCGATAGTTCGATTTCCGGCCAGGCTTTTTCGAATGTCTGCTTTGTCACGACCTCCTGTGCTCCTATACGCTTCATCAATTCGTGCATTGCGAAGACGAGGATGTACGGGTGCCCCCGTGTCTTCCGGACCATCGACTCAATGGCATCTTCATCCACCTTCACCTTGCTCCCCACAGATCGCAAACGAACTTCGATAACCTCTCTCGCCTGTCGGGCGTCAAACGGCTCTAGATTCAGAGGCTCGAAGAAACGAATCACCGGCTCTGCTATTTCCGCCATTGTTGAAAAGAGAAGCGTCGGCGCAGTAACGACGAGGGAGTAATTGCACTTCCGATTGACCAACTCCTGGAAAGTCGTCCTCAACGTCAAGTATGCCGACTCCTCTCTCTGTAACGGGAAGTAGTGCAAATCGTCCATGAGCACGAAGGCAACCTGTACGCCTGAAGGAGCAAGGTGCTTCATCCAAAGCTCCTGCAGCGCGTTGACCAGACTGACAGGTTCTCCCGATGGGGCCCGCTTCGCGCTGACAACACCTACATTGAGGTTTAATTCCCATTTCGCGACTTCTTCGCGAACTCGCTTGCTGAGTCGGTTGGTGGACACAATCGACGAACGTATGCTTCGAAGGAACTCCTTCGCGAATACCTCCCAGTTCTTGCAGGTCTCAGGAGAAAGCGAAATGAAGATACTTGTGCAATGTATCTCCTGTTGCAGTTCCTCAGTAACGACGTGCCTGAACTTGTAGAGAAGGGACGTCTTACCCTCCCCCCAGGTCCCGAGTATTGCGAAGTTCTTCGGCGAGGGTACTTTCAGCCCGGCTGAATTGACAGCTGCCTCCCTGAAACTCTGGAGTTCCTTTTCCCTGTCTGCGAAGTACTCTGGTTGCGCTGGATGCTGAGGCGAGAACGGGTTTAGGCCGTGATTTTTGTTATGACTGTTATTTTGCAACTCCATCACTCATTGAGACGGTATCGTTGAATCTTGGCAATTCCGCGACACGTCCTATGGATGAGCCTTCCTCCATAGTACACACCCTCCCCGGGGTAGACCTTACGGCCGCAGACGGCACAGGTCTTATACCCCATGTTAGTTTTGTGATGTTTGTGAGCTTTTAAGGCCTACTCGGAGCGATAGCTCGTAGAGAGGAAGGCTGACTACCACGGGCAGCTTCATGAAGGAGGTATGCCCTCTCGCTCCAACCTCGAAAGGAGAGTCATGATTCTCTGAAGGTCAGCCTTCCTGACCAGAATCAGCGCCTCACCGTGTTCTGACTTGTCCCCAGCCCTCATGGCCTGTTGGTTTCCGACAGGATTTAACGCTCAGTAGGTCCGATTTGTTCGACATCTGTCAAGGTTGCCAACGTCGAAACACGAGGGTTGCCAAATCAGCATCCAGGGTTGCCAAATTAGGCCCCAGGGTTGCCAAAATCAGGTCGAAAAACGACGTTCAAGTTGGCAACCTTGCGACAGATTTGGCAACCCTTCGTGGGCGCGTTAAATACCCCGAGCGCATACTGAGGTGTCTAACTCAGTTTCTCTCTCTTGACTGAAGGACGACGGCGATGAAAGGTACGATGGCGCCTAGGGGAGGCCGTAAACGATTCTCCTAGGACGCCATAGCGTCAGTTTAGACACTTTCTATTCACTTTATTTCGCAACCCTCAGCTGGCGGGGTTGCCAGGGAGTTCGTTGCGGATATTCCCCGCCGATCTCCCAATATATTTTTTGAACGATTTTTTCATAATCCCTGCTGGCGCCTCAAGCGACGGCGCACGTCGCTTGAACGAGATAGGATTTGGCTACACCCTCTGCGGCCCCAGTCCCGGCGCGCAACCAACGCTCTTCCTCCTTGGGACAGCGTCCCACTGTATCTCCAACCGATGTTAGCGGCGGGATTCGACGCTAATTCTGGAGCATCTTAGCGTCGGAATTCGACGCCAGGTTCAACGGTTCTAGGGGTGGAGGATGGCGCGAAAGAGACCCTCCGATTTCGATTTAATGTCCGGCGTCTGCACATTGTTCCTCGCGGCGCAATGTCCGGCGTGTGGACATTGTGAAAGGACGGTGCCTGACGGTTGATGCCATGTGGTTACATGTTACATCTTTGAGCAGCTTTCTTGGACCCTATGGTCACCATCTGACCATAACTCTCTCTCCTTCAGTGGTCGGCGTCTGACCATAACCCCCATCGTCGCTGTGGTCGGCGTCTGACCACATCTCCGAACGATATTAGCGTCGGGGTTCGACGCTTGTTCCTAGGGATCTAAGCGTTAGAGTTCAACGCTTGATTCAATGGATCCAAGGGTAAGGGTTCGGACCTTACTCTGACAGGACTTAGGCACAGGCACTACCGCAGGGCAAAGCGCGTACTGGAACAGTATTGTGCACACACAAGTTCTAGGCTAGCCGCTTGCACAGAAACAGCCGGGCCGAGGGGGAGTTTACAACGTCGTATCCCCGTCCTCCAGTGCCCACGTGGTAAACCTTCGTCGGGACGGGAGACTGTCAGTGCGTCGGGGTGTCGTTTCGGGCGTTTTGAGTGTTACTTCTCCTCCGATCCATCACTGCTGTCAGGGTAACCCCTACGAGGCCTACGACCAACACGATGGCGCCGGCGAGCGTTGCATCGAACGGCTGTCCGCCTATTGTGAGCGAGTAGGTGACAGCAGCTGGGATCCCATTTCTCTCCAAGAATTCGACCGAATAGTATCCTCTGGTTGGCACGACGAAGGTTACAATGTCCTTCTGAACCACGGATACATTCACGATTGGGGGCGCGCTCGTGAGATCTCCGTTGATTTGAGAGACGATCAAGGACGCGGTCCCGTTCAGCGTGGAGATGCCTATCGAGGCGGTTGTTGGGATGAGGAAATAGATGTCCGGTTGGGATACGTTTGGAGGGCGACTGGAGGTAGAAGTCGCACCGGGCGTTATCTGGGCTCCGATGACCAAGCCCAAACCTATGACAAAAAGAACCAACAATGACCTCGTCCTGATCTTCAATCGAGGTCGGCCCTCACAAGTAAAGCTAACCCTGCAAAGAACAGCACGACTGCGCTGATGACCCGATAGGCTAGGGCCAGGTAATCGGTAATGTCTGGGGCAGACGCCAGGGCTAAGGCTGCTGGCCTGTAGAGCATATTGAAGACATACGTCGAGAAGCTGTTGACAATCAGGTAGTCGCCATATCCGAGCTGAAGGTACTCGGGTATAATCGCAGACCCGAAGGAGAGGTACCCAGCCGTGAAGAGCGTGAACGCGAGGAACACTAGGAGGGAGACC
>DASPPO010000045.1:0-28225 GCA_035625455.1 Nitrososphaerales archaeon | reverse complement strand
GGCAACGGCAGTGGCGATTGCGAAGTAAAGCCCTACGATGACAGCGGCAGAAGCCTCCGAGGGCACCCCCATGGCGGGCCCCAGTATCAGCTGGAAAAGCCTCCCGGCGGCGGAGGGGAGGAGAGATTGCTCGTACTGGGGAGGGAGGGCCCCCGCAACGGTGGTGGGGAGATACACGTGCACCGATTCGTAGAATCCGTTTCCTGTGAGCTCGTAGGCGATCGAGAGATAGGTCCCTATGATCTGACTGGCGACTATGAGGGCCGACGAAAGGATGTACGCCAGGGATGAGCGCCTCACAAGTTCCCCGAGCATGAAGGCCACCGAGAAGAAGAGGGCGGACGAGTACACTTCCACGAGGACGACGCCGGGGAGGGTCGCCAGCCCTGACTGCGCTCCGAATGCCAGGGTCGCGGCTACCACGCTCAGTAGGGCGTTCAGGAGTATGAGGAGCCCCAGCAGGACGTACCCGCCGAGGAATTTCCCGGCGAAGAACTCGCCCCTCCCCACAGGCTTGGCGAGGAGGAGCTCAGCCGTGCCTGATTCGTACTCCTCGGACATCGCTCCCGCAGCGATCATGATCGCCACGAACTGCATGAACAGGGGGAACGGCGCGATGACCACAGCGACCCAGAGGTACGGGTAGACCTGCCGTGGTATCAGGGTGGACCCAGAGTTCGAAAGGATGTAGTAGGGGACTGTGTCCAGGAGGATTATGAACGCCACCATGGCCAGGACCTTCTTCCTTGCGAGGGCCCTTCTGACCTCGTAGGTCGCGAAGGTCAGAACCCTGCTAGGTCTGATTCGTACCGTCCTTCAGCGCCTCGATGTACGCCTTCTCGAGCATCCTGTCCCCCTCTCGAATCGTAAGTAGCTCGGCTCCGCCCTGTATGACGATCTTCGAGATTTCAGGTCTGGCCTCCACGCCGCGAGCCACCCTTACGCTCAACCCCCCTGGAACCTCTTCGACCGCCAGCACCCCCTCGAGCCTCCGAATGGACTCGACCGTCGAGGCCGACATTCCCTTTGCTTCGATGCGGACCTCGCTGGAGTCGAGCATCGCCCCAATCATTTCCCGGGGGGTCCCCCTGAAGAGGAGCCTCCCGCCGTGGATCAGTCCTACGGAGGAACACATGCCCTCGACCTCGGACATCATGTGGGAAGACATCAGTATCGTCCCCCCGCCCCTCGCATATTCTAGGAACGTCTCTCTAAGGTGCGCCGTCCCGGCGGGGTCGAGCCCGATCATCGGCTCGTCAAGGACGAGAGTCTGGGGAGACCCGATGAGTGCCTGGGCCACGCTCAGCCTCTGCACCATTCCCTTGCTCAGCCTGCTCACTTTCGAGTCCCCATACGTGATGATTCCGACGTCCTCGAGCACCCTGTCTATCTCCGCCCTGACGCCCGAGTCCAGCCCAATCTCCTTCGCAGACAGCGCCAGAACCTCCCGGGGGGTCATGAATGCCTGGATGTTCGGGAGCTCAGGAGAATACCCCACCCCCGTGAGGGCACCTATGTGGTCGCCAAGCGGATCCAGCCCCCTCAGCCGTACCCTCCCGGCCGAAGGCCTGGCGAGGCCCAGCAACATCCTGATGCAGGTGGTCTTCCCGGACCCGTTGGGGCCGAGGAAACCGAAGATCTCCCCCCTCTCGACGGAGAAGTTGACCGGGCCTATTTTCTTGTCCCCATAAGCCTTGACGGCTCCGTCGAATTCGATGACGGGAGAGCTCATTTCTGAGGCTTCAGTCTACCCAGTGTAGCGGTTTTTCTTTCGGCTGGTCCCTCTTCCTTTCTTTTCGCCTTATCAGGAAAATCCCGCCCAAGGCGGCAACACCCACCCCTACACCGGCTCCGACGTAGGTAGCGGCGGGCATCTGAGAGCCAGGGGAGGTCAACGGGAGGTCGGTCGCCTGAAGCGTCACGTTGAGTCGGTCCGAGCCGCCCGATACGCTTGCGGAGTATACGAGGGCGGACGGAAAGGTCTCCACCGTGCCGTTTGCACTGACACTCCTGTTTCCATAGGACGCGGCGACCGATACGGCCAGCACGTTGAGGACATATTGGCTCCCTCCGAATATCACTTTGGCCGTTCCGGAAGATGTCAAGTTCACATGCAGACTATCCCTCGTGCCGTTGCTGTACTCCAGCGACTGGGGAGCAACACTTGGGAGGAACGGCAGAAGGTCTTCCGACGCGTTCACCAGCCTTGAGTAGGTGAAGTTCTGCTGGGTCCCAGTCAGCTGCAGGACAAAATCTGAATAGCCAACCCTGTCGGACGGGGTGTAGCTTTCGTTCAACAGAGTGGAGCGTTCCCCGGTGGGGGACGACAGAGTGACCCTGTAGGACGCGAATCCACTGACCGGCTGTGCGGCGGCCGCCGACGACGCGACGAGCATCACTGCCAGTACGAGCCCGATGACCGGGATGCTGCTCCTTCCCTTCACACCCCCAATTGTCCCTTGCTCAATATAAAGCCAGCGCGCCCCTCCAGGCCCAACCCACAGGTGCGCCGAATCCTGGCGGGCGGGGCGGCTCGTCGACATCATTGGATCAGGAGAAAAGACGCTTGATTCCGACATACAGGGTTCGTAGGACCACGGTGGCTACTCCCGCCGCGAGCAGACTCCCCACGAATCCATATGTCAGTGCGAAGTGGAAGTTCGTCGCAGTTGGCAAGTAGGGTGCGCTTGTAAATGCGCCAACCGGCTGCGTGGTACTGTAGAGGATGGCTGCGTAGAACAGGACGAACAGAAGCAAGAAGAGAAGCAGCCACCTGCGCCGCACATTCACTTTCAAAGCCGCCCAGGATATAAACCGCCCAAGGATGGTGGGCCCAGAGGCGTGGGGCCCGACACGCCCCGCCAGAACCATCGATAGCCGAGAGGCTGAAGTTACCTGACTGCTACAGCATCTATCTCCACCCTGGCCCCTTTGGGCAGGGCAGCCACCTGCACCGTGGTGCGGGCCGGGAACGGAGCAGTGAAGTGTCTTCCGTACTCGTCATTCATCTTTGAGAACTCCCCCAGGTCCACCAAGAAAACAGTAGTCTTCACCACATTGCCTAGCCCCATCCCCGCTGCCGCGAGGACTGCCTCGATGTTGGATAGCGCTCTGCCTGTCTGGGCGACGACCCCCTCTACGAGATTGCCGGTCGACGGGTCGAGGCCGACCTGACCGGAGCAGTAGACCACCCCCGCATCGATACCCTGCGAGTAGGGGCCTATGGGTGCAGGAGCGGACTTCGAAGTCACCGTTGCTTTCATGGCTATGGCGGCGCCCCTCACGACACTTAAATCGGTTGTGCGTCCCGCCTCTGTCGGTCAATCTCCTTCAGCATCCTCCTGAGCCTCTCGTACACTTCTGATTCTTCCTCATACTCAAGCGTCTCCTTCCCGTCCATGTGCTGGAGCATCCTCGAGGTGACGTTCCCCTTTTTGGTGATCAACACTACCTTCCTTCCTGCCTTGTAGGCCGCCATTATTTCCATCCCAACGCCGATGCTCGGCTCCGTCACGTCCGCCACGAGGACATCACACTCTTCGGAGCCGATTCTGTCCCTGCGGAAGACGTTGACAGATGATGCGCTCCCTTCGATCCGCCCCAGGACCCAGGGCGAAGTCAACTCGTTCCCCGAGTCTGCGATCGCCTCGGCCAGAAGCGTGGCCCTCGGCAGTGCTCTGTTGGATATCATCGGGACAGAAAGGTAGACCTTCACAATGGGACTCGCGCGGAGGCCGAGGTATATTCCTATCTTGTCAGGGGAGCCTTTCGGGCCACCTGTTTCAGCTTGGAGTGATCGCACTTGGCGGGCGCGTGGGCGTAGCAGTAGCTGGCACCGCAGATGTGGCAGGAATAGTAGAATCCTACTCCCAGTTTCCGACCACACACTCCGCAGGTGGGTACCGTCGCCTGTTCCGCACTGGTGTACAACCTCTGCACCGGCATATCGAAAAGGGGGGCCCCCTATTAAGGAGATGGAACATAATTCCAGATAATATTGTGGGGGATATGTGAAAGTGTGACATGTCACTTGCAGCGTGTATGCTGGCTATTATTCACCTCCCAGAGTGTGACAAGTGAATCGCTTCCCTCAAGAAGGCACGACCTCGTATACCGGTTACACCCGGTACCGGAGATTCGCTCGGTACCACCCCGTCCCCACTTGGGCGCTCTGGTTGGCAGAACCGACCGTTCATGCCCCGACTTCAGCAGCCGAGGTAGTCGCTAGGGCCTTACGTCCTGAGAGGCTGTGACTACGGGGCCTTCTTCCCCTTCGAGGTTCACCCTCCTCCCCCGGAGCAAGTTCGGTACGATGGCGATGAGGTTCACGATCGCCATAACGAAGTAGACGTGGTTAATCCCGACGTCAAACGCTTCCCTCTGGGCAAGCGTCAGAGCCGTGGGGGTCATCGAAGAGATGATCTGGGTGATGCTCGAAAGAGGAAGGTTGAAGGTCATGATCAGAATGACCAGGTTGATGCTTATCGTGTACCCGACGTTGAAGAAGGTTCCACGTAGTGCTGAGGCGACGGCCCTTCTCTTGGCCGGCACCGAGCCCATGACGGAGCTCATGTTGGGAGAAGCGAATAGTCCGAGGCCGGCGCCACCAATGACCAGATAGAGCGCTACCATCGGGTATGGGGTCGATACTCCGATGGTGCCTGACAGAAAGAGGGCCAGGCTTATCACGGCCAGGCCGGCCGTTGTGAAGGGGCGTTTGCCATACCTGTCCGACAGACGCCCACTTACCGGTCCTAGAGCTAGGAAGGCGGCGTCGAACGGAAGTATCGCCACCCCCGCCCCGAAAGGTGTGTACCCTTCCACCAGCTGGAGGTACAGGCTGATGATCAGCATGAACGAGCCCCACGCCACTGAGTTGAGCAGGCCTGTGATGATCCCCCCGGTGAACTCCCTGATCTTGAGAAGCTCTAGATCAAGCAACGGGTGTTCCCTGTGCAGCTCCGTGTGAACGAAGAGCCCCAGGGAGGCGAAGGAGACGACGAAGAGAAGCTCGGACAGCCAGGCCGACGCGAAGCCGTAGGCGGCGTAGGTCAGGGCGAGGAGCAGGGCAGCGATAAAGACAGTGAATGTGACGAATCCCGTCCAGTCCATCGGAGGGGCTTTGGCCCTCTTGCCCGTTTCTTTCAGCCGCCTCAGAGCCCAAACAGTCCCGAAGATGCCTATCGGGACGTTCACGTAGAACAGGAATGGCCAGGCCAGGACGGAAAGTATGAAGCCGCTTATCGTGAGCCCAGCCATGGCACCCGCCCTGAACGCTATCTGGTTTATCCCGAGGGCCGTGCCTAGTTCGGTGGATCCGAATGCGTCGGTGATTATGGCCGCGCTGTTTGCAAAAAGGGCGGCCGAACCAAGTCCCTGCGCCATCCTGGCTGCGATGAAGGCATCGGGGGAGGGGGAGCGTGCGGTGAGCAGCGACCCGATTGTGAAAACTGTAAACCCCATTGCATAAATCCGGACCTTGCCGAACATATCGCTCACCCTTCCTATGAAGAGAAGGGCAACCGTGCTGCCTATGGTGTACGCCTGGGTGAACCAGATGGCCTGCTCGGCGTCGGCCCGTAGCGCCGCCGCCACGGTAGGCAAGCCTACAATCATGATTCGGCCGTCGATGCCGCTCATCAGCACGCCGATGGTGGTCACTGTAAGGACGGTCCACTTGTACTGCACGTGGCCCACCTAATGCTCTAGTCGCCCGGCTTCCGCGGCCGCCATCTACCCCTCAGACCCTCGTGCCTGGGTGGCCCCCACGTCCCCATGAATCATGTCCCTAACCCCGTAATCCTGGCACCATAACGACGGCCCATGAGACTTTTTGTCCCCACACCCGCGCAGGCCAGCGAAGACCCGGTCGAACTACAGCCGAATCATTTCTTGTACCCAATCTTACGGAGAAACTCTCGCCTCTCCTGCTTGTCCTGGGCCCCTTCCACACCTTTCGGTGAGACGCCGTCAACAACACCCAGGATGCCCCTCCCCTTCCCGGTGTCTGCGACTATGATCGTGACAGGGTTGGAGGTAGCGCAGAATATCTGTGCGACCTCTTCTACGGCCTTGAGCCTGTTGAGCACGTTGATCGGAAAGGCGCCCGAAAGGACGACCACGAAGGCGTGCCCCGCTCCTAACCTGGATGCATAATCGCAGGCTAACTTCGCGAGCGCCTCATCTGTGCCTTCGAACCGGACAAGCGCCTTCCCTGAGGCTTCGTTGAAGGCGACCCCGAATTTTATCCCGGGCATCGACGTTACGAGCGCCTCGTAGATGTCCTCTACGCTCTTTATGAAATGCGACTGGCCGACGATGAGCTGTTCCCCTTCTGGGGGCTCAATTCCCACTTCTTCGATCTTCAACGGCGGAGAGGGGTGTCCCCGATTTCAAATCCTTTTGCCCTCAAGACAACAGCCCCCCCTGCCCCCCCGCCTAGAAACTGTGGCGCGTTAAAAGACGGGCCTCCCGTGAGGGATAGAATGTCGAGGGCCTGGCAGATTCTTAGGCGTGACAACGGGCCGCAGTTGAGGGTCGATGGGAGGGTCCAGGAACTCCACAAACTCGAGCCTCCCGAAGAGATCGGCGGAGTGCTCGACACCTACAGGGTCCCGGCCGGCGCCCCGCCCGACGCCTCAGCAGAGGTGTTCGTCGTGGAAGAGGACGGCGTCGGCAGATACCTTGTCCGCCCTCCGAGACTCTCCGACGAAGAAGGGAAAGCCCTCGAGCTGCTGAAGGCGGACCTCATCGACTCCATCCCCGTGGACGCTGAAGGGAATCCTCGGGATGTGGTCTCCCTGTACCTGTCGAAGACAGCCGAAGGCACAGGACTCGCCCCCCTCGTGCGGGGGGCGTACCAGAAACTACTGTACTATCTGATGCGGGAATTCGAAGGATTCTGGGAGATCGACCCCCTCGTGAACGATGATAACCTAGAGGAAATCTCCGTTGTCAGGTACGACCGCCCGGTGCGCGTTCTGCACAGGAACTTCGGCGAGTATATGTTCATGGAGACGGACGTGGTGTACTCTTCAGAGGAAAGGCTCCAGGCTTTTGTGAGAAGGCTCGCCCAACTCGGCGGGACGACCGTGTCTCTCGCTCAGCCCTCCCTCGAAGTGACCCTTCATGGCGCTTCGGACAGACGAGTGACAGCCACCCTTGGGGACGAGATATCCAGGCCAGGCTCGACTTACACCATCAGGAAGCAGCGGGAGCGCCCGATCACGCTCGCCCAGCTCGCTTCTCCGGAGCCGGCACGATGGCCGAATCCCTGGTCGCGGGGCTCTTCGGAAATCTCCTACACCTACGAGGAAGAACACTCCCACAAGACCCTCTCCGTCCTGATGGCGGCCTACTTCTGGCTCCTCCTCGAGCGGACGACCAACGTCCTGATCGCAGGGGAGACTAACTCGGGGAAGACCACCCTGATGAACGCCATTCTCGCCCTCGCAAATCCGAAGTGCAAGGTAGTCACCGCCGAGGATGTACTCGAGATCAACCTCCCGGACCATCTTCACTGGCAGAGGCTCAAGACAAGGACGCACCGGGCGGGCCTCTCTCCCACCGGAGTCCGTTACGAGTACGGACTCCCTGAACTCCTCAAGCTCGCACTCCGATTCTCCCCGACCATCCTCAGCCTCGGGGAGATGCGAGGAGAAGAGTCGGAGACGGTGGCGGCGGCGATAACCCTGGGGTTCTCGACAATGACGACGATGCACGCGGAGGATGCAAAGCGGTGCGTCCAGCGGTTGACGACCCCACCCATGAGATTCTCGGCGGGGCACATCAGGGACATAACGGCGATTGCCACCATGAGGAAGGTCGTCCTCCAGGACGGGCGGGTCGTACGTCGGGTGGTGAGCGTCGACGAGCTCAAGCCTTCTGGGGAAGACGCTCACGAAATCATCAACGTCTTCCGGTACGACCCCGTTTCTGACTCCTTCACTCCGACGACCCCGGCGGAGGTGCTGGATCGTTCCTACAGGCTAAACGAAATCGCCGAGAGTTACGGCTGGTCACCGGACGCGGTACAGGGGAGCTTGGCCGTAAGGGCAGCGCGCATTTCGGGGAGAATCGCAGGAGCCGAGCTCACCCCTCAGGACCTATCAAGGATGGTAAGGGAGTTCGCGATCGAGGAAGCAGGGCGCGGGCAGTCCAAGCAATGAGGAAAGGAGTAAATCGTTCACCAGTTCTGTTCTTGATGCGCCCCCCTCTGATGGCCCGGCTGGTGCGCTGGAGGCAGACCAGACTATCCCCCCTGCTTTTTCGATGCGGACAGATTACCAATCCGATGGTGCTGGCGACGGAATCTGTGGCTCAGGCACTCACCTCTGCCATGGTGGCAATCCCTGTGGCAGCCCTGCTCGCCCTGCTGGTCACGCCCTTGGCAGCCCTGGTCGCGTTCACTCCGCTCGTCCTCCTCCTGATGCCCGAACTGCGGCTCAGAGACAGAATCGCCCAACGGCGGGAAGGGGTCGAGAGGGAGCTCCCTTTCTTCTCGGTGGTCGTGAACGTCCTCGCAGGGGCAGGCATTCCACTCTACTCTATCCTTCGAGACATGGCAACTTCGGAAATGTTCGCGTCGATAAAGCGGGAGGCTCAGCTGGTCAGGCGGGACGTGGCCATCTTCGGAATGGACCCCAACGATTCCATCGAAAGGCTGGCCTCGAACCATCCGTCCGGGAGGTTCGCTGACTTCCTGCTGGGGTACACCAGTAAGGCGAGGAGTGGCGGGGACGTCGCGCTGTACCTAACCGGAGAGAGCGGCACCCTCCTTAGGGGACTCGAAGAGGGATGGGCTCGGTACGTGTCCAGGGTCGGGATTGTTGGGAGCGTGATGATAACGGTTTTCGGGGTGGTCCCCCTGCTGCTGACGGTCGTGAGTCTGTTTTCCCCAAGCTTCTCGGCTGCCAGCCTTGTCCTCTTCACCCTGCTGGTGGTTCCGTTGGTTGCAGTAGCGCTTCTCTTCATGGCGGGGAGAATGCAGCCGGTACGGGAGGAACCGGTCAGGGGGAGGGCCGGAAGGAGCATCCTGGTATCCCTCGTCGGGTCGCTGGCGGCGGGATTCTTTGCCGGGGTCTGGGCTTCTGTGGGAGCAGCCCTGTTAATTTTTTTCGTAGCCTACGGTCTGTCGGTCAGAGGGCAGATCGCCCAGTCGAAGGCCATAGAAGCTGGGCTCGTCCGCTTTCTCAAGGACCTCTTGGAGTACAAACGCCATGAATACGACCTTGCAAGGGCAGTCCTCGCTATCCAGGCAAGCACGAGATACAATTCGCAGTTCGATCGGCTCTTGTCCCGCGTGACATCTCAACTGAAGGCTGGTGTTCCCCTCGAAGAAGTCAGAGTGGAGTGCAGGAGCAAGCTTGGGAAACTGGCTTTCCTATTGCTGGGACAGATGAGCAAAACGGGGGGTGGGACCATCGACACGGTCTATCAGGTCTCGAGCTTCACAGACAGGATGACTGAAATGAAGAGGGGGGCGGCAGCAGAGATCAGGCCGTATGTGGTTCTATCGTACGTCTCCCCCCTGATGCTCACCTTCGGTATCAGCTTTGTGGGGAGCGTGCTTTCGTCCCTGAACAGGGTGGCTAGGCCAGTATTTGCAGGCCTGGGCCCAAGCTCGACGCAGGGGAGTCCACTGCAAATTCCTCTTGGGCAAATTTCAGACCTTCTGGTCGTGGTATCCGCCGCGGCCCTCGGTCTGATCAGCGCTAAGATCACAGAATTTACTGTGAAGAACACGCTGAAGGCCTCGGTAAACGTCGCGCTCGCAGTGGCGGCGGTAGCCGCCACCTCGCCGGTGGGCTTGCACCTGCTCCTCCACTCCCTCGGATTCTAGCCAGGGATTGGTTGGCTGTTAATAGGCGGACTCGCCTGATTCAACGTTGAAAATACGGAAAGAACGCGCGGCGATTTCACAAAGCATGGACCTGTTCATCATCATCGCGGCCGTTCTTGGGGTGGGCGGCATAGTCAGCGCTTCCATTTACAACCTCGTCACCAGTGCGACAACCAGCACCAGCATCATGGTGGTAGGCGCCGCGATGAGGGCAGGGGCCGCTGCGGTCGATCCTCCCTCGGCAGTCTCCATTTCCATCAAGAACGACGGCGGAAGCCAAATCTCCTGCACCCCGTCCTCCTGTCAAGTGGTCTTCGCAGGCACCGACACGGGCGCGGCCACACCCCCCGCCTGCGAGGCCCCCTGCAGCATCACCTCGGGGGGCCCTGCAATCTGGACTGTGGGAGGGCCCGACGGCGAGCCCGAACCGGACAACCCCCTGACTTTCGAGACCAACACCTTCACGCTCCAACCGGGGGGACAGACGTCTTTCGTCCTTAACGCACCACTGTCTTCCATCGGCACCATTCCAACATTCTGGGTCGCGGGGGAGCCCATCACAGTCAACGTGCTCTTTGGTTCGGCCTCAGCTCAGGTTGTGGTCACTTCCCAGTAGGGGCTCGGCATGAGCCCCTCCCTGCGTTTTGGCACGAGCCGTCGGGGGGGAATAAGCGAACTCTACGCTTCGGTCCTCATGGTAGGAGTGACACTTGCAATCGGAGGTATTGTGGTATCTTCGGCGCTGGGGCAGTTCGCCCTGGCAAACGATTCCGCCTCCCTCAGCGCTCTAACGCAGGATGCGTCGGACAGGACCCAGATAGGAATGGTCTACGTGGCGGTGTCACCCTCCGTGTCGTGTCCTCTGTTTGGGGGGTACCATGAGGGAACCACGGTGAGGATCGCAGTCTACAACTATGGAGAATCGCCATTCACCCCCGCCGAGATAATCCTCAACGAGTCCCTGTATGCGGGGAGCTACGCTCCCCTCGGTCCAGGGAGCCTGGGGACGTACACCCTCATGGTAACGAAGTGCGCGCACGCCTCCGGGCAGACGGTGATTGTTGCGGATTCGGCGGGGGACGAAGTCGAGATTGAGTCGTAGGAGAAGGAGAGGCGTGTCCGCCTATGTCGAAGCGTTCGTGCTCATAGGCATCGCCGCTGGTGGTTCGGCCTTGGTCCTTGGCGCGGTTCTCCCGCTCGCTTCAAGCCTCGGTGGGCCTTCCGTTGCGGTCCAGGACGAAAGCATCCGCCAGGGGGCATACCTAGCAATAGAAAGGTTGACCGTGATGAACCTCGGACAGACCCCAATATCTTCCTTCGTCGTATCGACCACCCAGGTCCCGGACACCGCACGTTATTGCTACTCCGTCTACGACATCGCAACCGGGGCGCAGTCGGGCGGAACGTGTCCTGAGACAGCGACGGACCCCGGCTCGGTGACGATAGACTATCCCGTCCAGCCCGGGGGAGCGACAGACGTCGCGATCATGATAATTGGTTCGGTCTTCGGAATCGGCTCGACTTGCACAATAACCGTGACCACCTCGGCCGGGGCCCAGCAGGCAGTTGGGGTGCTGGTGGCGCCGGCCTAGGAGGGTGAACGGGGCTGCGGTCAGGGAGTAGCAGAGGGGTCGCGTCCGTATTGGGAACCATCTTCTTTGTCCTCGTATTCATAATGGCACTTGGCTCCCTCGCGTATGCGTCGGGACTGGAACAGCAGACGGCCGCAGCCCAGGAATCGGCCCTTCAGGCGGCATCACAGAGGGGCGCGGAGTCGCTGGTATTCGCGTCTACAATCGGGGGCCTTCTCGCGACCAACGAGGGCCCCGCGACGGTGTCGTTAAACCACCTCCTGCTCAGATACCCGAACGGGACCGTGTACTCGGTTCTGGCGGCCGTTTCTATCCCGCCTGGAAGTTCAGTCCTGGTCCAATACCTAATACCGAAGGGCATCTGCTCCCCAGGGAACGCGACCTGTGCTTCGAAGTACGCCCAGATACTCGCGGGAAATCCACCGGGAAGCACTGTGGGGCTCGTGACGGGGCGCGGGAACACCTTCTGGTACGCCCCCCAGAACGGGGAGGTTGACTGGACGTCGATTGTGGGTTTCCCATCTGCTTGTCCCAACGGGGAGGCAGTCAGGCAAGTGAATACGACATTGATTTGTGCCCCTGACGTGTCCATCACGTCCTGGGACAGGACACGAATTTCGACCAGTCTGCCGGGCCAGTACTCGTCCTCGGGCCTTGCGGTGAACCTCCCTGCCAACGAAACCTTTGCGTTCTACGCGTTCACTGTCATTGAGCCCTCGATTGGAACGGAGCACTACAACTTCGAGGTCCACCCCCTCCCTGCAGGTGCCTCGCTGGTCATCGCCTGCGCCCCCGTGTCAGAGCCAGAAGGTGGGGGGTACCTCCCCACAAACTGTGTGGTAACGGCGGGAACTCCAATCGCCACCCAGAACAGTCTCTCCTTCGGGGTCGCACCCCCCGTCTATGAGACCCCCGGGCTCTCTGGCGTGGTATCATCCGGGCCTAAGGGGGCAACCCTCCAGATCGACCTTGCCTGCACCAGCGACTGTGGGAGCGTAACCATGATGGCTGGGTCGTACATGGTCGTCCAGGCCCTGGACTGACCCCACATGGTCGACCAGGATGGTTCAGCTTGGTTGAGGGCTGACTTCGAGCGACTCAGGGAAGAACCGCCTGGTCTGCCCGGTGGCTGGCGAGTCGAAAGGATCAATGGTCACGACCACGGGGAGGTTCCTCACTGCGTACCCCAGGAGGAGGCACATGCGCGGGGGGAGGGTCCTGACGATGGCTCTCACAGTGTCCGAGTCCGCCATGGATGCCTGCGAGACCAGGTTCAGGTCTGCGTCGTTGCTGAAGCTGTAGAGGAATATGTTGTCGACCTGGCGGTAGATCCTCTGATCGATGGCGTCCGGCTGGTTGGTCACGAAGATGGTGAACACGCCGAAGTGCCGCATCCTTGTGATCAGGTCCTCCCAGTAGGTGTCCCTGAGGTACAGATGAGCCTCCTCGGCGAAAAGGAAGACGGGGGGGATTCTCCGACGCTCCAGGAGTTCCACGAGTTTCGAGAGGATGAGCTCTACCACCATCTTCCTGTTCAGGGGGGAGACTCCGCTGAGAGAGACGACCATCGCACCCCCCGCCTTGTTCAGAGTGAAGAAGTCCTGAAGGTCGAACTGCTGGTGCTCGGAGTCGGTGAAGAGGCCGCATGAGGCGATGGTGTGATACCTGGCGAAGAGGGCGTCCCTTACAAACTCGTTACACCTCCACTGCTGGATGCCAGCTTCGAGGGAAGCGAGCGTGAGCTCGTCCCTGTTGTCGAGTTGTTCCCAGATCTTGGTAAACTCTCGCAACGAGGTCCCGGGCATGTCCAGAGAATGCGATAACAGGTTGGTTATCGGACGGAGTCCCACGGAGGCGAGGGAGAACCTCAGGTCCCGCCCTGGGCGAAGGACCCTCACCTTGCGTCCTTCGGCGGTCTCTCTGCCGTCTTTCCTCTGGCCTATCGAGCCGTACTCGTCGTTGAGGTCAAAGACCACGGCGTAGGCGCCGTTCTCCAAAAGCCCCCGGAGAAGTATCTTGGCGAGGTGCGACTTCCCGGACTCCTTCCTCCCTGTTATGACCGTGATACGTCCATCCAACGCCTCGGCTGGTATGCTGAAGCCCGACTCCGAGTCGACCGTCCCGAGGCGTATGTCCCTGGCCCCGAGCGGCTCCACAGCCCCTCCGAGTTCGTCGATCATGAGGCGGGACACGTTGGAGGACGTCCGCGAAGGCATCCAGTTCGCCCTGGGAGTGAGCCTGCCTCCTGAAATCGTCCCTCTGGACTTGCAGAGCAGGATTCTCATGTCCCGGATCAGTGTCGATATCGTCGTCAGCTCAGTTGGGTCTGACGTGACTCCTGGCGTGGAAGCCGAAAGAATCTCCTCGCGGGCGATCTCTTCCTCAATCCCCTCCACATCGAGATACTTCTCGTCATAGACCTGGAGGACGAGGCTCCTTTCCGGCTCAGAAGCGACAATGTAGTCCCCAATCCTTACCTTCTCGCGGGGAGATGCGACCACAAGAATGTCGTCCGACTCCTTCCTGAGTATCTTCAACGTCTAGGCGCCCCCCTTGAAGCCCCCCAGTACGATCTTCCTGAGGGGGAATGTGTGCAGCTGATGAACCCGGAAGCGCTTTGTCACGAAGGCCTTGAGAGCCTGATCCTCTGCCTTTGAGAAGATGGAGAGATGATGTGCAATCCGCAGCGAATCCGGGTAGCCAGAGGCGAATGCGTCGTTCCACAGGATTCTCCCGAGGGTCTTCTCAGGCGGTTCGGGGCCTGACAGGTCAAGTCTGAATACGAGTCCATCAGGTGTGAACTTCGCGAGCAGTGTCGTCACGTCCCCCCCTGACAGGGGGCAGAAGGAGGGGACCCTCGCAGTGGAGAGGGCGCTGACCGCCCCCTCGGACACGATGAGGTTGCTTGACTTCGAGAACCCCACAAAGCATCTCCCCTTTCCCAGTCTCCGCAGGACGGTCGGCAACAGCTGACCCATCGGGTGTTTCAGAGACCCGTCCGCCACTATTATGCTGTCTCCGTCGCTTCTGGCAAGGGCCTCTACTACCCTGCGCTCAATCGTGTTCCTGATGAACCGCTCAGCAACTGCATGGTCAGAGAGCAGGAGGTCCATTTCCGTCGGTGGGACGCTCGGAATCAACCCGGACAGGCCGGAGGAGTTGGCGTAGACTAGTATTGGCCCGAGCCTGAAGAAGCGCCTCAGCGAGCCCTCCATCGAAATCCCCACCGCTGTCCTCGCAGCGTACAGCGCACCCTGGGCGGTCTCCCCCACGAGAATACACGTCGAGTCGACGGACGCGACCGGTCGCCCTTCTTTGACGGGAATTATGCACCCAGGGACCTGGTCTGCGTCTGTCGCCTCGAAGTACGGATACAGCTCCCTCCCGTAACTGCTGAAGACGAAGGTCCTGCCCGGAAGCTCGCGCTCGGCGCGAGCCGACAGCTCCTGGAACGCCTCCTGGAACTCTTCCGCCAGGGCGTCCAGCATGGCGAGCTGCTCGTCTTCCAGTGTGGGGGAGGCTGCTATGGCCATGTTGCGCGCATGGTGGGCATGTTGCGCACTATATATCAGTTGCGCATGTTGTTAATGCGCAACTGGTCGGCCCCGAGGGCGCGGACAGGTGACCAACGAACCCTCGTGGCGCGTCTCATAGCGCACGGATGAACCGTGGGAGCGGTTCCTAATCACCCAGTCACAAAAGACGGGTATTTGGCTACCGAGGGCCCGCTCTGCATGGGGCGACAACTGTTCATATATGGGCATCTTGCCCAACAGGAACAACTAGAATCCGAATTGTCAGCAGAACAGAACAGAGTCACGGTCCGACTCAAACGCGGTTCGTGGGAGGTTGAAATCACCACTGCCGAAGACAGGTTGCAGCAGGCCGTGGAAAGCGTTCTGGCCGGCATGTCATCAAAGGAGCCGATGTTGGTCGAACCTCAGGTTTCTGATTCGGATGAGCACAGGGGAGAGACGAGTAGAAGCGTAATCACAACCATGTGGAAGGAGGGTTGGTTCGCAACCCCCAGAGCGCTTTCCGAGGTCCACGAGGAGATGAGCAGGAGAGGCTACCACTACGACAGGACAGCGGTGTCTCACACCCTGGTGGACCTGGTGAGGGAAGGGTCACTTTTCAGGGACGGCAGCATGAGGAACTACAGGTACGTGCAGAAGTACCCCTTCAAGGGGCAGGCCTGAACTTTTTCGCCAGCTGCTCCCCGAGCCTGCTGACCCCCACCGTCGTTATCCTGTACTTTCCGCCCTGGTCCGAGCCCACCCTCTCGACGTTCGCCGACTTCGTCAGCTCGCTGAGCCTCGAGCTTATCGTCTTTGGATAGAGCCCCGTCGCTCCCTCAATCTCGGACACCCCCATGGCGTCCGTTCCCGAAGTGCCGCTCAGGTGCGAGATCCGCGAAGCTACAAGCTGCAGGAGTATGACGTCCCTGTCGCTCAGCTTCTTGTCCTGGGTCCACACCCTCGGGCCTTCGGGGGTGACCCTGACGTACTCCTTGAACATCTGAATCAGGTCGTTGAGCGAGAAGTTGACGCTTATTGTCCGAGCGAGGTCCATGTTTGGGATGACCTTTGATATGAACTCGTGGAGTGAACGCATCACAACCTCGGGAGATCCAGAAAAGTCGACCTTCGCCTCCCCGTATGTCACCGATATCTGCAGCTCTCTTTCGCTTGACAGGCTGTACAGCTCCGCGCCGCACCGATTCTCAATCCGCTTAAATTACTATCTGACGGCCACTCTTGCGTCCTAGGCGTTTCCCCGAGAGGCACGCTTGGTGGCTGTGCCACCGATATCAGAACAGCTGCTTTGCCGCCAGGCCTGTCATAGCGTAGTTGAGTACGTACATGCTGATGCACACCGGACAGTATGCGTGAATCACTGCAATCTCAAGATACCAGAGGTAGATGGTGAAGAGGTTCCCCACCATCAGGACCGGGACCAGGATTTCTCCGTTTAAGGTCCCCTCCCGCCTGCCGAACCAGACGCCCAATACAACCATAAGGGGGAACCAGATGAGCCCGTAGACGAACATCGAAATCCCGTAGGGGCCGGGAGGGAATTTGGTGTACCCGCTCTGGAAGACACTCAAGCACGAGACGACGCTGTTCACGTTGCAGACGCCGGTCCCTGGAGCCGAGTAGTTGGTTACCTCATCGTAGCCGTGATAAATGGCGACGACGATTCCAACGGCTGCCAGGATGACGAAGGCCTTGCTCAGACGGTCCATTTCAGATCCACGCTTGATGCCGGGATGCTCATCAAATCCTGCCGGATGGACTGAGAGTTAACTGCGAAGGAGAGCGGGAGGGTGGCATAGGACTGGGAGCAGACCGTTGCGGGCTGCTGCCCATCTATGGCACAGATGGTGCTGATGAAGAAGTTGGCCGCGCCTACGATGGCTTGAGCTGTCTGGCTCCCGGGCGTGTCCAGCTGAGTTTCTACCTGCGTCCAGTTCATCCCGGAGAGATCCAGTGTGCTCAGGCCGCCCTTCACCCCTGTGACCAGGTACTGGTTCCCGAAGTCTATGAAGGGTATCCCCCCGCTCGCGTCATACTGAGAAAAGAGCGACGACTCGTTTGTCGTGAGGGGCTGAAAAACGTTCTCAGACCTGTCATAGTGCTCGACCGCCACGAAGGAGATGTAGTTGCTCGAGTAACTGGAGTTGGCGAAGGTGAAGGTCGGAGTATTGGGGTTTACATCTGACGCCGTGGAAAGCATGTAATCCACTCCGGTGAAGTTACCGAACTTCGAGAGCGCTATCATCATGCTCCACCTAGTCACGCCGCAGTATGGACAGTACTCTGCACCGATGTAGAGGACCTCGGGCTTGCCGTTGCTCACTAGGGTCCCCCCGGAGATCGCGGAGGGCGCCTGGGCGGACCCGCTGCCAACAGCTGTCAACGTTTGGTTACTGAACCCGGCAAGGCCCTGAAAGATGGTCTGACTCACGGGCTGGCCTATGTATGACGTGTACGGGCTGTTGAAGGACTGGGCGACCAGGTAGACCACCACGATGATTGCTATGATGGCGACGGCCAAGGAAGCGTAGAGGATCCGCCTCCTCCTGCGACGTGCCTTTTGCCTGGCCCTGATCGACAATTTGCGCCCCATATTTCGGGTGGGTAGATAAATTGGGAGGCGAGGCACTCTCTGCCGGACTATCCGACTGAGAAAGGCATGTTGCTCAGCCCGGTTGGGCGGCGGCTAGCTCGCCCACCCCAGCTCCCTCGGGCACGTGATGGACGCTCGGGACGTTAAGCGCGGAGGTGTAGACATACTCTCCGTCCTCGGCCTTGAAGCGGCGCAGCTTCGTGGTTTTCGCGAGCCGCAGGAGCGCTACGGCAACCGACTGCTTAGGGTAGTTCAAACCGTAAGATTGAAGGGCTTCTCTGACATCCGAGAGTTTCCTCTTCTCGCGCCCCCACGGACTGGAGAAGAATTTCCCGATAACGTCCGCCAGGGAGTCCCCCTTCTGGAGTGTGACCGCGGGAAATTCTGTACCGGACTGGAGAGGCACCTCGGCCTGTGACTCATCACCCGGCTCATTCTGCCCGGCGACTTCCTCCCTCATCGGGCGAGGGAGTTTAGCTGCGAGCTCTGGGACCAGTTCTATGGCGTCCCGGATGTGCTCTGCATCAGCTTCGACCTCGGCCTCTGCATGGCCAAGCCTGACCCTGATCCTCGTCATTTGTAGATGTCCTTTGACGGCGTGCTGCACATTTAAGGTTGAATCGGGAGCCTGAAGTCTTCCTTAACCGTAGATAGGACCACGTGAGAGTTGGTCCGTTCTACGAAGTGCATCGATAGGAGCGACTTCGTGAAGCGGCTCAGCTCCTCTCTGTTGCGGCACTTGGAGATCACGATCGCGTCTATCTCTCCGGTGACATCGTACACGGCGCAGACGTTCGGAAGCTTTGCAATCTCCTGTTCCATTTCGACCAGCTTCCCTTTGGAGACGTGTATCTCTGTGACCACGGTGAGCTCGTACCCTAGCTTTTGGAAGTCGACAAGCGCATGGTACCCACAGATTATTCCGGCACTCTGCAGCCGGGCTACCCGTGTCGCCACCGTCGTCGTCGAGACCTGCATCTCTGCCGCGAGCTGGCGGAAAGAGACCCTCCCGTCTTGCAAGAGGCGCGCCAGAATCTTCCTGTGCAGATGATCCATGTTCGTTTGTCCACCCTTCTGTGGGGTCAGGCCCCCTTGGGCACTCGTCCTGTCCAGTCCGCGGACGTCTTTTGCCAACATTGTCCAGAAGAACCCCGATGACACTTATATCTTTTCCAAACGATGCCCCGGCGTTTGACTTACAAGATCACGTCGGACGGCAGGTTCGTCAGCCGGACGTTCACTCCAACACAGGTTCTCGAAATGATAAAGAAGGAGGGCGTCAAATTTGTCGATCTGCAGTTCACCGATGTTCCGGGGAGGCTCCGGCACGTCACCCTCCCTTCGGAGATGATGCAGGAGGAGATGTTCGTCGAAGGTGTGGCGAAACTGGATGGGTCGTCCGTCAGGGGCTTCGTCGAGATACAGGAGTCCGACATGCTCCTGGTGCCGGACGCTTCGACCTGGGGAGTCATACCCTGGATAGTTGACGGGGTGAAGACTGCGCGCCTGATCTGCGACGTGAACACGGGTTATGGCGGCGGGAGGTTCAGCAGGGACCCCAGGCACGTGGCCCAGACCGCCGAATCGAAGATCCGCGAGGCTGGATTCACTGGATCGCTCTGGGGTCCAGAGGTGGAGTTCTTCGTTTTCGACGGGGCAACCTGGGAGGCGAACAACCCCTTCGGGTCAGGGTTCCGGATAACATCGAAGGAGTCGGCCAACGAAGCCAGGGGGACAAACTTCCCCATTAGGTTCAAGGACGGGTATTACCCCGCTCAGCCCGTCGACACACTGAGCGACTACCGTAGCGTGTGCGTCAATTACCTGAGGGATGGGTTCGGAGTCCTCTCCAACGCCCATCACCACGAGGTTGCCACCGCGGGGCAGTGCGAGATAGACGTGTACAGGGACGAGCTCGTTACCATGGCCGACAGTACGATGACCTACAAATTCGTGACCAAGAATGTCGCAACGAACATGGGGCTCATCGCTACCACCATGCCAAAGCCGATCTTCGGTGACAACGCGGTCGGGATGCACGTTCACTCAAGCCTCTGGAAGGGCGGTAAGAACGCCTTCTACGACCCTTCGGACGAATACGCGGAAATCAGTCAGGCGGCACGCTATTACATTGGGGGCATAATGCACCACAGCAGGGCACTCTGCGCCATAGTGGACCCCACAACAAACTCCTACCACAGACTTGTACCTGGCTATGAGGCGCCGGTGTACATCGCATGGAGCAAGATGAACAGGTCCGCCAACGTGAGGATACCCGCCTACGAGAAGGGGTCCGAGGGTGCCAAGAGGGTCGAGTTCAGGACTCCGGACCCGTCGTGCAACCCCTATCTTGCCTTTGCGGCCATAACGGCTGCGGGCTTGGACGGTATAGTGAAGAAGGCGGATCCGGGGGACCCCGTGGACGAGGACATCTACAAGCTCTCGCCGGAGAGGCGCCGAGACCTAAACGTGGGTGAGCTCCCAGGGAGCCTGAAGGAGGCGGTAGAGAGCCTGCAGGGAGACTCTTCGTTCCTGGAGGGGATTTTCCCCAAGGATCTCATTGAAGTAATGGTGGATCTCGAAATGGAGGCCTACAGGTCCGTCGCGGCGCGGCCCCACCCGTACGAGTTCTACCTCTACTTCGACCTCTGACCTTAGTGGGGCACCTGCGCCCTCAAGCGCAAGTTCGCGACTGAGCACGATCTCCAGTACGAGAGGTCACGGCTGGCACGCGAATCATTTCGGGCGCTTCTCGCCTCCATCACCACTGAGCGTCAGGGCGATGATAACGATCAGTATGATCATGGAAGGGATGTAGTTGAGCCACTGGGGGAGACCGTTGGTGTCGATGTAGTACGCCAGGAGTTCGACGTAAGGGACGACGAAGATCACCTTCCCCTCGAGGCACTGCTGGGTTATGGGCGAGACGGCTATCTCCGCCTGCACGGATTGGTCAGGATACGGATTGTTGTCTCCCTTCGTTATCAGCCCCGCGCTTGTGATGTTGACGACCCTGTGCACCACCGATTCTCCTTCGGCCGAACAGGGACTGCCGTAAACGATGATGTCCCCGACATGGATGTCACTTATCGGGACGTTCTGGATGACCACGAGGTCTCCCCCTTCGAGCGTAGGCAGCATGCTGTGGCCGTCAACCCTCCTTGTGTCAGCCTGCACAAAGAGAGCCCAGAGGAGCAAGAGGGCGAAAGCGGCAACATATGCCACCGTCCCCTTCGACACACCTGCCAATTGGGATGCCTTACCCACCTTCCACTTCGAGTCGGCTTTTATCCGCTACTCTGACCCCTGACCGACGCCCATACGCCCCATCCAAAAGTCCGGGCCCTTTTCACAAGTTATGGACGGGTGGATTCGCATGGAGGTAGTCGACGGACGGGCGTCTGAACGAACTCAGAACGCGAGATGCAGGAAGTCGGTGAAAGCGAAGGCGGGGACGGCCAGATAGATGAGCTCGTGGTGGATAACCCCCCACCCCCAGCTGTCTTGCAAGTAGTCGACCGCGAGGTCGAGGAGGAGGCAGGTCGCGCCGATCACGAGTGTCGTCGCGATTCCCGTCCAGAAAACGCTCCAGACTATCTGCACGTAGCCAAGGACTATCAGGGTTGAAAGCAGGGCGTAACCGATGGGGAGGAAGACGTAGAGGAACCGCTTGTGATGGAGCCTATACTTCCCGAAGAAGAACGGCCGGGCCACCCCCTTCCGGAACATGACGTCCCCAAACTCGTTGAGCACCGGAGCGATGGCAAGGGTTACTACGAAACCGAGCAGGAGTCCGAACTTCAGGTTACCGGCAAGAGGGAGACTCATGATTATCCCTAGCTCTGACCCGAGATACCCCTCCGTAGATGGGAGATAAAAAGGCATGAGCAAAATCCGACGGCCCTCCGGTCAAACTCGAAACCTTACAACAGAGGTTACTGTTTGTGACCCTGAAGAGTAACAGATGAAGCCCAAATCTGGTTCAACTGTCGATTTATTCCTGAACAGAGCCGAAGTGCCCGGCTCAATTCGTTGGCCGTCCGGCCCGGCTCAGCCTCTCTTTCAGAACCCTCGCGACGGCAGCGCCATCGGCGCGCCCTCTGAGCTCCTTCATGGCCTCGCCCATGAGCTGTGCGAAGGCGCCGTCCCCTCTTACCCGCACCAGTTCAGCGTTGCTAAGAAGAACAGAGTCGATGACCGCGCGAATCGCAGAGTCGTCAGCTCGCTCAAGGCCGAGAGACCTGATGGCGTCACCCAGGTCCCTGTTCCCTTCGCCCATGGCCTTCAGGACGTCGGGGATGGCTTCTTTGGCAATTGTCCCCCCGGCGACCGCCCTCAGTACCTCGGCGACTACATCCAGGCTAAGGGCAGACTCGGGCACACCTTCCCTCGCCAGCCTCGCAGGAAGGTCTACCAGCGCCGAAGCGATGACGGACGGCTCGAGCTTGAGCTCCGCGACGAGTGCCCTGAATTCCCCTTCCGTCCCTGAGTCGTAGAGCTTCATGGCCATGTCCTCGCTCAGACCATAGACGTGTGCGAGCTTCGAGACTCGGGCTTCCCAGTTCTGGGGGATCATCTTTTCAAAATCTGCGAGCACTCTCCTGCTGATCCCTATGTTCGGGATGTCTGTCTCAGGGTACATTCGCTGTGACCCCGGCCTCGGCCTCATGTACCTCGTCTCCCCCGTATCTGTCGCCGCCCTTGTTTCGGCGGGGACGCCGGCAACGGCCTGCCTGAGCCTCTCCACGACCCGGGGGAGGCAGGCGTTTACCAGATCTGATTGACCAGCCAGGATTACGATGGCATCGTCGCCCCCTGCCCTCGTCAGTGCCCTGAGATGCGTCCCCTCCTGTTGCTGGATGCCCTGGACCTCGAATTCGTCAGAGTGAATCACGCCTCCCAGGGAGTTTGCCCTGGCGACTTCTGCCACCTCCTTTCCGAGCCTGAAACCTGGAGTTGGCTCCCACCCCAGCAGGCCATTCAGCCCGCGCGCTGTCACGGCCACGACCTTCCCCCCCGCCGACGCCCTCTCGCGCAGTGTCCTCGAGCCCGAGCCTCTGGCTGCTTCGGTGACGTCGGTGGTGTCGCAGGAGACTGCCTTCACCCCTCTCTCTTCGAGCCTTGCCGCGATGCGGACGAGCGCTGACTGGCGCGCCCTTTCGTACTCCACCACCCTTGGGAGGAGGTTGAGCTTCTGCACGCCCTTCACTTCCACCACCTTTCCTCCAGACAGGGACACGTTGAGGTCCTGGCGGATTGTCCCGAGGCCTCTGGCCACCCTCCCCGTGGACCTCAGGACCCTCCCGAGATAGAGGGCGACCTTCCCCACCAGTTCAGGATCCCCTCTGACCGGGTCCAGGGCTACCTCGACAAGGGCAACACCCAGCCTGTCGAGTGCGAAATGCCTCGATGTCGAATCCTCGCCCAGAATCCTGGCAGCGTCCTCTTCGAGCGTCACAGACTGCACCCCCACCTTTTCCCCCCCAACATCGATCGAACCCCCGATGCCGACCACAGAAGTCCTCTGGAACCCTCCCGTGTTCGAGCCGTCGATGACTATCTTGCGCATCACATGAACCTCGTCGATTACCTTCGCCCCAAGAGTCATCGCAACCAGGAGGGCCGAGCCCAACCCCTCAGAGCTCAGCGGATGTGGAGGTTCTTCGTCGGCCTCGACCAGGCAGGACGACTCGGGGCTCCAGAAGTATTTGTTCGACTTCCCCTTGGAGAACTCGAAAACAGCGGCCGGATCGAGGCCACCAGTTTCGCTCTGCGCCGGGCGGAGCCTCCTTTCGAATTGGTGCGGGAACACCTCCGATTTGACTGGAGGGCAGGCGCAGAACAGCTTGGTGCCGCAAGCAAGCTGCTGATGAATCTCAAGTCCGACCAGAAGGTCATCGGGACGGTTGGCTCCTGGCATGGCTTCTACCCTGGAAAAGTCCTGGTGGTCGTCTCCCCTGCCAGATTCGCCGCCATGAGTTCATTCGCCTTCGCGACTGTCTTGGAATTGCGGAGGGCCCACATGGCCTTCACCAGCGCTGTTTCAGCGAGCATGTCCTCAAGGGGGAGGACGCCGGCGTGGAGGAGGTCCCTCCCTGTGTCGTAGACGTTCATGTCCACCCTCCCGTTTATGCACTGCGACGTCATGCACACCAACCCCCCTCCCCTGATGAAGGTGCGAAGCTCCGCGGCCACCTCCTTGCTTACGTGCCCCAGCCCCGTCCCCTCGATTATCAGCCCCTTCAGCCCCCCCCTGCGGGCCGCCGCGACCAGGGACGCCTTCATGGATGGATAGAACTTCAGCAGGGCCACCCTGTCGTCGAACGACGTCTTCGGCTTGAAGGTGGTTCCCCCTCTGCGCGGGAGTCCTTCGGCCGCATACTCGATTCCCGATCTCCCCCAGACCGCGGCCAGGGGCACTCCTACCGACACGAAAGCATCGCGGCGGCTCGTGTGGTTCTTTCTGACCCGAGTCCCCATGTGGAAAGCGACCCTGTCATCACTCTCACCGATATGCATGGCAACGTACACCCCCGAGAATTCGGCTCTTCCTGCAACATCCACGGCTGCGACCAGGTTCAGGGGTCCGTCGGAAGAAGGCCTGTCTGAGGAGCGTTGGGCGCCCACGAGGACAACAGGCACTGGAACCCCAATCAGCGCGAAGCACAGCGCCGCCGCCGTGTACCCAAGGGTGTCAGTACCGTGAGTCACCACCACACCGTCGACCCCGTCGTCGACCGCTCTCCGTATGCGCTGCGCAAGTCTGGTCCAGTGCTTCGGCGTCATGTTCTCGCTGAAGACGTCGAACATGAACTCGGGCTCGACCCGGGCGACTGCCGATAGCTCGGGGACAAGAGAGTGCAGCTCTGCCGACGAGACGGCCGGATGCACGGCGCCCGTCCTATAATCGATCCGACTTGCGATCGTCCCCCCCGTGCCCAGGATGAGCACCCGGGGGAGTCTCTTCTCCGCCCTTGGGGGTGGCGGGGCAGCAAAGAAGGGCTTCTCCCCCTTTGCCTTCACCCGCGCTCCCTTGAGCCCGGAAAGGCTCAGGCCCACGTTGTATCCTGACTTCAACTTGAGGACGACGTGCTCTCCGTCCGCGTAGAGGTATCTCGGGACGAGGGTCCCGGTTACTACACCCCACTGCGTCTGCACCTCGAGGACGTCCCCCACGGAGGCACCTGCTTTCCGTAGGAACCGGAGGGCATCTCCCTTGTATCCCGAGAGGTCGCCCATGCGACTGGAGCCGACCCGGGTTCAGTCTTAAAGGATTGTTCGGCGCAGCATGCCCTCACTTCAGGCTTCGGCCCATGTAGGGACCGGCGCGCTCGTACCCCAGCTTGCGATAGTAGTTTCGTGTCCCCACTGCGCTCGTGACAAGCAACCCCTTGGCGTCAAAGTCCTCCATCGCCACCCTTTCCATCCTCCGCATCAGATCGGCGCCCAGTCCCCTGTGTTGCCATGCATCGGACTGCCTGTATCCCACCCGGACCGTCCTTCCGTAGACCCTCAGCTCTCTGACGACGGCCGAACCGCGCATCTCCGGCCTGTGAGCCATTGCCGACGGGGCACGCATCCGGACGAACGCTGAGATGACGCCGGAACGCGCGAACTCGTAGGAGCCGAACACTTCCTCCCCGTCCGACGCCATGTATCTCTGCTCTCTGTACTCAAGGGAGTCCTCCTTTGACATCGCGTCAGGCTCCCTGAGCAGCACCTCCCTGCACCGTATGCAACTGCAATTGTACCCCTTCTCGCGCGCCCTCCCCAGGACCAGCTGCCTCAGGTTTCCTGCCCTGACGCCCCCTTCGATTTCGTTCGCCGGTATCTCCCTCTGTATTCGCATTATCCTGTGCCATACTGGGACGAACCTCTTCATATCGCTCAGGAGTTCGACCACTGTTTCGAGTGAATAGGGCTTGTATTTGCCCCTCTTGAACTGACGTGAGAGGGAGGTCCCAGGCACGACAAGGGTCGGATACAACTTTGACATGTCGGGCCTGAACGCCTCCTCTTCGAACAACCGGCGGAGGTCTTCAAGGTCTTCTTCGGGAGTCGCGCCAGGGAGGCCCGGCATCATGTGGGCGGTGACCTTCAGGCCGGCGTCCCTTGCGACCTGGAAGGCGCGCGCAGTGTCCTCCACCGTGTGCCCTCTGTTGCTCTTGGAGAGGACTTCGTTCCGGAGGGACTGTACTCCTATCTCGAGCCGCGTTATGCCATAGGAGAGCATCAGGTCGATGTCCTCTGGCCTGCACCAGTCGGGCTTCGACTCTAGCGTGAGGCCCACGCAGCGGCTGGAGGACGATTCGTTGGAGCCCTGGGCCTGTTCGAGGGTAGCAGATTCTGTCCCGTTAAGGCCGTCGTACACCCCCTTGACGAACGCCGCCTGGTACTCGCGAGGGACCGCTATGAAGGTCCCCCCTTCGATTATTGTTTCCACCTTGCTCACTTCGTGCCCGTTCGCTCGATACTTCGCGAGACACTTCCTCACCTGCAGGCACGGGTCGAACCCGGCCTCGAGCGCGGACCTCATGCCGGGACTTCGCCTGAGGTATGACTGAGGGGTGCCAGAGCGCGGTCCCCCGGGGCAGAAGACGCACGTGCCATGGGGGCAGGCGAATGGCGCTGAAAACGCCGTGACTACCACTATCCCCGAAGCGCTCCTCCTGGGGTGGACCCGAAGCACTTCCTCGAATTCGGTTCGTGCCTTGGGAGGGAGCGAGGCGATGATTTCGGAGTTGGTCAGGTACCGGTCGAGGGCGAATTCAGACGCCGCCCGCTTCTTCAGTTTCTCCAGCTGGGCTCCTGAACCCACCTTCCCCTGGGAGACCTGTTCCGCTACGAAGGCTACCGCTGCCTCTAACCCGGACCGAGCCTGTTCGGTCACCGGCGCATCCAGTTCTGGCCCGGCTTGCGCTTGAGAGTAAAGCGTTTCTCGTAGGTCCGCTTGTTCCTTACCTTCGGGATCTTGCTTGTCTTGGGCTTAGCCTCTAGCTTGGGAGTCTGCGATCTTACTCATGGGCTCTCTAGGAGAGTTTCCCAGCCTTTGTGATTGAAGGCAGCCAGTAATGAGCTGGGCTGCTGACTTCCGTGAGTCGGCATGGTTGGCTATTCTACCTCCTATCGCTCGCGTTTCTCGCTAGGAATTTAATCTTTCTTGAGGCTGAAACCTGCAAGCAAGCCTGGACCAATTCGATCGAGCGATTCGACGAACGCAGGAAATACTACCCTTGTCTCATCGAAAAAGCCGCATTTCGAGTTCAAATGGGAAAGACGTTCCTCAGACGACGCATGACTCGGCTTCCACCTTTTCTCAGTCTCAACTTCGAGTGCAATCAGCTTCTTTCCATCGAATATTATGGCATCCGGAATTCTCTTCTCTTTGACATACTCTGAAAGTATGAAAACCCGTGCGCCCGAAGACCGGAGTCGATCTGACAGCCAGAGAACCACTTCATCGTGAAAGTGGCGAGATTTCAGGCGACGAGCTGTGATTGTGGGGTCGAGGTTCAACTTTCTTAGCTGTGGAGCTTTGTTCCGAGAATTGATAGACATTCTAGCCTTAATCTCCTTCGCTCTTTCTTCCCCAACCCACGACTCTAGGGTTCTGCCTTTGTTCAAAGACACATGACCCCTTTTGAAGTTGCCAGAATTCACCACCAATCCCAGTTGGTAACCCACTTTGATGCACTTTCTGCTACAAAATCTGTTCTTGCTGGTTATGGGCAAACCACAAACAGGGCAGGAATGCATAGGCTGGCCAAAGGAAACGGAGGTTTCATAATAACGAATAGTGAAACTTTACAACGGAGTACGTAGAGTTCCCCGAAAGTGATCAAGATTGCGAAGTCGGTCTACTCACCTCCCGAAAAATCAGACGGCAAGCGAATTCTTGTGATGACCCTTTGGCCCAGAGGCGTCCCAAAGGACAAGGTAGACCTCTGGATGAAAGAGCTGGGGACACCGCGCGGCCTGATAAAGCGCTACAAGTCAGGGAAGATGAGCTGGAATGAATACGCCGTCGCATACCGCAGCTCCCTGAAGGGAAAGGAGGAGCTGCTCCGGAGCCTGGCTAACGAATCGAGGAGGGGTACCATCACGCTGCTGTGCACCGAAAAGGACCCGGGGACCTGTCACAGATCGCTCCTAAAGGAAGCCGTAGAGTCCCTCGAGTAGTGAAGTTCGCCTCCCCCCTGTCTGAAACCCTTTAATCGAGATGGGTCGGAGCGCGTCCGAACTCTGTTGGCCGAGGGTACCCCGGACATCCAGGATCTAGAGGCTCTGAGGCAGAGGAGTATAGCGGCGGCAGAAGAGGCGATTCGCGTGGCGTCATCAAGGCCGGACCTTCACCTGGTCCAGGCGATCCAGGCTCTCGACGACACTGACAAGTACCTGAACATCACAGCTACCCGTGCTTCCGAGTGGTACGGGTTGCACTTTCCCGAGCTGCCGCAGATGGTCCAGGACAACACCGCGCTCTGCAGGCTCATCTCCGAGGTCGGGGCGAGGGAACTCTTCTCGAACGAGAACCTCTCGGGCAGGGGGTTCACGGATAAGAAGGTCGAAGCGATCCTGTCAGCCCGAGACCGGTCGAAGGGTGGGACGATTTCTGATGGGGATCTCGGGAGGGTGAAGTCTCTCGCGTCGCTTGCCGTTCAGC
>DASPPO010000044.1:0-5738 GCA_035625455.1 Nitrososphaerales archaeon | reverse complement strand
AAGCCTCAGGCATAGGCAGAGAGCTTATCCCGCAACATCTTTGCCATACCCGGCGTAAGAAACGGGCTGAAGGGTCCGAAGTATTTCTGACCCCGGGCCTTTGCGATCTTCGACCTGTCTCCGAACTCCCCGTAGGCCTTGAGGAAGGCCTCGGCCACCTTCTTCATGGCGTCTTCTCGGATGGACAGCTTTGCCGTATAATAGAGGAACTCGGCTATGTCCCATGACTCGTCCCCGCCAGGGTAAGCCTGTTCGAGGTCGGTCAGGTAAAGCCCCTCGACGGCTACGACTACGTTGCTTGGCTTCGAGTCTCCGAGCGCGATTCCTGCCGCGTGCAGTCTGGCGATAACCTCACCATAGGCGGACACGCTCCCCAGTCCCCCGGGGGCTCCCTTTAGGAACGAGTTGATCACACTGGCCAGGGTGGGGCCGCTTACGAACTCCTTAACCAGGATGCGTTCTGCTGGGGCAACGGCGAGGACTCGGGGCACAAGGATGCCCATCGAATTTAGACGCAGCGTCATCCCATATTCACGGTCCAAGCGGGAATTGGCAGAGGTACTGAACTTCTTCGCCGTCGAAGCCCAAATGCCCAGAAGGGCCCATTTGAGAGCCCTCACGTCCGCGTAGTTCTTCACAACAACCGAATTCGCGCGCACACCGTCGGAGAAGGTGAGGACCCTGGTCGTCGAGTAGGGCTCCCCAATGTCCTTCTCCTTCGTGGAGTAGCTTCTGAACCCGAGTATCCTCGCTAGCTCTTCGACCAGAAGGGAAGAGTCGGGGATGACCGTCCCCTGCTCAAGCCTGAGGAGCGACCGGGGCTCCTCCAGCGGTGCCAGCGGAGGCGGGGCCTCCCGCATCCTCCGCAGCTTGGACAGTGCCTCCCTGCTGAACACCGACGGACCGACCCTCCCGGCGTAGCCGTGGACAGCGTACTGAGTAACCCCCCTTGCCGTCTGGGAGAACATCGACTCGAAGCGCGAAAAGGCATCTGCCTTCAGTTTCTCTGGGACTATCCTCACCCCATCGGAGGTAGCCGTTAGGAAGCCCCTGGGCTGAAGCGACTTCGCCGCCTCGGCGAACCCTTCTACGGAAACCGCCTTGTTCTCTTCCCCCATCGGGCAGGTGTAGGTGTGCACGTAGCTGTACAGCGCCGGAGGATAGATCGCCGCCCGCTTGTGCAACTTGTCGAATAGAAAGTACTCGTACGGAACGAGCAGGTTGGTGGCGAACTCCCCGTAGTCGGAAGAAAGCTCAACGAGCGCCTCCGTCAGCACACGCTTCTTGTACTCGAGCTCCACCGCCCTGAAGAGATCGCCGTTGATTATCGGCTCGTACACGTTCAAGAGGCGCCCAACGACGAACTCTCCCAGGAAGGAAGTGCTCGCGTCCTGGTTGAGCATGTGCTCGTCGACTATGAGCGCCGAAACCTCCGTTGGAGAGTCGACGTACCTGTACCTCACCCCTGCGCTGTAACGCCTGGAGACGACGATCAGGTCGTAGTCAGAGTCGGGGCGGGAGTATCCCGCGACCTTTGAGCCGTACGCGGCGAGGGCCGATATTTTGGACGGCTCCACCAGAGTTGTCGCAATGTTTCTTACGCTGTCGCGTTCGCTATCAGTAAGCCTCAACTGGTTGCCTTCTGCATCTCCTCAAGCTTTGCGAGCACTGCCGGGTCAAAATGGGTGGCAACGACCAACGCCATCGGTACCCTGAGCATGTTCTCTTCGGGGCTGACCCAGTGGATGGGGAGGTTCTTTGCGACCCATTGGTCTCCCGCCTTCTTGCTCAAAGACGCGTCTGTCAGGTCCTCCTTGAACTTCCTGCTGATCAGAGAAACGAGCGCCTTTTCGGAGAAGAGCAGCTTCGGCGGGACTGTGTGCTCCGCGTCCTTGAAAGATGCCTCGAACAGGGTGGTTACCACCTCGTCGCTGGTGATGTTCTTCGTGCTGAGCTTCCTGACCAGGTCGACGTAATGGGTGAATTCGTGAGCCGCGACCGCTTCGATGGTTGCCTTCGTCCCGAATGCAACGAGCGCCGCGGAGAATTGCACGAGGATTACTATGCTTCCTGTGACCGTCGTCGGAATCACACGGGCGAAGAGCACCCCCATCTGGCCATACTCCGCCCCAGTTTTCGAACACGGGAGGGACGGCTCCACATAGTAAGGAGGATACCTGAGACCGCTCGCTTTCTCGACTCGCTGAACGGCTCCCTGTACCATGTTCATCTTCTTCCTAACCTTAGTTGCCATGGCCCGGGGGACTTTATCCTGTGCCACCGCCTGGTCGAGGAGGACTAGCGGGTCCACGGATCTCGCGACAGCGCGGGGTCTTAATGAGTCTTAGCAGGACTATTCGACCAAACGGAAGTTCACGGGGGGGTTCCTCCTCGAGACCTCCATGAAGATCTCCGTCTGAATCACCCCCGGAATCTTCCCTATGACGTCGTAGACCGCCCTGTGAAGTTCGTCCAGGGACTGCCCCTTCAGATTGACTATGATGTCGAAGCGGCCGGTCACTTCGCGGATGAGTCGGACCCCTTCCACTTTTTCCACTTCCTTGAGGACAGCCTCCCTCTGCTTGGGGTCGATGTTGAGGCCGGCGATGGCGCCGGCACGCATCCCGAGTGCCTCCTCGTTGACCTGAACGGTAAACTTCTCTATCACCCCCCGTCTCTGCAGGCGTTTTATCCTGCTGTACATGACGGAGAGGTTCACTCCGAGCTGCTTGCTTAGCTTCGGTACGGACACAGAAGCATCCGCGTAGAGCGATGAGAGAATCTTCATGTCCAAGTCGTCGAGTCTCGCCATAGGCCCCAGCCAGGCCATTCTACGCCATGCGAGATATTTCTACTTTTCAGCCGATTAGTCCCCGATGATTTGTAGCAAAGCCGAAGGTATTCAGATAATTTAGCTGCTCTTTGCCTGTTCCACGATTCTCTTAGCGTTTACCTGATATATCTCTTCAGTAATTGTGCTTCCTCGGACCAACTTCCTCTTCTTAGCCCCCTCTTCTTTGGTCCTGAACCCAACACCTCTGGTCAGGAGCACATAGTTCTTCCCCCCACCAAGCGTGTCCGCCCTCATGGGAAATCCGGCCTTATCGCTCCCGCCAGTTATCATAATTTTTCCAGTGAGACCAATTGCTGAGCCATCTATCACTTCGCCTACCTTCCGCCCGATGAGAGGCTGGGCCTGAGCGTCCTTGACCTCAGAGGCTTCCGACTTGCCGGACTTGGGGTCGGAAAGTACTAGCTTGAAAGAGACCATTCAGGCGGCTCCGATTCCGGCGGGTAAATAAGCTTGGAGATGGCTCTCAACCTTCCAGGGAGTCCTATCGATGCCCTCGGCCGGCCTAACAGGAGCGCATCTTGGGTGCGCTCACGATTAGAACCCGTACATGGGGTCGGCAGGCGACTTGATCGCAATAATCTCATCCAGCACCCCCCGCTCGTTGGGAGTCAGTGAGCCGAGGAGCTTTGTCCTCAGGACCTTCGCTTCGTGGCTCTTCGGCATCGTGTAAATTGTATCGTTCTCCTTGACCTGCCTGCCCAGGGTGGGACCGTCCACAGATATGGCGACCTTGTCCCCATCTTTCGCCTCGGTGAGTGCCTTTCCCTGGTCCTGGATCTGCTGCACGCTCCCCAGCTCCAGCCCCTGGGCAGACATCAATCTCACCTTGGGCTTGAGCGTTCCTGCCAAGATTTCTACGCCGAAGACCGCCGGGTCGTTCCGTCTGAAGAAAGTTCCCGGTACTACCTTGAGCTTGCAGGGCCTGGTGAGGCTCGAAAGCGCTGCCTTCTCATCGGCCTCCCTCTTTGACGCTGCCCAGTTGACGTAGTTGTCAATCACCTCGTAGATTATGGCGGATACGAAGATCGGGTTGCTTCCGACGTACTCCTTCGCCTCGGGCAGTACCTTGGCATCGAACCCGAGTACCGCACCCAGGTACGGGTCGTGCTCCCCCACGACCTGTGCGTCGATGATGTCGTTCTTCGAGATGTCCCCGATGTCCGCTTGCCTGATAGGGATCCCTCGCTCTTCGAGCATTCTGAGCAGCGCCTCAAGGCCACCGATGCTCTCAGCCTTCACGATGACCCCCATGTTGTCCGTCTTCACGACAATGTTCGAAAGCTCCTTCTCCATTTCTGCCTTCAGCTCCTGAAATTCCCTGTCCGTCTTGAACGATGCCACCGAGGTCCCAGGAACCACCCCGGCCAGGTCCGCTGACACCAGCTTCACGCCGGCCGCGGCGTAGACCGAGTCCACGGGCGTGAACCTATCGCGCGGGTCTCGCATATCGTCCAACGGCTTGGGCATGAAGAGCGCCTTGACTTTCGACTTTATCGCACCGTCCCTGCGTACGAGCCCGATGGAATCTCCTACGTTCAGTGACCCCTCTGTCAGAATCACGTTCGCAGTCTCTCCGATACCTACCTCCTCCTGCATCTCCAGAATGATGCCGCGCCCAACACCAGTCTCCTCGACTTGAAGCCTCCCCTTGAGGAACTGTTGGGCGAGGCCGATGAGCATGGCGAGCATTTCGGGCATGCCCACATGCGCTCTTGCAGAGACGGGGACGATGGAGGCCTGTTTCCGAAAGTCCTTGACGCGGTAGTAGGCATCAGACTCAAACCCGAGACGTGACAATCCGCCGACGACGTTGTAGAGCCTCTCCTCGAGCTCGTCGCCCCACGCTGGAGGCTGCTCCTTTATCACCTGAAGGAGCGGGCCGTGGCTCCCCTTGCGCCAGCCGTTAATCATGTCAATCTTGTTGAGGGCGACCAGGAACGGGACCCGACGCTGCTTGAGAATGTCTATGCTCTCTAGGGTCTGGTTCTCCAGGCCCTTCAGGACGTCCACGACAAGAATCGCGATGTCAGCGGCGGAACCTCCCCGGAGTCTAAGGTTCGAGAAGACCGCGTGCCCTGGAGTGTCTATCATAAGGAGCCCAGGTATCTGTAGCTCCCCTCCCGCCCTGTCGAGAAGCGGTCCGCAGATTTCCTTCAGTGTGCCCATCGGGAAGAAGCTGGCTCCTATCTCCTGGGTGATCCCGCCTACCTCACGTGCCTGGACTCCTGTTCCCCTGAGGGAGTCCGCTAAACTCGTCTTGCCACTATCTACGTGACCAAGAATGACAACGACAGGCTGCCTCATCCGGCCCCTCTGTTCTGACATGTTCCATCGAGCCTCTTATGTCGCCCTCACCCTCTCGTCTTTCCGAAGAAGACGCCGCTCTCCTTAGTAAAGCTCTCGGCCGAGTCCGAAGCGTGAATCGTGTTGTCGGTGTAACCCAGACTGAGGTCCCCCCTTATCGTACCCGCCGACGCCTCCCAACTCTTGGTGGCACCGACCATTCTCCTGACGGTGGCTACCGCGTCTCGCCCTGAGAGGACCACCCCGACGACAGGCCCCGAGGTGATGAACGTGACCAGCTCCCCGAAGAAAGGCTTGTCCTTGTGGACGGAATAGAACTCCTCCGCCAAGTCCTTTGACATCGTCTGCATCTGGAGCTTCCTGATGACGAACCCCTTTCGCTCGAACCGAGCCACAATCTCACCGACGAGCCCTCTGCGCACTCCGTCGGGCTTTATTACGATCAGGGTCTCCTCTGTTGAACTCATCTCTTCTTTGCGCCCCGTGCCCACTTCAGCTTCCTCGGGTCACGTCCCAGCTTCAGCTCGTTGGTCTTGCACTTTGAGGAACAGTACGAACGCGTAGATCCGTCGTTCCTTAC
>DASPPO010000043.1:0-6816 GCA_035625455.1 Nitrososphaerales archaeon | reverse complement strand
CATCGCGTCGTATGCCTTCTTACGCCCTCGAATTCAGGTCGGTGATGACCAAGGTTCGTGCTCACGAGAAGTGGTTCTCGGAGAGCCTACCTATGATTGCCAGCGAGAACCTCGCCTCTGAGCCCGTAAGGAGGGTGCTTTCCTCTGACTTGGGGCACAGGTATGCGGAGGGTTGGCCAGGGGAGAGGGTCTATGCCGGCTGCCGGTACATCGATCAAATTGAACTCCAGGCGATAGCGTTGGGCAAGAAGCTGTTCAGAGCAGACCACATCGATGTCAGGCCGGTGTCGGGGGTGGTGGCGAATCTTGCGGTCTATACTGCTTTCACGAGCCCCGGTGACACGATGATGGCGTTATCGATTCCCAATGGAGGGCACATCTCCCATGGCAAGAAGGACTTTGGAGGCTCGGCAGGCGCCGTCCACGGTCTGGAGGTGGCATACTTCGCCTTCGATAAGGAGGGGATGAACATCGATGTGGACGAGACGAAGAAACGCATCGCCGCGCTGCCTTCACTGAAACTTGCCATGTTCGGCTGCAGTCTCTTTCTTTTCCCACATCCCATCAGGGAGCTTGAGCAGGCCATCCACGACAAGGGAGGGGTCATCTGCTATGATGCTGCCCACGTCGCAGGCCTGATTGCGGGAGGCCAGTTCCAAGACCCTCTGCGTGAGGGGGCACATATGATGACTTTCAGCACGCACAAGGTGCTCTATGGACCGCAGGGCGGCGCAATCGTGGCGCATGGCGAGTTCGCAGAGCCACTGAAGAAGGCGGTGTTCCCCGGCATGACCAGCAACCACCATCTGGCCAATGTAGCTGCAAAGGCGATGGTGTTCGCGGAGTTCCTCCAGTTCGGGCGGAGATATGCCAGGGATGTCGTCGTGAACGCCCAGACTCTTGCGGTGAGGCTGGCCGACCTTGGGGAGAAGGTGCTTGGTGAGAGGAACGGGTACACCAAGTCTCACCAGGTGGCCCTAGACATCACGAAGTACTCTGATGGCGGCGTCATAGAGAAGCTCTTGGAGGAGCGGAACATCATATGCAACAGAGAGCCGATTCCAGGCGACCTCCAGGCGGGGAGACACTACACCAACCCCGGGGGCATACGGCTGGGCGTGGCCGAGCTTACGCGCCTCGGCATGGGCAGGTCTGAGATGAAAGAGGTTGCGGAGATAGTGCACCTGGCCCTCGGAGGCAGGAAGAAGCAAGAGGTTGTGAGCAGAATCAAGGAAATGAGGAGGGACTTTCAGAAGGTCGGATACTCCTTCAGGGACTCGCCTGCGTATTCGTTCAAGGACGAATACCAGAGACGCCTCAGTACACCCCGTCGCTGACCCGACGAGAATCATGTCCCCCCTGTCGTAGGGCCCTTCCCTGAATGACCTTGCGCTCTCGCTTCGCCTGAGGACGCTGGATGACGAAGAAAAACGCTACCAGGAGATACCCGCTCGAGAAGGAGCCACAGGTCGAGTGCGGAAGTCAAAGGCCGACCGCCCGGCTCAATCCGCCAGTGCTGGCTTTAGGAAGTCGGTCAGCTCCAGCTGGTCCGCCTTCCTCGGGCCTTGGAACAGCTGATCCAACTCCCTTTCGAGCATATCGAGGCGGCTCCTCAGGTACGGGTCCACATCGTAATCTCGTGCGAGTCTCTGAGCGATGTAGAGGTATTTCTCGACCGAGGCCCTGGTCAGCGTACCTCTGATTTCGCTCCCGCAGGTTGGGCACCTCCAAGAAAGTGGTGGCCTCCTCATGGTAAGGCCACACCCCTTGCACTTGAATGCCTGAGTGGCATACTTCTTTGCGTTTCCCATTATGTCTCTGATTAGGTGGGTCTTGATGATAGATTCGACCACGTCCCGGGTCGAAACGGCCTCTATGAGGGATGCAACCTCTATCTGCTTGGAAATCTTCTCGTTGAGGGTCCTGAGGGTAGAATAGGCTCCTCTAGAGCGCTTGATGGTAAGGGAACTCGTAGGGTGAGTGTAGCCGTAGCCGTAGAACTGGGTGTCCTTCTCCAATCTGGACCCTATGTCCTCGATAAGATTTGACACGGACGCCGCTGGTGGGGCTCCGAGGGTCTTCTCGTAGAATTCGAGTGGGTAGGACGAAGCGATGTCGAAGTTATGGGCCTGCTCGTCTACTTCGGATGGTAGTATGACGGGCTGGATAAGCAGGGGTGTGTCCATGTACCCTCCTATCTGGGCGGGGACGTACTCCAACGAAAAGTTCAGGAGGGCGTCCATTAGGAGCAGAAGTGAGTCGCCGTCGCCGTCGCAGTCCCTCCTCTTCGCTGAGTGCCAGTAGGGGTTGGCAAAGCAGACCTGTGTCGCAGAGTAACCCACGATTCTTCCGCCCACACCGACAGAAGTGTGAGGGGCGAGTCCTATGGCCAGCTTCCCCAGCAGGTCGGTCGGCTCCCTTGCATTGTAGAATGGTTGCAATCCGTAGATGTTTTGTAGCATGTCGTCCACGCATTGGGCCATCCTGACCAGGTCGCCCCCTATCTCGGCGGGAACGATGATGTCCTGAGGCTTCAACTCGAGTATCTGGTCGTCCCGCTGTAGTGGGAGCCCATCCTTGTCGTGGGAGTAGCCAAGCCCGATCAATGCGTGGATGTCAGCTTTGACATCTCTCGGCCTGAAGTGTGTCAGAGGCTCGTTGGTCGCGTCTATTCTTAGTGTTCCGTCTTTGTAGACATAAGTGTCGTGTCTGCTCCTGATGATTCCCTTCTCAATCGCCTCTGGCTGTTTCGAGGCACTGGTGAGCCCCCGCACCCCCTTGACGGGTTTGTTGGTGTTGTGTGGGATTTTCGTCCTGATGGCTTCGAGTCTGGATTGTAAATCGAATTCCATCTTAGAGTAGTTAACAGTCTTTGTCCTGCATTTGGGGCAGGTCTCGTCTTCTGTTGTCGTGCCGCAGCGGGGGCAGGACATGAATTTCGTAGTTGGCGTGCCGCAAACTTCGCATTGCAATGACATCCGTCTTTCGTTGCACTTGGAACAGAACCGGTTGACAACCTCAATCTTCACCCTCCCCGCCTTGGCGGCAGTGAAAACGTCCCGCATCGAACCTCCTTCGTACCCCACTGGGAACAGCGTGTGGACTGGAGGTTTCATCCTCCTGACCATCGCCTTTTCAGGTCTGCCTACCCTGACCCCAATGGTGGTGGTGCTCTGGCGTCCAAGCTGAATCCCGGAGAGCTTCTCGATGTACTCGGGCTCGTCCGAGGGGACGACCAACTCCGGTTCCTTGAGCCTCAATAGAGTGCCAAGGACAATCGCCGGCTCGCCGCTGACGACCGCGATGTCCCCCTCTATCCTGTGTTCGATGAGACAGGTGTTGAGTATCCATCGGATCTGGGGGACGTTGGCATTTATCACGACTCTTGATCCTTCCACGAGAGAATACTTCCTGAGCTCGGCGATGTCCGATGAAGCGACCCGGTCGAAGCGCGGCGTGTGGGATGGATGGAGAGGGAGTCCGAGCGCCTGCGAGATGGCGATGGCTTCCGCTGCCGTTGGAATCGTCGTAGGAGAGGACTGGAGCTCGTTTGCTCTTTCGGGTGAGATGTCCGCCCCGGCGAGCATGTCCAATGCTCCATGTGTTGCAGCAAGCGCATTTCGGAAATCCTGTACCCACCACTCAGCTACATAGGGGGACGGTGGGAGGGACTTGTTGTTCTCGAGAAAGTCGCCGTAACTGACAAGCGCGTCGCCGAGGTCTATGATCTTCGCTAGTGAGTCGTGGAGCTCCTCGGCCTGGGCAGATGTAGACACTCTGATGACACTTCCGTCCTTCGTCAATATTGTCGGCCCTTCGATGGAGTCCACAAATGCGATTGTGGCAGCTTTCCCTGGCATGTCCACCTTCACTTGGGTCCCGGTTACGACGGGGTAGTCTAGGAGGATGGCGACGGCGGGGTGAATGCCTATGGTGGAGAGGCCCGTGTCCATCGACCGGCCGTACCTGAGCCTAAAACCTCCCTTGCTGTGAGGCATGGAGAGGACTGCCCTTCCTGAGATTACCTCCTCGAAGTGAGCGCCTGCCTTCTCTGTCTCGTTGGTGGACTGCTGAGTCGCTCCCTTCAGCTGGCCGAGGAACTCCCAGCCCGTGATGTTCAGGCTGGCGAGTTTCTTCGACAGTTTGTTTGCACGTCCTATGACCCCATCGTTAAGCACCCTGAGCGCCCCACCTCTCAGTCTATCCGTCGCCACGCGCTTCAGGTTTCGATGGACAACGACTTCGATGGGATCGGTTTCGATTCCGTCGATTTCAACTGGGAGGTTTGATATGGCCCTCCTGATGTCGTCGTCAGTGACTTTATACTGGAAGTTCCCGACGTCGCGCTCGTAGATTCTCAGTTCTTCGGCGAAACGATCGATTTCTTCTCGGCTCGCCCTATAGTTGCTCAGCCCGAGCTTTTTTGCGGTAAGGTCGGCTATTACAAGGGAGAATCCTGCTTCTGTGCCTCCTGCGGACCGCATGGGGCCTGCGTATGAGACGGACGCGTAGTCGGTGTTGTCATCGTTCTGTTTGATCTTTACCCCAGAAATCCCCTCCAGTGGGGCGACGGTAACCCCGTCGGTCATTACGGCCAAGCCTGCGCGGACCCCGTAGTTCAGGGCCTCGTGCCTCTCGAGCGCGCCGAACCTGCCTAGGGCAATCTCCTGAGATATGGCCAAAGCGGCCCTTTCCTTCGATGTGGTGTGGAGCAGCTCCCGGAGCCGATCGACGAGCCCTTCGAACTGGTCGAGGCGGAGCATCTGGTTCACTCGGTCTGCTAAGTCGAAGACTGTCTTGCTCTCTACGGCGTCGGTAGGGTCGAGCCCTCTCGATCTCGCGATGGATGCCGTCCTCTGGGCGGCTTCGTATTGTAAGAGAATGTCGCGATAGTAAGAATCGAGCTTCGCGGGGAAAGGAGCCAGTGTCTTGACACGCTCCCAAGCAAGGTCGGCAGAGAAGGACAAACTTGTCCGTTGTTTTGGAAGAGGGAATTAAGCACTACCTAACAGCGGCGTACTGCGCCTGTGCCCTCGGATCCACGTAACCATAAGAAAGACCGCGACGCCCACAGGAATCCAGAGTAGGAGTTCCCCCGCCCCAAGGAAAAGTCCCGCGGTCTCGATGAGACCGGCTGCGACCAGTATCAATGCGACGCCGCCCATGGCGAAGACGAGTTTCCATGACCCCCAGTTGACTCGGCGAGCGAACTCGCCGGGGGAAATCGAGCGCCATCTCGTGACCGCCAGTAACCCTGCCGCGGTCGCAATTGGATATGCGGACTCTTCGACCCACGTGTGTGGAAGCAGGTACAGTGTGATGAGCACCACAGTCGGCGGGTAGTGGTCGGAGATGGCTATCACTTGGATGACACGGCCTGTGTTGTAGCTGGCCAGCCCGAAGGAGAGTTGTCCGAGTACAGGCAGCATACCTCCCCAGGCAACCTGGAGGTTGTTTACGAAGATTGCCTTGAACGCGTCCATGAACGTAGCGCCTGCAACTTGGGAGCGGGTGCTGTTCAAAATCGTGCTGTACATCTGCGCCTCCCCCGGAAAGAAGGGGAGAATTGCAGCGAGAATGAGGATGAGTTGGCTGACCAAGAATAGAATTAACGCCAGCGTGGAGAAACGTGTGAGGGACCGGGGGAGTCGGGGGGGCCTCGAGGAACACTGCACCCCCCACGAAGCCAAGTTTCTTTCGACAACTGGTACGTCGTTGCGGTCGAAGGTGACGGACATCTTGCGCGAGGGTTCGATGCTAGAGAACCAGAGGGTCCTGCCGTTCCAGTCTGCCATCCGCAGAGTCCTCCAAGGCACAAACCATGATGCCTCGCTCGGATGTATGGTCGACGGGGAGTACCCCCCCAAGCGACGGAATCCCTGCCACCTTAGCTCGTCGTAAATCAGGAGGGACAAGGCAATCCAGACGACGGCATAAACGGCGAAGGCGCCTGCTTGGATGACGAGGTATGTAGCGGCAAGCAATGGAATCGGAACCAGTAGGGATAGTAAGAGCACCCCGCTGGAACGGAGCGCGACCCCGCGCAATCCTTCAGGAGTCAGGTAGACGATTGCGTTTCGCCCGAGGCCCTGTACCACTGTTGTTGGTTGTTGCGCCACGGCCGGCGCCGGCTGGGCCTGTCGAAGATCCATGCCGCAGTTCCTGCAGAAGTTCTGGTCGGCCGCCAGGGGAACTCCGCAGTTTGGGCAGTAGTTGAGGTCCGAGATCACCTCGCCCTCCGGTATCCGTCGTAGGCAAAAGCGATTGGTAAAAGAAATGCGAGGAGGAATAGGGCCACGTAGGGAGAAATGTTGGCAGGGGTCGTCGAAGGCGCATAGGTGAGTACGTCGATTAGATACCCGATTTCGAAGCCGATGAAATAAAAGACGAACACCAGCGCTCCGAAGATAACCTCCCCCACATCACGGCCGAAACCAATGTAGATGTAGCCCAGGCCGGGGAAGAAGAAGTTGAGCGCTGCTGCCCCTCCTGGGCTCTTGGATACCGAAGGCTGCGCCTGTGGGGCCCACAGTGGATCGGAAGACGGTGCCATCGGAGCCGCTGAACCTCCGGTCCGTCCTTCGACCATTTGGCCGCAGTTGGGACAGTACCGGTCTGTGACCAGAACCTCCTTTCCGCACCGAGTACAGTACGGCAAATTGGGAGGTTGTGCGCCTGTTGCCCTTTATCGCTTTGTCGGCCTTGGGTCCAATCAGGACCTAATCGAAGCTGTAATCTGTCGGAGGGTCTTCTCGAACCCTGTAGATTGGAGTAGATTTCCGATGACCAGGATGTCCGCTCCCGCCTTCGCTGCCT
>DASPPO010000042.1:0-4973 GCA_035625455.1 Nitrososphaerales archaeon | reverse complement strand
TCGAATGAGCTCCTTGCGCTCCTCGGTCATGTTGTCAGGCATTATGATCTTCACCTCGTATCCCTTCTGTCTCCCGAAGTAGGCGAGCGCGATACCCGTGTTCCCGCTCGTCGCCTCCACGATGACCATTCCTTTCTTTAGAAGCCCAAGCTTCTCGCTTTCGTCGAGGATGAACCAGACCATGCGGTCTTTGATGCTGCCTGTCGGGTTGACGCACTCGAGCTTGGCGTAGATCCCGTCGACCCTGACCAATGGGGTGTTCCCCACTTCGAGCTGAGCCTGCCGGCTCATCGGCAATCAGGGGGTGGCCTTTCTTTTACGTTCGCACCCTAATTAGAGGTCTGCCTACGCTCAAAGGACTAACGGGTCGCCAACAGCCGCGGATACAATGGAGCGTGTGTGATTCCCAGTAAGGGATATCTAGATTACTTCAACTCTCGAGGAGGTTGCCCCGACAGGAGACAAAGATTCGGCGAGAGCTTTGGTCCCAACGACCGATATAGGGATGAATTATACATGGTGACAACAGCGTCACAGACCCGCGGCCTGTCGAATGGCCGTATTGTCGCTTTGGTTCTCATTGTTGTATTAGTGGTCACGGCGGCAGTCGCACTAGTCACGGCTATGCCACGACAACAGACTCCCCCCGCCACAAGCACGACGGAATCCAGCATCATGAGCACATCCTCGACCATCAGTGTGACCTCGAGTTCAAGCGGAACGTCAACGACTACCACAAGCACATCCCTAATGACGTCAAGTACTTCGCTCACTTCGTCGAGTAATTCCGTTACGACCACGTCGACTTCTCAGGTTAACCCGCTCTGCAAATCTTCTCCTTGCGCGCCAGTAATCGCAGGCTGGTTGCACACCGAGCCTGGGAGCACGGGCGTCTTTGATGCCGCAGGAGACGTCGTCCCGCTGGCAGGAGTCGACGTCGACGGCCTCGACTTCGGGACTGGGAACCCTGCCAGTTCCCCCGACTCGTGTGGAAAGGGATGGAGCATACCTCCAACATCCTTCACAAACGTTGCTGCCTGGGGGTTCAACTCCGTCAGAATACCCATATCTTGGGAGAACATCGAGCCCGATGCACCGACGCTTGCCGCCAACGGGACTTGGATCCACCACTGGAACACTGCGTACCTCGACGAATTGGACTATGTCGTGAGCAGCTTCAGTAAAGTACACGTAGCGGTTATGTTCGACTTCGCCCAAGTGGATGTTTCAGGAGCATTCAAACAGGCACCCGAAAAGACGCAGGGCGGAGAATGCGAGGGATGGGGCAATCCCACTTGGCTGTACCCAAGCATCACGAACCCCACCACGGGCCAAGAGCTCGCTTCGGCGATGTGCAGCTTCTTTCAAGACCAGTCCCTAGTGGGGAGCAACGCCCCGAAGCCGATTGAGGCGATGGAGGCAGCCGAGCGGATGCTGGCGTCAAGGTACGCAGGCAACTCGACCGTCGTCGGAATCGACATGTTCAACGAACCTTGGTTCGATTCTTCCTGCGGCTCGGTTTCGTACGAGGGAGGCCTGCTGACTTCATTCTACACAGAGATGGGGAAGAACATCTCCTCGGCCAACTCGCGCCTACTTCTGATCTATGAGGATTCGACGCCAGGTCTGATGGCGAGCTCCCCCATTATCTCGACAGCTCCACAACTGCAAAACTCGATGTACGAGTTCCACATCTACACGTCGGACTGGGATACAGCGCAGCCCTATGTCCAGGCGTTCCTTGACAACGCGAAGAGGCAGGGGGTTCCTGTGTGGATGGGAGAGTTCGACGCCTTCGAAGCCGGTTGCACCGGGACCAACTGTGAGCTGGATCAGAACTGGCAGGCTGACACACAGGCCCTGCTCAATTACTGCAATTCCAATGGCATCAACTGGGCGTACTTCTCCTATTACTCACTGGGCACCGATGTCCAGACCCCTGTACCGCACTCGGCGATCCTAGCGGTGCTGAGGGGCGAGATTCCGACCTAAGGGCTGCACAGCCTCGCATCTACGTGACCGGGTTGAAGCCTGTGGTTCTAGCCGTTCCACCAATTTCTCTGCTTCAAGCCCCAGGAGGCCCAGATGGCTCCCATGACGGCTACGAAGGCGAGGAAGATTACGACGATAATGGCCAGGTTTTGATAGGCATTGTAGCTTCCGGCGTAGAAGAAGAGCCAGAGGATAACGGCGATTATGGCGGCAAAGAAGGAGAAAATAGATACACCAACCCTCCACCCGATGCCCTCAGGTCTCAACATATGTTCCATTCCCGCTTCCGTCATGACCCGGTGGCAATGAACCGACTAATTAGGTAGTTCCATGGCCTTTGGCGTGTGAATCCTGAAGACAGATGTGAACGCACCCTGAGGGAAGCATTGCGGACAGGCACCTTCTGCACTGAACGGCCTGGAACCGCAGTTCCAAATATGAATCTGGTCAAATTTACTAACCCAGTCAGATATTACTACCAACCTTAAATCCTGGCATTTTGGACTCTCTATGTGAAACCATCATTGGCAGTCAGCACCTCTCAAGTTAAGTTATGGGAGAGGCTCCCAGACCAGGAGACTGTAGACGAGACCATTCGGGCCCTGAACGCCCATGGATTCAAGGCAGAGCTTGCCCCAGACAGAAGGACTGCGCTGGACAAGTTACGCTCGCTGATCCCCGCCGGAGCAGAAGTTATGACAGGAAGCTCAAAGACGCTGGAGGAGATCGGGCTGGTCAACGCCCTCGCCGCCGGTGAACAGCCTTGGAACAACCTGAAGGCTCAGATTTTGGCGGAGAAGGATAGGGAGAAGCAGATGAGACTGAGGAAGTTAGCGACGTTCGCGGACTACTTCCTTGGGAGCGTCCATGCCATCACCATGAAGGGGCAGATGGTCGCAGGGAGTGCTAGCGGGAGCCAGCTCTCCGCATATGCGTTCGGAGGCAAGAATCTGATCATAGTCGCCGGGACGAACAAAATCACCAGGGACTTGGACGAAGCGCTGCTCAGGCTGCGGGAGCACTCGACCCCACTTGAGGACCAGAGGATGAAGAGCTTAGGGTTCCCGGGGACGTACCTGTCCAAGATCTTCATCTACGAAGGGGAGAAGCAGCGGAACGTTCACGTAATACTCGTGAACGAGAAGCTCGGTTTCTGATACTAGGGTTAGGCTCTAGAGAGCGCAATCATCGCGCCAGCCAGTTCCTTCGGCTTTGTAATCATCGGCCAATGGCCGGTTTCCATGACCTTGTATGGGCCCCGGAGCTTCCCCCACTTTCCGGCTATTATCTCGTCCACCGGGTCTCCCGCCAAGGTACAGAAGACGTATGCCTCCTTGACTCCGTCGTAGTTCTTTGAAAGGACGACGGGGTCCTTGGCCATCTTCATGGGCCAGGGGGTCGCCATGGCCATCATCCATGACCTGACTTTACCTTTGACATCCTTCCCAATGAGGTCCACCGTAGCTTCGCCCAAAGGCACGGCGAACGCCCCCGGGGGCTGGGGCCCGAATTCCTCGGTGGGATCAAACGAGCCCTGGGGTGTTCTTACCTTCTGTGGTCGGAACGAATCGAGGTAGATGACCTTCTTCACCCTATCGTGCTCCCGGTCGGCCACGACTGCGGCGACCTTGCCCGCAAAGCTGTGCCCAACCAGAACGAAGTTGTCTATCTCGTTGTATTTTATCACGTTCAGAACGTCCTGAACCGCTGTCTCTAGACCTACGTCCTTGGTGGCGAGATGTACCCTTTCCCCCATGCCGGTGAGCGTAACGGGATAGACCGAATGACCTCTTCTCTCAAGCTCGGGGGCGACCTTCTTCCAGGCCCAAGCTCCTAGCCAAGCTCCCGGTATCAAGACGAATGTTGACATGACCTCCTATCCACTAGCTGCAGCGCGTATAAGTTCAGAGATATCACCCGAAGTAACCCATGGTCAATCTAGTTTGTTCGAAGTGGGGGTTCGGATTCCCATGGGAGCGGACCTTTCAGGAGCCGAACGAATTGTAGAATCGTGCTGCGCAAAAGAAGGCCTTGTGTTGACGGTAAGGGCGTCCTTGCGGATGTAAGATGACAATGTGCACTGACATTTCAAGAAGAGCGCTGAGCAGGGAACACTGGAGATTACTCTGCTAAGGGCGGAGCGTGGAATATAGTTCCATGTCCATGGGAATCGCTGAGAGCCGTGGACAGCGGCGGCGATTCGGAAACTCAAGCCAGCAATTGAGAAACGTTTGGAGCCCAAATAGAATTGCTAAGGCGCCTACACACCAGGCGGCTGCGGCAGGGGGCCGGACCGCCTGTACCTGTACCGCTCGTACATCAGCTCGACGCCGTATTTGTCGAATCTGAATGACACCTCCATCTTCGCCCCTGCATCAAGTGTGTAGAACCGGGCCACACCGTCGTCCTCCCCCTGGGGAACCAGGACGATGTTCTTCCCTATGTCCTCACCAGAGAGCATGAGGAAGCTCCCGTTGACCCTTACCTCGGCGAAGATTGTGTCTTTGTATGCCCTGTACTGTCCTTCCAGCTTCTTCAGGAGAGTCTCCAGTTTGACGGCGGGGAGTTCGCCAGGGTCGACCCCGGCGAGCAGTGATTGGGCGATCATGGCGAGCCGCCCCATGTTGTAGCCGTCACCGTTGGCGAGCAGTACGACGCCAGACTTCAGGTCCCTGATGTAATTCATCTGAGCAGTGTAACAGTCGACTGATCCTCCGTGCCCAGTCACCTTGTGGCCGTGGAAGTCCGGGAGTAACTGGAGCCCGTAACCGTAGGAGTCCCCACCATAGTGCTCGGCAGGCCACTTCCCGTAGGGGGTCTCCATCTTGGCGAGGATGTCCTTGTCGACGATTCTCTTGCCCTCGAACTCGCCCCCGTCGACGTACATCTTGACGTAATTGGACAGATCCATGGCGTTGCTCATGATTCCGCCTGCGCTTCCGCTGCCGTAGGGGACGGCTGTCGGGGTCACTTTCGCGCCC
>DASPPO010000041.1:0-11798 GCA_035625455.1 Nitrososphaerales archaeon | reverse complement strand
TGCTATGGTCTGAGGAAGTTAACTCTAACTTGGCGAACACCTCAAGTCTTTGTTTCGTCGTATCAGGTACACTGGTAGCTGGTTCGATGGAAGGACCGAGTCGCTCCTGGCTGATGGGCAGGACAAGACTCTAGGAGGGACGGGTGGTCCTCGAGGGTTCGTTTGCGAAGGGTGATGGTGGCCGCTTGGCCCTCAACTAGCTGAGGTACGGGGCCATCGAGACGGCATAGTCGGCGTTCGTTCGCGGCTTGTCATGTTCTAGAGAGAAGTGAGCGATTATCTTGTTTCGCCCGCCTCGAGGCCCTTGCTGGCAGGACTCCGCTCCGGCTCCCTTTCTGCTCCACCATGGGCAAAAGCAGATTTGTCTGATTCTCCGCCCCCGTGATGCTTTGATTCCCGCCGCCGAAGTGGAGCGGATGGTCGGTATTGAATTCTACGCGAGTGGTGGGACCCCCTGCTCGGGAAGAGCCAAGTCTTCCGCCGACGACTTCGTTGTAGAAGAGAGAATCACAGAATTCCCCCTCACTGGAGAAGGACGCCCCGACTACTTCCCTCTGTACAGGGTCCAGAAGCGTTCCATCGACACGCTGCACATGGCGATGGACCTTGCTGGCGAACTCAGGAGCAGGGTGAGCTACGGCGGATTGAAAGATAAGAGAGCAGTTGCCGTACAATTCGTGACTCCAACGAGCCGGAGGTCGCTCCGCCCGGCTCGAGTCGCCAAAGAGGACTACACGGCGGAACTTGTGGGATACGTTACCGAGCCCATGTCCAGGGCGAGAGTCGCCGGGAACGGTTTCGTAGTGATACTCAGAGACTGCTGTGCCGAAGTTGCTGCAAGGGTCGAAGAGACGATGCGCCTCTGTGAACAGAGGCGGGTGCCGAACTACTATGGGCTGCAGAGGTTCGGGACCTCTGGGGCTGGCACACATCTGATAGGGAAGGCCATGGTACAACGGGAGTTTGAAGAGGCGGTCAGGCTGCTGCTTAGGGGCCCTATCCCCGACGAACCTGAGGCTGGTCGGGTTGTCGGTGAGACAACATTGACGCAGAAGAATGATGGAGGAATCAGTTTCCAGCCAGCTGGAGGGGACATCGAAAGAGCGGTCGCGAAGGAGCTCATCCAACATCCGAAGGAGTGGGTGAGGGCGCTCCGCAGAGTGCCCATCAGACTGAGGAGGCTATACGTCCAGGCTTACCAGTCATACGTCTTCAACAGGACCCTCAGCAGGGTGATGGCAGAGGGCGAGGACATCTCGAAGATGGTGCCGGGGGATAACTGGGCGGAAGCGTCACCTGATGGACTCCTTACTTCAGCACCGCGTGGGGTCAGAGACAGTCCCACTGCCCGGGCCGTGCCTATGGTTCAGGTGGTCGGATACGCCTTCAGAGACTACGGTTCGAGATTCGACAGGCACATCGGTGCCGTGCTTGAATCGGAAGGGGTGAGGCGCAGCTCGTTCTACGTGAAAGAGATGCAGGAAGTCTCCGCCGAAGGGGGGTTTAGGCGTCCCCACCTCGCCATGAGGGACGCGTCCTGGGAGATTGATGGGAACAAAGCCTCCCTCAAGTTCACCCTTGGGAAGGGGCAGTACGCGACCGTACTGATCAGGGAGATTTTGAAGTCCAGGGACCCGGTGGCCTCGGGGCTCGCCTAAGCTCGCGAATCCTTATACGCCATTTGCAGATGGCCAGCCAGAAACCCATTGTCCGGCGATGTCTACGACCTGACCATCATCGGGGCGGGTCCGACGGGCCTTTTTGCGACTTTCTACGCCGGTCTCAGACAGATGAAGACCAAGATAGTTGACGCCCTTGAGGAGCCCGGGGGTCAGGTTGCCGTCCTATATCCTGAGAAGTACATTTTCGACGTCCCAGGGTACTCCAAGATACTTGCCAAGGACCTGGTGAAGAACCTGGTAGATCAGGCATTCCAGTACAACCCGACGGTGGTGTTCGGTGAACGGGTGACCACGTTGCACAGGACGGACGGAATCTTCGAGCTCACCACGGACAAGGGGACCAAGCATCTTTCGAAGGCAGTCCTGGTGGCGGCCGGGGTGGGGGCGTTTTCTCCAAACAAGTTGGAAGCGAAGGGAGCCTCTGACTATGAGGGAAAGGGGGTATACTACTTTGTCAAGGACAAGAGCGTGTTCAAGGACAAGAACCTGCTGATAGTCGGAGGCGGAGACTCGGCGGTGGACTGGGCCCTCAACATCAAGGACACTGCCAAGAGAATCACGCTGGTTCACAGGAGGGACGTCTTCAGGGCGCACGAGGGGAGCGTCACAGCGCTGAAGAATTCGAGCGTTGACGTCCGGCTCTTCTACGAAGTTAGAAGTGTCAGTGGGGACGGAACCAATGTCACAAAGGCAGTCATCTTCGACAACAGGACCCAGGCGGAACAGACACTTGATGTGGACGCCATCCTCGTGAACATCGGGTTCAGAGCCGACCTAGGGCCCATAAAGGACTGGGGGCTGCAGATAGACGGCAGGGAGATCAGGGTCAACGGGAAGATGGAGACGAACATACCAGGGGTCTACGTCGCCGGAGACATCGCGGGACCCCTGGACGGAGTAAAGCTGAACCTCATCGCCACCGGGTACGCACAGGCGGCCCTGGCGGTCAACGTCGCGAAGGCATACGTGGACCCCAATTCGAAGATATTCCCGGGACACAGCAGTGAGATGAAGAAGTAGCCTAGTCGACTATCCCTAGGGTACGCCTGTAGTTGTAGTCTCTCCTGATAGAAGGGTGCATGGGGTCGATGAGGATGCACTCGTACCAGGCGTGGATGCCGTCCTCCCAAACGGGATAGGAGCCCAGGAGCCTCATATTGGGGTGCCTTTCGGCAGCCCTTCTCTCGGCGACTTGCTGCGAGGACACCGCCGACTTGATCCGTAGGACGCCCATGTGCTTCGGCCTCCTTCCGGAGGTCGGTCGCTGCTTCCGCATCCCGCCTCTCGAGACGCGCATCCGGATCACCACCACTCCTTCCTTTGCCTTGTACCCCAGGGCCCTCGCCCTGTCGAGCCTCCACGGCCTGTCAACTCTTAGCATCGCAGGTTGCTTCCTCAACTCAACTGCACGGGTTCTCATGTCCCCTCCCTTCTGATGGAAGATGTCCTGCCACGTCTTTGAAATCTGGCTGTACATGGGCATCGGGGCGCCTCGTTTTCAGTCGACAAATAAACGTTCTTCGAAGCTCTAGCCCGAGGAGAAGAAATCCCGGACCTTCTCTCCCACTACGACGATTGCGTTGGTCTGGGCTTCCTCTGTCTGCCCTCCGATGTGAGGAGTGAGGATCGTGTTCGGGGCAGTAAGGATGGGACCGGCAGGTGGCTCCTTTTCGAACACATCGAGACCCGCGCCGGCGATGGTGCCTTTCTGAAGCGCTTCTGCAAGGGCCGCTTCGTCGATGACTCCCCCTCTCGATGTGTTTATGAGAAAGGCGGTCCTTTTCATCTGGCCGAGCCTCTGGGCGTCTATCATGTGGGCGGTCTCAGGCGTCATGGGGACGTGCAGCGTGATGTAGTCCGAGCTACTGAAAAGCTCGTCAAGACCAACGACCCTTGCGCCGAGAGGAGCCACCACTTCGGGTGGGATTGTAATCACGTCGTAGAACAGGATTGACATACCGAGAGTCTTGGATACCTCTGCGATGCGCCTCCCGATTCTCCCAAGGCCCACGATCCCCAGGACCTTGCCCTTCAGCTCCTTCCCCATCAGGGCGCTCTTCTCCCACCTGCCCGCCCTGGTGCCGACGTCTGCAGTCACCAGCTTTCTGCTCAGGGCGAGCATTAACAGCACCACGTGCTCCGCGACTCCTTCGACCAGGGATTCGGGGCTGTTGATGACCGTGACTCCCTTTGAATTTGCATATTCGACGTCTATGTTGTCAAGTCCTGTGCCGGGCCTGGCGACGAGCCTCAGCTTTGTCCCCCTGTCCAGGACGGCTCGGTCGATCTTCGTCCTGCTCCGGACGATAAAGGCGTCGTACTCCCCTGCTACGGCTAGGAGTTCTTCCTTCGTTATGGTGGGCCTGTAGTCGACGACCACGCCCGAGCCAAGGGCGAGCCTCTCTACCTCTACGTGGTCACATATCAGGACCTTTGCCATTCACGCAACCCCAGCCTAGCGGTCTCCGAAATCTGCGATATATCACTTGAACCTAATCCATAGGCGAGGTTCTCGAGGGTGACTCCGAGGGGTGGGAGCCCCACAGGGGAGGACGTAGATGGTTGAATCGACTCCACTCCGACGACCCTTTCACTGAACCTCTGGTGCGTGATGACGCAGGCCGAAGCATCCCCCCAGCGCCTGCTGACCGTCTCCACCTCACTCCCCAATGCCATTCGGGGACCCGTTCGCCATCCTGTCCGCGACCACCAGAGCCCGAACACGCGGAGCTGGTCTGTTCTCGCCCCTCCGATAGAGTGGTTCGACCCCGCGGAGTTTGAGCCGGCGATTCTTCCGGAAAGGGACGACTCCGCTGTGAGAGTCCCTGAACCCAGAATGCCCCCCTTCAGCTCTGCGCACCCGCCTGCGGCGAACACGCAAGGCTCGCTTGTCCTCATAGCCGCGTCGACCTCGACTGCGCCCGTCTGTCCGAGTCTCAGCGAGGAGGGGACTGGGTTGGGTGCGCGGGGCGGAACGACGATAACACTGTCACAGGGAATCACGGAGCCGCACGCCACTACAGCTTCGACCCTCCCATCCCCGACCACCCTCCAGATGGTCCCGCGCTGGATTTCGACCCCTCTCTCCCGGGCAGCGTCTTCCATCACGTCGACAACGACCGGGGCCGGGGCTTCCTGCTCCCAGCAGGAAATCATGAGAAGGACTCTGGCTCCAAGGCTGCACAGCCTGTCGGCCACCTCTAGCCCGCGGTACCCCTCTCCAACGATCACGGCTTGGTCCATGGAGGGAAGGGTGCGGCCTAGCTCTTGGTACTTTTCAGCCCCGTCTAAGACGAATGCCCCGGGCTTCCGCACACCGGGGAACGGCCCAGCCTTGAACCGACAGCCGGTGGCGACGATCACGGAGTCGAATCGAAGCCTGTCGCCGTTGGAAACGGTCACGAAGTGCGGCCCCGCGCTCTTTGCCTCCGTAGTGAGCACGTTCATGGAAGACTTCCTCCGCCCATAGCAGATTCCGCCTATGACAGGAGATCGGGAGATCAGCTCTGGCCAGGACCTCCAGGGCGGGTCGTGGTCCGGTCTTCGCTCGACCATGGTGACTTCGGCCCCTCTGAGTCCTGCCTCGAAGGCTGCCTCGTCCCCCGCTGAGCCGCCGCCGACGACACAGACACTGACCAATGGGTGCGTCGACCGGTGAGACGGTTATAACGGGCCTGAATTTTGGGCGGGTCGTGCTAGTGGGGGTCGTCGGCAAACCTAATGTCGGGAAATCGACATTCTTTGCCGCGGCGACGCTGAAGGACGTCCCGATAGCCGACTACCCCTTCACGACCATTCAGCCGAACATAGGGGTTGCCCACCTTAAGACACGGTGCGTGTGCAGGGAGATGGGGGTCACCGACACCCCGCGAAACTCTGCCTGCGTCAATGGTGTTAGACTCATCCCTGTGAGAATAGTGGACGTCGCTGGATTGGTCGAAGGTGCGTCGAAGGGAAAGGGCCTGGGGAACCAGTTCCTGGACGACGTGAGGCAGGCAGACGCTCTGATTCAGGTTGTTGACGCTTCAGGCTCGACGGACCTAGAGGGGAGGAAGGTCCCGCCGGGCACCCATGATCCGGTCGGGGACATAGCAATGGTCGAACACGAGTTTGACCTGTGGATGTTCGGTATCATCAAGAAAGACTGGGAGAAGGCGACAAGGTCCCTGGAACAGACAGGGGGAAAGATAGTGGAGCACCTTGCGGATAGGCTTTCGGGCCTCTCGGTCACGTATGCGGACGTCGAGCAGGTGGTGCTTCGTCTGCACCTCAGGACGGAGAAGCCAACGACTTGGTCAGACGAGCAGATAATGCAATTCGTGGTGGAGACCAGGAAGCTCACCAAGCCGTCCCTCGTTGCGGCGAACAAGGCAGACCTCCCCTCGTCCTCGGCCAACATAGAAGCCCTGCGAAAGACGGGGAAGAAGATTGTCCCTTGCGCATCGGAGGCGGAGCTGCTTCTGAGAAGGGCGGCGGAACACGGGCTGGTGGCGTACACTCCCGGGGAACCGAATTTCAGCGTGAAGGACCCTCGGGTGCTCAGCCCTGCCCAGAGCAACGCGCTCAGGATGGTGGAAGAGAAAGTGATGAAGGTCTATGGGGGGACAGGTGTCCAGGACGCCATCAACCAAGCGTTCTTCGACCTGCTGAGCGCGATAGTCGTGTTCCCAGTCGAGGACGAGGCGCGGCTTTCGGACAAGGACGGCCGCGTTCTCCCCGATGCATTCGTCATGAAGGGAGGAGCCACGGCCCTGGACCTGGCCAGGACGGTTCACAGCGAGCTTGCCGACACGTTCCTCTATGCCATTGATGCCAGGACGGGAAAGAGGCTCGGCTCAGAACACGTGCTCAAGAACAGGGATATTGTGAAGATAGTCTCAAGCGGCAAGAGGGGCTAGAGGCTCAGCCTTCTTTGGCTCGGGACGCGCAATAAGCTTGCTCTTCCTGACTCCCACGTGCCTGAGGTGGGTCACCTTCTTCGCCTCGTTGTACACGTCAGAGGCGACTTTCTGCAGGACCAGCTCCTGCACGAAACCCTCGTAGTTCATGCTTGCCGCCTTGTCTTTAATCACCCTGTCCATGATGATTCTCAGATCGTGCTTCTTGGAGCTGTTCATCTTACCCTGAGAGAGGGCGGTGCAGTAGACCCTTACGACGTACCCGTCCTTCGTCGTGTAGTCTCGGATGAAGTCCGACATTGAGGACCCCCGGCGTATGAGGCTCCTGAGGAACTCTCGGGAATATTCGTGCCCCTTGAACACCGTGTAGGCCGTCTCTCCTTCGACCCTGTCGACCTGGAAAAAGAGCTTGAACGCGTAGTGCTGAGGGTCCTGCTTCAGTATGTCGTAGAGGGTCGTCTCTATGACCCTCCCCTCGGGCTTCTGGACGTCGGTGAGAGGAATGCGCGCTATGGGAGCGTTCCCGAAGGAAGGCGATGCGGTAACCGTGACCCATTGCTTCAGCTTCCACTTGTCCCGGACCTTCGCCACTTTCTTCGGCAATTGAAGGCGCCCCGTTCGGCGCGGGCATTTAACCTCAGCGCTTCTGCAGGGCCGTGATTCCGCCCATGTAGGGGGCGAGGGCCTTCGGGATCTTCACAGAGCCGTCCTTCTGCTGGAAGTTCTCTACCATCGCCACCAGAGTCCTGGTGACAACTGCCGTTGAATTCAGTGTATGCACCAGAAGGGTGGGGTCACTCTGTTTCTCACGGTAGCGGATTCGGAGGCGCCTGGCCTGGTAGTCCGTTATGTTGCTGGCTGAGGCCATCTCCCTGTACTTACCCTGGCCAGGGAGCCAAGCCTCCAGGTCGTAGGTTTTCGAGGACATGAAGCCTGTGTCCCCGCTGCAGAGCACCACAACCCTGTGGGGTATCCCCAGAATCCTGTAGATCTCTTCGGCGTTTCCGATCAGCTCTTCGTGAATCTTCCAGCTCTGCTCCGGCTTGCTGAAGACCACCTGCTCCACTTTGTAGAACTGGTGCACGCGGAAGATTCCCTTCGTGTCCTTCCCGTGGGCTCCTGCCTCCACCCGAAAGCAGGGGCTGAAGCCACAGTACTTGATCGGCAATTTCGAAGTCTCGAGTATCTCGTCCATGTGCATCGAAACAAGCGGGTGCTCCGAGGTGGCGATCAGGTGCAGGTTCTCCCCCTCTATCTTGTAGATTACAGGCCCGAAGTCCTCGAGGTTTACCACCCCCTCGTAGGATTCCCGGTTGAGCATGAATGGAGGCTCGACTGCTGTGTACCCCCTGGAACGCAGGAAGTCCAGGGCGAACTGCATAATGGCGTGCTCCAGTTTTACCGCGTCCCCCTTCAGAAAGAAGAAACGCGCCCCCGCAACCTTCGCGCCCCGCTCCATGTCCACCATGTCGAGACCTGTGAGCAGGTCGATGTGGTCCTTGGGGCGGAAACCGAGGTCAGGGCGCCCTCCCCAGGTCCGGACCGTCAAGCTGTCGTTTTCGTCCTTGCCCGGAGGGACGCTCGCGTGGAGAATGTTGGGGAGCCTCATGAGCGCACTGTTCAGCTTCGTGTTCGCTTCGGCCGACTTCGCCTCTAGGTCTCTGATCTTCTGGGGGATGTCCTTGACTTCCTTCAACTTGTCCTCGATGGGCACCCCCTTCTTCTTCAGGGAGGCCACCTCGGCCGTCAGCTCGTTCTGCCTGTGCCTCAGCCTATCAACTTCAGTCTTGTACCTCCGCCAGTCGGTGTCCGCCCTGGCCGCCTCGCTAACGAGAGGAATCTTGTCAACCGCGCCCCTGCGTTTCAGGCTCGCCACTACGGCCTCGGGGTCCTCGCGAACCAGCTTGACGTCCATCAACTAGGTTAGGTCCTCAGGACCCGGCCTCCCCCCTGACGCGATAAAAGCCATACCTCCTGGAAGAGGGTGATGTCCCGCAGGAGGGCGAGGACGGTAGAAAGGGAGGATGATGGGGTGCTGGCAGAGACCACCAACTCCAGCACCTTCCCTCTCGTCGCCATCGAAAGGAACATCCCCCGGGGGAGGCCTTCGTTGTCGGGAGCGAGCACGTCGGACAGGCTCTTCCCCTCTGACGTTCCCGACAGCCTGACCGTCAGGGTGACGCTGGCCTTCAAGGGGAGACTCTTTGCAGGACCGCCTTGGTGAAGGATTCCGACTTCGATGACGGAATCTTGGCACCCGCGGCCATGGCGTGGCCTCCCCCCACCCCTTCGACGGCTTCCGCTGCTTCGCGCATGATGACCCCTAGGTTTACTTTCCCGGCGAAAGCGTCCCCGACCCTGGACGATATCTTCAGGTCAGAATCTCTGCTCTCGGTTCTCCCAACGACCACCTTGTCCTTGAATTCCGGAGAGGAGGTGAGAATGGAGATCACCGGTCCCAGAAGCTTCTCGTCCACGACCCCTTCCCCCCTGACAAGGATGACTATTCCGTGCTGCTCCAGCCGAGTCGGGTCTGAAGTGAGCGCCCCGAGGGCCTTGTTTATGCCTGACCTGTAATCAGCGAGGGTCTTCATCGCGGCTCTTAGCGCCTCTGTCCGGTCCCCGAGACAAATCGAAACCCCCGTTCCCGCTGCCCCCATCCTCCCACAGGCGTTCAGCAAGGTCCCGAACTCCCGGGCGTCCCTGAGTGGGGTGAATGGATCCTCGAACTCAAGTGTGTACGTCTCCCCTACCAGACTCGCCATGGTCTCGGTCGCACCGTCAGCGGGGCCCAGGGTGCTCGCGATCACTTCGGTCAGCTTCATCTTCTCCTCCGAGGACAGTGAAGAAATGGTCCTCCAGGTTCCACCGTCCTTCAGCGCCAGTCCCGACTGATGCAGCGCGGCGAGCACGGCATCCTTGCTCCCGGTGAGTCCCTTCAGGAACGGCGTGGAGGTGAGCGCGATGGCTTCGTGTACGGGCCTCGTTTCCCTTCCGGTGAACATCAGGTCCTTAGCGACAGTGAGGAGCCCGCGGACCTGAGCGTCCTCCATCGCAGCCCTATTCAGTCCAATCAGCGACCTCCCCGGGCCCCCGTCCTGCCTGTCTGCAAGGGCTCCAATGACCGCGAGGGATGAGAGGTCGTCGTTCGCAGGGTCGAGGGCGGATGCGAAGAAATATGCCATGGCGGAGGAACACGCCTCTGTACCACCGTCGAAGCCGTAGTGCCATGCGTTCACCACAGAAGGGCTCTCAGCGTCCTTCTCAGGAATCTGGTGGTGGTCCAGTACGAGGAACCTCCCCTGGAGCGTCGCCTCGATCTGGCTTACAAGCGTGGACCCGAGATCAGTGAAGATGTAGAAGTCGAAATTCTGGGAGCCAAGTTCGTCGACCTCCCTTGGGTCCAGGTCGGGGACCGTGCGCAGCACAGCGTTGGCCCCCTTCCGCATGAGGGCCGCGAACATTATCGAACCGCTGCAGAGGCCGTCCGCGTCGATATGGGTGACGATAAGGATCTTCTTCCCGCTTCGCGCGGCTTTTATCATCACGAGGGCCAGTGACCTATATCTCGCGAGAAGCCCTTCGAGGTCGGCCATGGGCCCGCCTCCTGGCTACGCCAGCTGGGCTACGACGGCCGTGTACTTGAAGTCGCTTGGTAGGACTCCCTTCTCCTTGTAGTATTTCGAGAGACGGTAGATCTTGGCCTCGACGAGCTCAAGGGAGTGAACGTTCTTTCTGTCGCTCTTGTGAGCCTGAAGATGCTTCTGGACGCGCTGCGCCCGGTCGATGAGGTCCTGCAGGTCCTGTGGGACCTTCGGCGCAACCTTCCCGTCTGCGAGGACCCTTCCGAGAGATTTGCCCACCAGAGGCTTCAGCAGGGGGACACCGTAGTCGTCCCTGAGCGTCTGTCCTATCCTGCTTGGGGTCACACCTTCTTTTGCGAGCTTGAGGGCCATTGTCCTTGCCTCTTCAGGTGTCGTCGAGACCCAGTTGGGGACGCTCTTGCTTGGGGGTCTCGTCTGGTGAGATTTCCCGTGCCTGTGTGAATGTATGCGCGCCATGTCGTAACCTTTCAGGCGAGTCCTGAGAGTTGTGCTGATAAAGGTTGCCCGGCAAGATGTCGTTTCATGTGACCCGGGCGTATCTTCCTCTTCTTTCGATGTTCTGCAACTGCTTCATGACCTCGTGGGATCTCGCCGGGCCTACCACGGAGGAATATCCTCTGTTGAGGGCTTCCAGCGCTCTGGCTGACACTTCGGAGTGGGCGCCGACAAGTGTCTCCTTGATGAGCCGTAGGTCGACCGCGTGGTCCTCTACCCTCTCCGTCCGCACTGAAAGACCGAAGTCTATGAAGACGAGCTGCTCGTTGCTCCTGACTACATTCGCGGTGGTCAGGTCCCCGTGCATGATACCGAAGCGGTGCAGCCTTGCGACGTCCTGGCCGAAGTCGAAGAATGTTCCGTCCAGCTGAATCCCGGTAAGCGATGCCACCAAGTCCTTAACGCGGTCGCCTTTCACGAATTGCATGACGAGGGTGGACGACTGTATGTCGACGTTGTAGAGGAATGGAGAGGTGACCCCCGCTTTCTTCGCGAGACGTATCATCTCTGCCTCGTGCACCGTCCTCTGCCGACGTATTGCCTCGTCAAGGACAGGGAGCCGGTAGGTTAGAGGCTTTCTGATCTTGAACACGGCCTCCAGCCCCTGCCAATCCCCCAGTATCACATCCGCCTCGGCTCCCCTGTACAGGAGGCGCCCCCGTGGGTACTCAGTTACGCCAAGGGATATCGACACGGTCGAGCCTCCACGATTGCAGGACCTTCGACTCGGGGATGGGGACGTGGATGCCACAGGTGTGGGCGAGCCACCCAGTCCATGCTATCTGTGCCCCGCAGTCCCCGCTGTACTCGAGGGGTGTCATGGTGACGACGGCCGAGTGCCTCCTGGCCATATCGCTCATCATGCCGCTGAGCCGCCTGTTGGCCGCCACCCCTCCTACGATCATGACCTCCCTCTTCCCAGTGAAGGCCAGGGCCCTTTCGGTGACCTCGGTGACCATGGCGAATGCCGTCTCCTGTATCGAGTACGAGACATCTGAAAACGGCCTCCCGCCGTCCATCAGGAGCTTGGAGGCAGTGAGGAGTCCGGAAAAGGAGACATCGTTCCCCTTTACAGAGTAGGGGAGCTTCAGGTAGTTGGAAGATGCTGAGGCCGCATC
>DASPPO010000040.1:0-3650 GCA_035625455.1 Nitrososphaerales archaeon | reverse complement strand
CCGACCTGCGCCTCGTCCTTGCTCCCCCGCTCCGAGGCCCTGCCGGAGGCGATTCTGGCAGCGACCATGGCGTCGTCCGGGTCTAGACTCCTCAGGTACTCGGCGAGTATCCTGACCTTTTCGTTCTTCCCTCTGGTCCCCTTCACCCTCTCCAGTGTCTGGGCAAGCCCCAGCAGGGGGGCGCTCTGCCTCATTGGCCTATCTTTGACGCCATCACGAGGGCCGCTTCTCCGTCCTTGTAGTAGGCCTCCAGCCGGCTGGTGACGGCATACCCGAGTCTCTGGTAGAGGGCAATGGCGTCGTTGTTGGTCACCCTCACCTCCAGGTACGACTCGGTGGCGGCCTTCTGAGTCATGGCGTCCTGTGAGGCCTTCATCAACATGGTACCGACCCCCTTCCCCCTGTGCTGCTCCTTCACGGCGATTGAGACGACATGCCCCTTCCTCGCGAGGCCGAGCTTCCTGAGGTGGGAGAAGCCGTACTCTATTCTGCACATGACGTAACCGACGATTGCTCCGTCGAACTCTGCAACGAGGAACGTCTCCGGGAACTCGGCCAGGATTTCGTAGTAGAAATAATCCGAGTAGTGCTCGGGAAGGGTCTCCATGTTGATGTCAATGATAGTCCGAACATCTTCCCTCTCGCAGCGTCTGATTTCATAGTCTCCCACCTTCGCCACGATGGCCTTCTGCAATTCTGAATGTTCTCGGCCCTCGCCGGCGGTTAAAGCTTGCTGGGCTACCGCGACACCTTATTATCGGAATCTTGGACACGGGGCGGGCTTGTCCTCACCCTCCTCGGAGGTCGAACAGCTTGTCCGCTCGAAGTTCTCTGTCAAGCAGTTCTTCGTGCTTCCAGAGGGGGAACTGGAGTTTCAGATAGCCTACGGTGCGGACACGCGAGAGAAGTTCGTCCGGTTTGACCATGAAGTCGGCGCCATGGGATTCAGACCCGAGCTCACGGGGACAAAGGACGAGTGCGTGCTCCTGGTCAAGAAAGCCCCACCCCCGTCGGGGGGGAGGTCCAGGATTTCGGTATTGGTGGCGCTGCTCACCGTCGCCTCCCTCCAGGTCTTCTCGTATCTCCAGGCATCGGTGGACGTTCAGCTCGTGCCGGGATTCCCGACCTATCTTCTCTTCATCGGCTTCGATGTCACGGTCGGAGTGCTCCTGGCGGTGCACGAGCTGGGGCAACGAATCGCAGCACGCAGGGGCCAGTCGGGCCACTCCACCAGCTACGTGATCCCCGGAGTGCCTATTCTGACCCCATTCCTTCCTTCACTTGGATTCATCAACTCCCAGCGCGAGCCTGCCATTAACAAGGACAGGCTGTTCGACGTCGTCATTGCGGGGCCTCTGGCGATCTTCGCATTCGCCGTCGTGTTGTACATAATAGGCGTCCTGTCGTCAATGCCATCCACTGTCGCCTTCCAGAATACGCAGTTGGTGAACTCGACCGTCTCGATCAACGCGAACGCGGTCCAGACCGGGCTGAACTACGTCCTCGGACCGTTTGTGCGCAGCGCCCCGGCTGGGTATGTACAGGTCTCCCCCATAGCCGACGGCGCCTCCTTCGGGTTCATCCTCGTTTTCATAGGCCTCCTCCCGATGGCGCTCTTCGACGGAGGGCTGCTGGCATCCACTGCCTGGGGGGACCGAGCGGCGAGGGCGGCGACCTACCTCAGTGTCCTGCTCCTGCTTGTGCTAGACATGAACTACGCAACCTACTGGGCTGTGGCTATCGTCGCGCTCCTTTTCGCGGGGAGGCCGGTGAGGCTCAGGCTTCAGGACGAGGTTTCTGGCCTGTCGAGGTCCAGGCAGTGGATCTTCATAGGGTCAATTGCGCTTGCATTCCTGTGCCTCCCGGTCCCCCACAGCATCGCGACTTTTCCGCTACCCTGACTGGACGGCTAACTCCGGCGCCCGGGGGACCACGTTCATCTTGCCTGAGCGGCCGACCTTGTTTAGCATCCTCCCTACGGCTTCTGCGGACCCTTTCGCGGTGGTCAGCCCGAGCTTTGATCTTGCGTAGGTCTCTGGGAGCCCCGACAACAGGAGCACGTCATACTCCTCCTTCAACTTGTTGAGGTAGAAGACCTCCTCCAACCCGTCGACGTACCTTTCTCTTCTCCGCTCGCCTCCAGACATCTGCCCGGTGACCAGCATCTCAAGGGCCGTCGAGCCCATTCCCTCAGCGCACTCCGACATCATTAGTATGGAACCCGTCCGCTTGACCCCGTCTATGGCGCTCCAGACCGCCCTCAGGGCAGCGGAGAAGGTATAATCGTACCCCTTCCCTCCCGCCCCAATCACGAGCCCCTTGGTCTGGGACATCTGCACCCTCGGAAATGCGTTCTTAATGGCGTCGAATGGCGCATCCTCCATAACCGTCCAGAGCTTCCCTCCTCTCGATATGAGGGACAGAAACTTCGATTCTGGAATCCTGAGGGCCATCCCTTCCATCGCAACGAACGCTGCTGTCTTCTGGAATGGTTGTGGCTCCATTCCCCCTCTCGCCCCGGCGGCGATGACATTCGAATTCGCGACCCAGTCCAGACATGCCTGCACCTTTGCGTCTGCGATCCCGAAGAAGGGGTCCGGCCTTGCGGCACCGACTACAAGCTTCGATCCATTCTCCAACAGCTGCGGGGCGTAGACCGCCTCTCCGCCCCCCGCCGAAGAGATCGGCGGAGGTAGCGTGTTGACTCTCCCCTTTAGCTCCGGAACCCCGGCCTCGACCCGCTTTGGGGCCGGGGCCACGAGACTTGTGCCCTGGGGCTCGCCAAGGGCAGGGAGTATGCTCCTGAGGAACTCGAACGTCGCCGGCGTCGAATCACAGATGAAGATCTTGGAAGCGCCTTTCACCAGTTCTAGCATGTGCTCCGTTTCAATGGACCCCTGGTCAGAAGGAGGCTCTGCTACCGCCCCCAGGTTCTCGGCCTGCAGCGTCACCAGATTCTCCACGGCCCCGTAGGGGATCCACAGCTCAGGCAACGCGGGGTTCCTCACGTGGTTGTTTTATAAGCACAAGTTGGAATCAAAGGCCATGGCCTGGAAGAAACGCCGCAGCCGTCTCAACGTCATCGCCGAGGGATTGGTGAAGGCAGGTGCCCTCCAGTTCGGGACTTTCACTCTGCCCGACGGCAAGGATAGTGCGTACTACGTGAACCTAGCAGGCTTACCGAGCTACCCGGGCGCCTACGGGGCCGTGGTCGACGCGCTCGCCGAGCTGGCGACGCTGAAAGTACCGAAAGCAGACGCCTTCTGCGCAGTCCCCCTGAGGGGTCTTCTGTTGGCCTGCCCTCTTGCCGTGGTCAAGAAGAAGCCTCTTGTCTACACCCCGATTGAGAAGCTGGAGAGCGGTCGTCAGGTCGAGGGCGAGGTCCGCCCGGGGTGGAACGTGGTCATAGTCGGGGACCTGGCCACGTCTGGGAAGACCATAATGTCAGCCGCCGATGCCATTGAGGACGAAGGGGGCAGAGTTAGGTCGGCCATCGTTCTCGTCGACAGGTTGGAGGGAGCGCGCGAGCGACTCAGCAAACGAGGCATCGCGCTCCATGCTGTCACCGACGTGGTCGAGCTCGCTGACACTCTCTATTCGATGGAACTCATTAGTAAGGAGAACCTGAAAGCGATTACTAAATCGGTCGG
>DASPPO010000039.1:0-4801 GCA_035625455.1 Nitrososphaerales archaeon | reverse complement strand
GGCTTACATGGGGGGATTGATTGACGAAATCATACTCAGGATAACCGACATCTTCCTGGCCGTCCCTTGGATACTCCTCGCGATAGTTCTGATAGTTGTGCTGGGCAGATCGCTCACGACGCTCACGCTTGCCATCATCATAACCTGGTGGCCATGGTATGTTCGCCTTATGAGATCTCAAGTAATTGGCGAGAAGGAGAAACTGTACGTTGAGAGACTCAGAATGATGGGCGCAGGGTGGCCGAGGATACTCTTCAGGCACGTTATACCCAATTCGATATATCCGATCCTAGTACAGTCAACTCTTGACATTGGCTCTGTGATACTCACAGTTTCGGCACTGACTTTCATCGGTCTGACGCCAAACCCTCTGCTCCCTGAGCTGGGGAACCTGTCCAATGAGGGAATCGAGTACTTCTTCACCGCCCCCTGGTTGATAATCTTCCCAGGCCTTACCATACTAGTAATCTCGTTAGGGTTCAACCTTCTCGGGGACGGGATAAGGGACATCTTCGATCCGAGGCTGAGAAGATGAGCCAGTCTCATACTCCGCAGGGAGGGGGGGACGACGTCCTGAGCATACAGGAACTCAGACTGAAGTTCCACACCTATGCAGGGGAAGTGAGCGCGCTCGACGGAATCAGGCTGTCTATCAAGAAGGGCGAGCTTCTAGGTCTCGTAGGCGAGAGCGGGTGCGGGAAATCGGTTACCGCTCTCGCCATTGCCGGACTGCTTCCGCCAAATGCAAAGATAACTGGTGGTGACATTATTCTCGATGGTAAGAACGTTCTGGCTCTAAAGCCTGAGGAAATGAGGCTTGCAAGGCTGAAAGACATCGCGATGATATTTCAAGACCCTATGACCTATCTCAACCCAGTACTCAGCATCGGCAGTCAGATGGCCGAGATAACCCGGTCCGAGCCGAAACTCTTCGTGTCAACTCTGGTCACTCACAGACTCCGACAGATTGACAAGCAGGAGGAGGGCAAAAATCCAGATCCAGGACTCCTGGCAGAGCGCGAGAGCCTCATGCACGCGCTGGAGTCCCAGAGTTTGGGCCGGAAGGAGCTGAACGAGCTGACAAAATCGTATGCAGTCTCCATACTCAGATCCGTTAGGCTTCCCGAACCCGAGAAGGTCTTCAAGATGTTTCCCTTCGAATTGTCGGGAGGCATGCGACAGAGGGTAATGATAGCCATGGCCATGATGAGGAGGCCGAAATTGCTGCTGGCGGACGAGATAACAACAGCTCTCGACGTCACGGTTCAGGCCCAGATACTTCGCCTGCTGAAGGACCTGAGGAGCGAGATAAACACCTCCGTCCTGTTGATAACTCACGACCTCGCCATTGTGGCGGAGGTCTGCGACAGGGTAGCGGTGATGTATGCAGGCAACATTGTCGAGATAGCGGAAGTCCACGAGCTCTTCAGAAACCCGCTCCACCCCTACACGAAGGGTTTGCTCGCATCAGTGCCGCGGGCGGACCTGACCAGGACGCCAGACTCGATTGAGGGTTCCGTACCGGACCTTCTCGCGCCTCCCGATGGCTGCCGGTTCCATCCCAGATGCCCGAAGGCTTTCGATGTGTGTCCTTCTAGAAAGCCTTCGATGATTGAGGTTGCTCCGGGCCATTACGTATCATGCTTCCTATTTGGTGGTTAGTATGGAAAGAGCAACAATACTTGAGACAAACGGACTTACCAAATGGTACCCCATCCGCGGGGGGGCCCTCTCTGAAAAGATGTACCTCCGCGCAGTCGACGGAGTGACACTCTCCGTTCGGAAAGGGGAGACCCTCGGGCTTGTCGGGGAGTCTGGGTGCGGCAAGACGACCTTCGGGAGGACTATCATGAGGTTGACCGAACCCTCGGGCGGCTCGATAGTTTTTGATGGGGAGGAGATATCAAAACTCCATGGCAGGGGTCTGAAGCACGTCAGAAGAAGGATGCAGATGGTCTTTCAAGACCCCTACGCATCTCTCGACCCTCGACAGAGCGTCAGGTCCACGCTCTTGGAGCCGATTCGGATTCACAATGTCGTGTCCTCTAAGGCCGAGGCCGAAAGGCTCGCGGAAGACTTGATAGAGAGGGTGGGATTGAACCAGGACCACCTGTCCCGATTCCCTCATGAGTTCTCGGGGGGCCAGAGGCAGAGGATAACGATAGCGGCCGCCCTGGCCGTCAAGCCCACCTTCATGGTACTGGACGAGCCGACCTCCTCGCTGGACGTCTCTGTGCAGGCTCAGATACTCAGATTGCTGAGGAAGCTGCAGGAGGAGTTCGAACTCACATACCTTTTCATCTCCCACAACATGGCCGTCATCAGGCAGGTGTGCGACAGGACTGCTGTAATGTACCTCGGCCGCATAGTGGAACTCGCCGGCACCAAGAACCTGTTCGAGAACCCTAAACACCCCTACACCAAGGCGCTTCTCACCTCGGTTCCCACTCCAGACCCCACTCGACGGAAGGAACTCGCTGTCCTGCAGGGGGACGTACCTAGCGCTGTGGGAATTCCCGCAGACTGTCGGTTCAGGAGTCGTTGTGCCTTCGCGGCAGAGAAGTGCGGGGTTTCCCCACCCCTGGTCGAGGTGGAAAAGGACCACTGGATTGAATGCCACTATGACATAGATTTCGATTCCCACGCTCAACGCGAGCTATCTCGCGGGAGCTAGGATTAACAAAACGCGGTCGTCAGTCTGAGCATTTTGAAATTCGTCGCTCCTTGATGCGGCTTGTTCGGAACCTGAACGTCACAACTTCACTCTGTGGGGGAAGAGGTCCAGAGGGATCATCGTGCCGACAACCCAGTTTGGTTTGTCGACTATCTCGTGGATTCTCAAATCAGCTGCCACACTGCACAGAATGTAGGCGTCTTCCTTGGTGAGATGGTACTCTTTGCAGAGATGCTTGATCATCTGTCTGACTGACTGCTTCGCGGCTTCCCACAGGTCCGGCGAGATTCCGGTCGTCCCATAGAACCCTCTCTCTGACTTCCCGTTATCGGGGACGACGTACTGGGGAGACGAGAGCCTAAGATTCTTGCGGACATCAAACCTGATCGTCGCTTCGCCGGGGCACTCGACGGCGGTAACACAAACTTCGCCGTCCCCCTGAGCGGCATGCAGGTCTCCAAGGGAGAAGAGAGCCCCTTCTGTCCAAATAGGAAGTATCAGCCTACTCCCGGCTGTGAGATGCCTGTTGTCCATGTTGCCGCCGTGAGATCCGGGAGGCATCGTCTCGAGGTAGCCAGGCTCCCTGGGGGCAACACCGTACACCCCACAGAAGGGCCTGAGCGGGATACTGATTCCATTCTTGAACGGGGCCCTGGTTCGGCCGTGCAGGTCCCATATGTAGAGGTAGGGCTTGTCGAACTCTTCGAGGAGGCCTGAGCCCGGCATTATGGCGGACCACCCCCACTTCGCGGGAGTGACGTCCATCACGTCGACGACGAGGGCGTCCCCGGGCCGCGCTCCGAGGATTTCCACGGGACCAGCCAGCGGGTAAAGTTTGTTCCAGTCTAGCTTCGATATCACATCGGTCTTGCTCTTCTCTGTGATCTGGGATGAAGTGACTTCGTTTACCTGGAAGGTCACGGTTTCTCCCGGTCTCACTTGAAGGATCGGTTTGTGGCGTCTGCTCCACTTATAGTGGAACGAGTCCAGTCCTACAACTTTCCTTCGGGGCACGTACGAATGGCGTACTGTCAGGAGTATTGAACATTTTGGGACTCGACCACTCTGCAGGCACGCTTCCCTTTTCCACAGCATGTGTCCGCTAGGGGAGAGTAGAGAGTGGTTCGGCTCTGACGTAGGTTTCCGATTAGTCGCTTCTTGGTGCGCTGTGCGTTCCCCACAGGGTGGGTAAATCCCGACATCGGTCTTCCGCGAGCCTACCTGAGACTGATCTCCTTCCCCAGACCCGCTTCCTTCGCCTTAGTGTAGGCGAGATGGGCAGTGGCGCAATCTTGGATGCCTATCCCGACCGACTTGAATAGGGTGACATCGTCGCCTGACTTCCTGCCTGGTTTGGAACCGATGAGTACCTCGCCGATTTCACCTAGGATGTGGCTTCGCTTGATCTTCCTTCCTCGGATTGGGATGAGGAGGTCTCCAGCCTCGGCGAGGGTCGCCTCTTTGGAGTCCACGAAAATCCTGGACTTCAGAATGGTCTTCGAGTCCAATTCCCTTTCGTTTGGCTTGAAGTTACCAAATGCATTGATGTGGGTTCCGGGCTCGATGAGGTCCCCGTCGAACACGGGTTTCTTTGAGGTGGAGACGGTCACTACAACGTCAGAATCTCTGACAACCTCCGCAGCTGCCGAACAGCTTTTCACCTTAACCTCGAGCTTTCTCTGCATCTCCGCGGCGAAGGCAGCGGCCCTTTCCTTCAGGATGTCGTAGACCTTTACGGAGGTTATCTTCCTTACTTCAGCAAGCGCCATCAGTTGGGTCCTTGCCTGGACACCAGCTCCGACTATTCCCACGGTATGCGCATCCTCTCTGGAGAGATACTTCGCTGCCACGCCGCCGAGGCCCCCCGTCCGGAAGGCTGTCAAGTATGATCCTTCCATTATGGAAATCAGCTCGCCAGTCGTTGAATCGCAGAGGCATACTGTCGCAATGATTGTGGGAAGGTTCTTTGAGGGATTCCTGTCGAATGAAGTTACGATCTTCGTCGAGAGGGCTCCGAGATTTTCTAGATAGGCGGGCATAACACCCATCCACCCTCCGTCCCTCGGGATTGAGACTGAAACGCGTGTGGGCGCCGCCGCGCTGCCCCTTGCTTGCTCTTTGAACGCC
>DASPPO010000038.1:0-14718 GCA_035625455.1 Nitrososphaerales archaeon | reverse complement strand
GCAGGCATCCATGCAGACGGGATTGCCGCACCTTAGGCATCTGTCCGCTTCGCTCCTCACCTGCTCCAGTGTGTACTCCTCCTGCACTTCGCTGAAGTCCTTCTTCCTTACTTCGGGGTCCTCCTTGGGGAAAGGCCAGGGCCCCACCCTCCGAGGCTTGTCCAGCGCCAACTCTATCCCGTGCTGTACATTATGTACGACGCTGCCGAAAGGAGCAGGCCTATTGGCTCCAGCTCGCGGGAGAAAAGCACGTGATGTCCCATGGCCCCGACCCCTTCCAACTCGCCTACCGCCGGGCCCCTGATCCTCCTGAGGGAGTGCCACGTCATGTGGTCGATGTCCCCGTGCAGTGATTCAAGGGCGTCAAGTCTGCAGATGTACCGCTTCCCCGAGAGCAGGTCCCCGAGTGGCCTTCCTTCAGGCACTCCTGCGAAAAGATAGTGTTTCCCTCGGTACTCGAACAAGTGGTTCCTGATAACGAGCTCAGGCTCCTCTTTCTCTTCTCCCACCCTCGTCGCCGTCAGGGAGAACGGCCTCACTTCTCCGTTGACTCTGGGGTCGAGGACCCACACCCTCTTCCCATCTTTGGCTTCAAGCCTGAAGAGTCCCGAATCGCTCTCTCTCGTCAGCCTGGCGACTTCCCCTTCTCCGGCAAATATGGCAGTCCCCCGACCGCCTCCGAGGCTCTTGACTAGGTACTCGAGTTGGAGTTCGCTACTGGCCGATGTCATCTAAGACCTTCCCCTCTTTCCAGTGCATCGCAATCAACGAAATTTCCAGGGCGTGGTATATCAATCTCGTTCCCATCCTCTAGGGAGTTAGGCCGGTAATGGGAGTCCTTGGTCTATGCGCATTCGAGGGTGGAGTCCAGAACAATGATTAAGACGAGGCAGGCACGCCTAGGTATTCATGCTGACGCTGCTGTCCCACCACCTGAGCACCTCGACCCCCGCGTTCAACAACGGCCCCACGGTCACCATAAGCCCGGTCAAGCAGATTGCGACAGGGGGGAGCAGCAACAATTTCGCCTTCTCCACGCCCTGCCACAACGGGACCCACATGGACTGCCCGAAGCACTTCGACGACGCCGGGAGGCCGGTCGCCTCCTTCACCATGAACGACTTCGTCTTCGGAAAGCCATCGCTTATCGAGGTAGCGATGGGAGACGGGGAGCTCTTCACCTCGGCCGCTCTTGCAAAGCACGAGGTGACGATAGGCGGCTCTGATCTTCTCCTGATCAGGACCGGCTACCAGAAGTACAGGAACTCGGACCCCGTCAGATACTCGACCAGGAACCCGGGCTTCTCGGCCGAGGGGGCGAGGTACCTGCTGAAGTTCCCCGGGCTGAGGGCGATCGGCTTCGACTTCATCTCCCTGAGCTCAGTGCTCCATCGGGACGAGGGGCGCGAAGCACACAGGACCCTCCTCAAGGGGAGGGAGTTCTTCATCGTGGAAGACATGGACCTCTCCGGCTACCCCGAAGGGGCAAAGAGGGTCGTGGTCGCCCCGATTTTCCTCGAAGGGGTGGACAGCACCCCATGCACAGTCTTCGCCGAGACCTAGGCGATGCTCAGTCCTTCGAGCAAGCCAGCTCCCACTCTCTGCTGTCCCTCTCGACCAGCTTCTCAGCCTCCTTTGGGCCCCAGGATCCCTCAGCGTAGGGGTGGAGCCTCGACCTGTGAGGCCCCCCGGATGCCTCCAGCAAGGGCTCGACCGTCTTCCATGCGAGCTCCACCTCGTCCTCCCTCGCAAAGAGCACCTGGTCCCCCTCGACTGCGTCGAGTATCAGACGCTCATAGGCATCAGGCAGGACCCCCTCGCCGAAGGTGTCCTTGTAGGTGAAGAGGAGAGCCGCCCTCTTGGTCTTCATCTGTATACCCGGGGCCTGAACCTCGAACCGCAGGTGAACCCCCTCGTCTGGCTGGATGCACATCGAGATCCTGTTCGGGCTCAAATCCCTATCCTTCTTGAAAAGGAGGTGGGGGACCTCCTTGAACTTCAGCGATATCTCCGTAGCCTTCCTCGGGAGTCTCTTGCCCGTCCTGAGGTAGAACGGGACGCCCTGCCACCTCCAGTTGTTGATGAAGAGCCTGAATGCCACGTAGGTCGGGGTCCTGGAGGTCTTCGAAACGCCTTGCTCGTGTCTGTACCCGTCATACTGGCCCAGGACCGCCTCCTCCCCTGCCATCGGTGCGACAGACTGAAGGACCTTGACCTTCTCGTCCCTGAGCTCCCTCCCGCTGAACGCGGACGGCGGCTCCATCGCCGTGAGGCAGACGAGCTGCATGACGTGATTCTGGACCATGTCCCTGACCACCCCAGCCTGCTCGTAGTACCCTGCCCTGTGCTCTACGCCGACGGTCTCGGCCATCGTAATCTGGACGTGGTCAACGAAGCTTCTGTTCCAGACCGGCTCGAATATGGCGTTCGCGAACCTCAGCGTCAGTATGTTCTGGACGGTCTCCTTGCCCAGGTAGTGGTCTATCCTGTACACCTGGTCCTCGGGAAAGCTCTTGTGGATCTGGACGTTGAGTCTCCTCGCGCTTCGCGAGTCCCTCCCGAAGGGCTTCTCTACGACGACCCTCCTCCAACCCTGGGAGCCCGAGGAGTTCAGCCCCGACCTTCCGAGCATCCGGGTAATTGTCGGGAAGAGGGAGGGCGGGGTTGACATGTAGAAGAGGCAGTCTCCCACTACATTCCCATCGGACCCGGAGAGCTCCTTCGATAGGGCAGCGTACGTCGCCGGGTCCCCGTATTCTCCCCTAAGGTAAGTCATCTTAGCGGCAAAGGCGTCCCACCCTCCATCCGCCTTCAACCTCGAGAACTTAGAGACACCCTCATGCATTCTCCTCCTGAAGGCGTCTTCGCTGAACTCCGTCCTTGAGACGCCCACCATCCTGAACGACTCGGGGAGGTACCCTGACCTGTGAAGTGAGTACAGGGCCGGCACAACCTTCCTGCTCGCCAGGTCCCCCGACGCTCCGAAGATTACTATGGCAGCGGGAACCGCAGGCTCGCGCCGGCGTAGGCTCTTCCGCCGGGGGGATGGCACCTCTGGCTTCACTTCACCTTCGTCTTGGCAGGCCCTTCAGTTTTCACCGCGTGCCCGCCGAACTCGAGGCGCATCGATGCGAGGAGCTTGTCCGCGTACCTCTCATCCTGCCTGCTGACGAAGCGCATGAAGAGTGACGTGGCGATTATGGGGACTGCCACGCCCACGTCTATCGCCTCGAGGGCCGTCCACCTCCCTTCGCCTGAATCCTCTACGTACCCTTCGATGTCCTTCAGGTCCGGGTCCTTGCTCAAAGCGTCCGCTGTGAGGTCTAAGAGCCAGGAGCGGATAACGCTCCCGAACCTCCATACTTCAGCGACCTGGTGAAGATCTAGCCCGAACTGCTCTCCCTTCGCCCGGAGCACCTCAAAACCCTCGGCGTAGGCCTCCATCATCCCGTACTCTATGCCGTTGTGAACCATCTTGACGTAGTGGCCCGCGCCCGTCGTCCCGACCCTCCCCCATCCCTTCGACTTGCCGGGAGCGAGAGTCTCGAACAGGGGGCGGAGCCTTTCGACCACTTCCTCCTCGCCTCCTACCATCATGCTGTACCCTTCCTTCAGCCCCCAGATGCCCCCGCTCGTCCCCACGTCGACGTAGTGGAACCCCTTCCCAGAGACCTCCTTCGCCCTTCTCAGGGTCTCCGTGTAATGGGAGTTCCCCCCGTCGATTATCACGTCGCCCCTGGAGAGGAGCCCGGTCAGCTCCTCGACCATGTTCCCCGTCGCCTTCCCGGCCGGGACCATGACCCAGACCGCCCTCGGGCGCTCGAGCTTGGACACCAGCTCCTTGACCGTAAGGGCGGCGGTGACCCCCTTCTCCTCCCTCGCGAGCTCAGTCGCCTTCGCTGTGGTCCTGTTATAGACGACGACGCGGTGCCCGTCCCTGGCGAGTCTCCTTGCCATGTTCGCACCCATCCGGCCCAACCCTATCAGGCCGATCTGCATCTTTCTTCACCTCGCCCTCCTCTTCTCGCCGGCACCCTTAACGAAGTCGGCTAGATCTCTGAGGGTCCCGTCGAGGTCTTTCTTGACGTGTATCCGCATCACCTTCTGCCCCGTGTCTGTCAGGGCCTGGGCGTCGCCCAACATTTGCGCGCGGATGAGAACGCCGAAGGTCGCGCTCGACTTCGAGGAGCCGAGGGTGTCGGGGATCGGGATGTCCTTCCCCCCCTCCTCTGCGCTGACTTGGACGAACCGCCCCCTCCCTTTGCCTCCGCCCTTGTGTAGCTGCCCGGTGCTGTGGAGGAACCTCGGCCCATACCCCACAGTGGTGGCCAGTCTGTATCTATCGCGCACCTGCACCCTTAATTCAAGAAGAGACGCGTCGTTCATGGCGTTGGGCTCGACGTATGCTTGTATAGATATGTAGCTCCCGGAGCCAGCTCCCTCAAGGAACCCGGCCAGCATCTCACCCGGAGTGGACCCGTCTAGGCCCTCTCCGTAGACGGCCGCCCTTTCGTCAGACAGTGCAGGCTTCCCCATTGGCAAGCTTCCCGTTTCCCTGTACTTTGCAATCATTTCCCTAGCGAGCCGCTTTGCGGACTCCACGTTAGGCTGGTCGAAGGGGTTGATTCCTATCACGTACCCCGCGACTGCTATGGCCATCTCCCAGAGGAAGAACTGCCTCCCCAGGTCGTAGACGTCCCTCATCCGGAGGCGGACGACCGGGAAGCCCGCCCGTTCCAGTCTGTGGAGGAGTATCTCGTCGAGCTCCTCGCCGTCGTCGTCGAGCTTGATCGACACGAACAGGCGGTCGTTCCCGTAGGTATCGGGAATCCCGAGGGGCTCGCCGACCACAGGCACTATCCCCTTGCCCTCCTTGCCGGTGCTCTCGGCGATGAGCTGCTCGATCCAGTCGCCAAGTATCGCGACCCTCGGAGAGATAGCAAAGGTGACCTTGTCCCTCCCCGCCTTCGTCAGCGTTCCCAGTATGGCACCCAGCCAGGCGCCAGGGTTCTCGTCGACGGGGACCCAGGGCTCGCATGCGGAGACCGCGTGCTGGGCTTTCGTGAGCAGCGCCTCAACGTCCACGCCCGCCAACGCCGCGGGGACGAGGCCGTCGTAGGAGAGCGCGGAGTACCTCCCGCCGAGGTTTGGCTCGTTAAGGACCCTCATGAGGAACCCCCCCTTCTCCGCCATCCGGGAGAGGTCGCTGTCAGGGGGGTCCGTGATCGCAATAAAGTGCCTCCCGGCCTCGTCCTTCCCCAGGGCATCAGTGCAGACTTGGTAGAAGTGTTTGAGGAGAGACAGGACCTCCGTCGTCTCGCCCGACTTCGAAGAGATGATGAAGAGCGTCTTCTTCAGGTCGAGCTTCTCCTCTACCGCCCCTATCGCCGCAGGGTCGGACGTGTCTAGGACAGTAAGGTCTACGGCGCCCTTCCCGGCGCCCATCTCTCCGAAGACCTTCTCAAACACAGTTGGGGCGAGGCTCGAACCGCCCATGCCGACGAGGACCGCGTCCGTGTAGCCTTCAGCTTTCACTTCGGAGACGACGGAGCCGAGGCGGGGGACGTTCTCTTGCATTATCTCCGGCGTATGGAGCCAGTCTAGCCTGTTGCTAATCTCGGTGGGGTCGGGCCTCCACACCGTGTAGTCGTGGGCCCAGACCCGCTGCACGATCCTCGCTTCAGCGAGGGACCTCAGCGTCTCGTCGACCGCCTCCTCGTAGTCCCCCAGCTTTGCGGACTCCAGGTGCAGTTCAGAGACCAGGGCGTCGCGCTTTACCTTCACGTTCGCGAGGACTTCCTTCATGGACTTCGAGAAGCTCGCCACGCCCTCCTTCTCCAGCCTATCCGTCAGCAGGTCGAGGTCTACCCCAAACTTCGAGAGCTTCACGAGCTCGGCTTTTGCCTCGGCGGCCCCCTCTTTCAGCGGACTCCTAACCCTAAGGACCCCGTGGTCAAGGATGGCCCTCATTGTCGCGAGCGGGACGGTGTTGACCGTGTCGGGGCCAACCAGCGTGTCGACGTACATGGTGTCGCGGTAACTGGGATCCTTTACGCTCGTGCTGGCCCAGAGTGGGCGTTGGACCCTTGCCCCCTTCGCTCTGAGGCGCTTCCACCTTGTCCCTCTGAAGATCTCTTCGAACCTCTGATAGGCGACCTTCGCATTGGCTATCGCTATCTTCCCCCTAAGCTGCGCCTCCTTGGCTCCGAGCCTGTCGAGCTCCCTATCTACGGCTGTGTCGATTCGGCTCACGAAGAAAGAGGCGACCGACGATACCTTCGAGAGGTCTCCCCCGGACGAGGCCAGCTTCTCCAGGCCCGACATGTACGCCTTCGCCACTTCTTCATACCTCCTGACCGAGAAGATCAGGGTCACGTTGACATTGACCCCCTCGGCGGTCAGGGCCTCCATCGCCGTTATCCCCGCGGAGGTCGCTGGAATCTTAATCATCACGTTGGGACGGCTCAGCCTGTAGTAGAACTTCCGTGCCTCCGATATCATCCCCTTCGTGTCCCCCGACAGGGCCGGACTTACCTCGATACTGACGAAGCCATCAGAGCCTCCCGACGACTCGTAAAGAGGACGGAACAGGTCGGCAGCCAATGCGATGTCTCCGATCATGAGGGTCTCGAAGATCTCCTTCACCGACTTCCCCTCCTCCGCGAGCCGGGCGAGCTCCTCGTCATAGTCCGAGCTCCCGGTTATCGCGTGGTCAAAAATAGTCGGGTTCGATGTGAGCCCCCTTAGACCCTGCCCTATCAGCGACCTCAGCTCCCCCGACGTCACGAAGGATCTTCGCAGGTAGTCGCACCAGATCGACTGCCCGCGGCCGTGGTAGTCGCGCAGGCCGGGCAACTACGCCCCTCCCCTCCCTTCGAGGAGCTCCCTCGCCTCTCTTTCCACGTGGGCGGGTGTTATCCCGAACTTCTCGAAGAGGACCTCCCCAGGAGCACTCGCTCCGAAACTCTTCATCCCCACGGACCTCCCGCCGAGGCCCACGTACCTCTCCCAGCCGACTACGGCCCCCGCCTCCACCGACACCCGCGCCTTGACCGATGGCGGGAGGACCTTCTCCTTGTAGGTCCTAGGCTGCGCGTCGAAGAGCTCCCAGCTGGGCATTGAAACGACCCTCACCTTCCACCTTCCCCCTTTGGCTAGTCTTTTTCCTGCCGCGAGTGCGGTATGGACCTCCGACCCCGTTCCTATGATTACGACGTCAGGCATCCCCTCCCCTGACTGCCAGAGCACATAGGCCCCCTTCCTTGCCCCTGAAGCGGGGGCGAAGGAGCGCCTGTCGATCACCGGGAGCTTCTGTCGGCTGAAGACCAGCGATGTGGGGCCCTGCGCGTCTAGGATAGCTGACCTCCACGCTTCGACCGTCTCCGTCGCGTCAGCTGGCCGAATGACCGTCATGTTGGGCATCGCCCTCAGGCTCATGAGCTGTTCAATGGGCTGATGGGTCGGCCCGTCCTGCCCCAGCCCTATGCTGTCGTGGGTGAAGATGAATATGACCCTAATCTTCATCATCGCGGCGAGGCGCATGGGAGGGCGCATGTAGTCAGAGAAGGCTAGAAACGTCGCGGTGTACGGTAGGACCCCGCCGTGCAGGCTCATCCCGTTCGCTATCGAGCCCATGGCGTGCTCCCTCACGCCGAAGTGGATGTTGTTCCCGTAGTGCTCCTGCCACCCGAAGTTTCCGTACCCCACAAGGTACGACTTCGTGCTGGGCGAGAGGTCGGCCGAGCCCCCCGTCAGGGTGTGCAGCCTGTTCTCGAGGGCGTTGAGGACCATCCCCGAGGCGTCCCTCGTCGCCATCGGCTCTTGCGACTGGGGTCTGAACAGGGCATTGAGCTCTTCGTCCCAGCCCTTGGGGAGCTCCCCTTCCAGATGGGCGCGGAGCTTCCCCGCCAGATCGGGGAAGGCCTTGGAGTAGGTCCTGAATTCCTCCTTCCACCCTTCCTCGGCCCTCCTCCCCCTTTCCAACGCCTCCCTGAAGTGCTTGAGGGCCTTCGGGGGGACGTAGAAACTCGGCTTCAGGGGCCACCCTTGAGCCTCTTTCGCCCGGGCCACGTCCTCCTTGGACATCGGGTCCGCGTGGGCCTTCGCCGTCCCCTGCAGGGGGCTGTAGTGCCCGATAATCGTATGGCAGATGATGAGGGATGGCTTTTCTGGTTCAGCCCTCGCCAGCCTGAGTGCGCCTTCGACAGCTTCGAGGTCGTCTCCCCGGACAGGCCCTATGACCCGCCATCCATAGGCTTCGAACCTCCTCGCGACGTTCTCCCTGAAGGCCATCTTGGTGCTGCCTTCGATCTGCACGTCGTTCGCGTCGTACATGTAGATCAGCTTCCTCAGCCTTAGGGTCCCCGCTAAGCTAGCGGCTTCGCTGGTTACTCCCTCCTGCATGTCCCCGTCTGACACAATCGCGTAGGTGAAGTGGTTGACGATCTCGTGGCCTGGCCGGTTGTAGTGTTCGGCCATCCAGTTCTCCGCAATCGCCATGCCCACCCCGTTGGCGAACCCCTGACCGAGCGGCCCGGTCGTCGCCGCAACGCCCGGAGTCCTACCATACTCGGGATGCCCCGGGGTGATGCTCCCCCACTGTCTGAAGCGCTTGAGCTGAGACATTGGGAGATCATACCCTGTCAGGTAGAGAAGGCTGTACAGCATCGCGGAGGCGTGCCCGGGGGATAGCACGAACCTGTCCCTATCGGCCCAGGCGGGATCCCTGGGGTTGTGCTTGAGGAATCTGTCCCAGAGAACATAGGCGAAGTCCGCCGCGCCCATCGGGGTGCCGGGGTGCCCTGACTTCGCCCTCTCGACCATATCCAAGGAGAGATACCTGACGGTGTCTATGCAGAGGCTGTCTAGGCTCCGGGGGGCTATCCCGCCCTCCGTCTCAGGCAGCTCTCATCTCCTCCTCCTGGAACAGGCCCTTGTCTTCCGCCCCAAAGCGGGCACGGTCAATCCCGAACCGTGCCGCCCCGAGAAAGGCCGCTTTCGGGTTCAGCACCACCCAGACCGGGACCTCGGATGCGAGCGCTGTCAGCCTCCCCTTGTTCCTGAACGACGCCATGAACCTTCCGTCAGCGAGCAGTGGGAGTATCTTAGGGGGGATTCCGCCGCCGAGGAAGATTCCGCCCATTGCCAACGTCCTTATGGCGAGGTTCCCCGCCTCCCCGCCAAGGATGGATACGAATACTTCGAAGGTCTTAACGCAGACCTGACAGTCGGGCGATCTGGTGATTGCTGCTTCGGCCATCGAGGGGACGGGGTCCTCTTCCGTCTCGAGCCGTCTGTGATGCTCCTCGGAGGTTGGGGTCGGGGTCATCGTCCGCTGTAGGTAGGAATAGATGTTACGAATGCCAAGCCCTGAGCAGACGCTCTCGTAGCTCACGTGCCCGACCTTCTCCATGAGGTGCCTCAACAGTCCGACCTGAAGCTCGTCCGTGGGCGCGAAGTCCGCGTGGCCTCCCTCGGAGGCGTGGACGTTGTAGCCGCCGTGGGGCGCGTCCCAGGTCAGATAGGCCTCCCCCAGCCCGGTGCCGGGCGCAATGACCGCAATTGTCTTCCTCGCCCCTCCCCCGGCCCCCCCGTTGAGGGTCCTGAAGTCAGTCTGGGGAAGATAGGGGATGGCCGAGGCGGTGGCCTGGAGGTCGTTGATGACCCTGACCAATGGTACACCCAGCTCCGATGAGATCTTCCTCTCGTCGACGCTCCACGGAAGGTTGGTCACCTTGACATCGCCCCCGATGACAGGCCCTGCAACCCCGAAGCATGCAGATTCGACGTCGGCAACTCCGTCCTTCAGGAACTCCATCACCACGGCCTCGAGGGTGGGGAAGTCCCTGCTAGAGTAGGTGGTCTCGTTCAGAAGGCCATCGATGCCCCTCTTTGCTTCGAAGAGCCCGAGTGTCGTCTTGGTTGCCCCGATGTCCCCCGCGAGGACTCGGCTTCGCTTCATCGATGCCCCGCTCCCTCGCCCACGAGCCTCTCGAACTCGAATTCCCTCCGGTCCGAGGGACCGTTCACATGAGGACGGGTGGTCAACCCACTTTGTCTACCGGGTGCCCCCCGTCACGACATTTTCGCGGCGGGCTTCTTGGGAGGCTGGTTCTTTCTGTTGACTACTTCGATGAGCCTTCTCCGGAGCGCTTCGCCCTGCGGCTTCTCCTTGCTCAGGCTCCCCAGCTGCCTAGCGAGTTTCTCGTTCCCCAGGGTCCTTACCCAGTTCTCGAAGTCGCCCCTGGGGTTGTGGAACTCCAGTGACATGATCTCGACCGTCCCTATCTTGCTCGCAAAGTCTTCGATGCCAGTCGCAATCAAGTTGATGGGCTGACCAATCCCGACGTAGAAGTAGAACGGGGTCCCGTGTCCTTCCGTCCGTACTATCCCAGTCATCGACCCCATACGGGCGGCCCCCTATATTAAACCTAGGTGAATATTTGCGTGTCGAGGCTGACTGCCTGTCGTCAATTCATCTGTTCCGGGAGAGTCCCTTCGGGAGGGCGTCGTCGGATAATCAACCAGCGGCTTATGGTGGACGGGATGCGACTCAGGCAATCGTATAATACTTCCCCGCTGGCAGATAAGCCATGACTGCGACAAGAACTGCAGAAGTAGCGTGGGATGGTGACCTCTTGAGCGGGAATGGGAGGATACGGTTCGGGAGCGGGGCGATACCTGAAACGGCGGTCACGTGGGCCTCCAGGACTGAGCGCCCGGACGGAAAGACGAGCCCTGAAGAGCTTCTGGCCGGAGCCCACGCAAGCTGCTTCTCGATGGCCCTTTCTGCCGAATTGGCGAGGAACAGGACTCCCCCGAAGAGGTTAGAGACGAGGGCCACGGCAACATTCGACCGCGTGGGAAGCGGGTGGAAGGTGACCGGAATAGAACTAACCGTGAAAGGAGAGGTTCCCGGGATAGAGGTGCCCAAGTTCAAGGAGCTCGCCCAAGTCGCTAAGAACAATTGTCCGATATCTCAGGCGCTGAAGGACAACGTAGCGATCACTCTAACAGCAAACCTGGCCTAAGAGAACCGATGGAGTGACAGATGTCCGCCGATGTGCTGAATTTACGCCATTCCGGATTTTTCGTACTCGCCCGAGGCGGTTGACCTCTACCTTCTGTCCACCACAGCCCCAATCCGGATATGACGGAGAATTGTTTTTACCTCGGAGAGCATTTTGCATTGGGGTTTCGAGATGTCAGAAGGAATTACAACCTACGACGCAATCGTGATAGGATCAGGTCCAGCAGGGCGAACTGCTTCAGCTGAGCTCACGAGAGCCGGTTTTTCAGTTGCACTTATCGAGTCCGAGCTCGTCGGGGGAGACTGCCACTACTGGGCTTGCGTCCCCAGCAAGGCGCTCCTCAGGCCGTCTGAGGCCCTGGAAGAAGCTGCACACATAGAAGGGGCTTCACAGTCTGTCGGCAGCAGACCGGTCAGTACCCAGGCCGTCTTCGCCAGACGGGACAGGTTCGTGGACAACTGGGTTGACGAGAAGATGCAGCGGAGCCTTGAGAAAGCCGGAGTCACGGTGATTCATGGGCGTGGAGAGCTCGTCGGACCAAAGCAGGTCTCGGTCACACCAAGTGTCAACTCCAAGGAGGCTCTCCTTCGAATGACAGCCCGCCATGCAGTCGTCCTCAGTACCGGGAGCAGTACCGCCTTCCCTGAAATTGACGGCTTGGCCGAGTCGAACCCCTGGAACAGCAGGAACGCAACTGGGATTCACGAAGTGCCGCACAGTCTCGCAATCCTTGGCATGGGACCCGTGGCGTGCGAGATGGCAACGGCGATGTCATCGCTTGGGACAACAGAGATCACAATCATCGGCAGAGAAGACAGGCCACTCCCTAGGAACGAGCCCTTCGTCGGGGAAAGACTGATGCAGACTTTTCTCAGCCGAGGAATCAAGGTGCTGACAAACAAGAGGGTCCTGAGAGTGAAGCGAACGCACGGCAAATCAGGACAGTTCGAAATAATGCTGCATGACGGATCGAGAGTTATGGCGGATCAGCTCCTGGTCGCCACGGGGAGAAAACCCAACACGGATTCCTTGGGCCTCGAAAGCGTCGGCCTGAAGTCTGGGGAGTGGTTAGAGGTCGACGACACCTGCCTTGTTAGGGGAGTCGACGGGGGGTGGCTCTACGCTGTGGGTGACATCAACCGCAGGGCTCTGCTTACGCACGTTGGCAAGTATCAGGCGCGGGCCTGCGCCTCGGCAATAATTGCTAGGTCCAAGAACCACGACGCCAGCGATTCCGGAGGGTTACTGGCCACAAGCGACCGCGATTACGTCCCCCAAGTGGTCTTCACTAATCCGGAAGTCGCCGCTGTTGGACTTACGGAAGCTCGAGCCCGAGAGAGGAAGGTCAACATCCGGGTCGTGGATTGCGACATGGACGGTATCTCTGGTGCCGCGCTGCATACTGACGGCTATTCGGGACATGCACGAATCGTAGTGGACCGGGACAGGGACGTCATCATTGGAGCCACTTTTGTCGGGCCTCAGGTCGGCGATTTGCTGCATGCCGCCACCGTGGCGATCGTGGGGAAAGTCCCTATCAGCACGCTTCGGCATGCCATCCCGTGCTTTCCCACGGTTAACGAGGTTTGGCTAGACCTGCTTGGGGAGTACGAAGCTTCCCGGGGGAATCCATGAAGCGACGAGAGGATCTCCGAGCCCAGCGAGATCGAACTGTCGCGGGACCTGAGGCAAGTGTGCAGTGACTTGGGATTATGCGGGTTCGACTTCTCTCGGTTGACCAATCGGCTCGGGCTTTCAAGACGGTGTCTTCTGAGGGGAGGTTCGGGTGATGAGATTCGATCAGAATCTTAACCGGGCCCGGAGGGATGCGCCTAGAAAATTAAGTTTTCAAACCAGCCGACCGACCGACGAGCAAGCAAGCAACGTGCGGACGGATTAGTTCGCTAAGCGGAGTAAGCTGAGCTAGGCTCAGACGCGAGTAGGCGGTTTTGGTGGGGTTGGAGTCAAGTCCTTTTTCTTCCAATATGACCATACCAAGCCCGTTGCCGATACTACGATTATTGCGACACCTACCACCATCAAAGGCCAGAGGTTCGGAGCACATGAACACGCTAATGGTGAACATGTGACAGTACAACTCTGGAAGTAGCCGAGAACCACGATTGCAAGACCAAGAACCAAACCCGCCGCAGAGGCAAGCGCAATATCCTGCTTCCTCATTCGTCAAGTTGTTGGGCTGGGTCGATTTACGCCTACTCATGAGAACGGCCTAGCGGTCTTCGTGAGGTTGGAAGACAACTCTCTACACATTGAAACCGTAGTGCCAATGAAAACCGGTTGTACCATTGCCCCAAATACCAAAACGTATCCGCCAATCCCGAAGAAAAGGTGAGCGAGAGAAATAAGGAGGAGAGAGGTAGCAACACAGGTTGAGACTAACGACAAGGATGCTGGTCTCATCATATCCCTTCACACTCTGCGGAGTCCTGCAAGCGTAACAGGCTTCTTGTCCGTTCTGATGCCAAGAGTCTTGATGCTTTGTCTCAGGAGGAACACGCCTAGAATAATCAGTATGACGCCAATGAAGAATGCGGGCTCGAAGATAAGATAGCCATCTGGAATGTTTAGGATGATGAAAGTGCCCCTCAAGGGCACGCTCATCTCGTCACATGTAGGACAATAGAGACCATTTCTAATCCCGCCGCCTCCTGTCACTCCCGAATATGTCATCGGAATGCCCACGGCTATAACAAACAGTCCGGCTATCAAGAAGACGGCTGCGTGGATTCCGTTCTTCAATCCAACCTGCGAATGAGTAACCCCTCTGATTTACGCCTACTCTTGGAAACGGCCCGAACGCATCAAATCGAATGACTAATCGAACATGCTCTTACTGTTGTGTTCCCGCTTGTGGTTTGATACGCGAACAACGAACACGTTCCGATGGCTAGGCCGTATCCCTGATTGTAACTTCCCGAGTTGTCCACGCTCCCATAGGTGGCACCAACTCCGAACAGCCAAAAGGTGACTGACGCGTGCCCACCCAGATAGGTCGGCCCATTACAGGCCATAGCCAATGGTGAACAGGGGTGCCACGGGTAGGCGAACCACATGAATGTAACGGGGACGAGGAACATGAAGGCGACAATGGCAAGGATCACGGTCACTGCTACCTTGCTCCTTCGTCTCATGCCTCAGAGGGTAGCCTGAAGGAGTGTTTAGTTCTACGCGTGAGAACGATTAAGCGACGCTGATAGGGTTGGACTAACTCATCCACCAAGTGGGTTCTGTTAACTTGACGGTTGATGGGGCAAGTTGTTCTCGCTGTTAACTCGCAGTTGAAGCTACTGAGGCATCGGGGGTTCAAAGCAGTTGAATTGGAATCGGGGCATATCATATCCCCCAACGAGGACGGTGGTGCCTGTTCCGAAGACCATACAGCCCAACGACCTGTATTCAGAGTAGATTGGCTTAGGTGACCCAACTAGAGGGCTGTAGGCCGTATACCAGAAGATGACGGGAGCAAGGAAGATGAAGGCGACTACAGCAACGGTCGCAACTCCCGCGAGTGCCTTGGTTCTTCGTCTCATGCCTCAGAAGGTAGACTTGTATTGTGTATAATTCTACTTCTGAGAACGGCCTAGCGATTCTGGTGGAGTTGGATAGCTCTGGCCCATCAGTTGGTAACGTTCACAGTGAGAACGTAGACCAGATTGTTGCTTAGATT
>DASPPO010000037.1:0-15046 GCA_035625455.1 Nitrososphaerales archaeon | reverse complement strand
CCGCGTGTAGAGGTTTTAAACCGCCCTCGAAGGCCCAACGAACGCCGGGATCGCCTAATCTGGTAGGGCGCAGGCCTGGAAAACTCTCAAGCAAGCCTGTTTCCTGAAAAGGAATTCAGGGTTCAAATCCCTGTCCCGGCGTGCCTTCGAAAACTCTAGCGCACCCCCCTCATCCCGCGAGGTGCACAGAAAGTGGAACCCTCATGCCCTGACGGTCGTCCGTTGGCGTTTCCTAGGGGGCAGCACCCGCCATCTGGTTACAGCCACGACGATGCGCACTGTCACTGATTCAGAGGTCATACCGGAGCTTGGGGGCTCGAACGCCTCGCGTTGGGGAAGGCGCCACTGCTCTGGACGGAATACGACGAGACCTGGAAGCCGCAGGACCTGAACAGAGATTTCCTACGCTAGTTCTTGAACACCCAGGAAAGATCCGGCGGGTCCGCCCTTCGGCTCACCTTTTCGTTCAGGGCGTGGGCGACCAGCGGCAGGGCGAGCGTGATGTCCGCGTAAAGCACCGCCTTCTTGGCGTTTGATGAAATCTTTCCCCAGCTGATTGCCTCCTCTAGGGTGCATCCTGACAGCCCTCCCCACTGCGGGCTGTCTGCGGTGATCTGGATGGCGAACTCGTGTGGCGTCTCTTCCTCGCCCCCCTTGGACAGAGACTTGATTATGGTCGACAGCTGGATGGTGTCCTTGGGTACCCCCCCACCGAGGTAAACCACCCCTGTCTTCTTCGTCCTCTCGGCTATCTGGGCAAGCTCTTCCATGTCCTTGGTCTGGTCCAGCCTGATCATCTTCCCCTTCTCGCGCCTCAGGAGACTGAGGGCAACGCCGTATCCGCTGTCTATCAGCCCAGGCGAGTAGATGGGGACCTTGGCCCTCTGGGCCGCAGCCACGATGCTGTCTATCCCCTTATTCGACAGGAACTCGCCAAACCCGTAGAGGAACTCCCTGGTGGAGTAGACCTTCTTGGGGTCGAGGGTGTCTGCAAAGTTGTAGATCGTCCTTTCCAGTTTCCTGTACTGTAATTCGTCCGCATAGACGTCGTAGAACCTGTCGATCTTCAGCTTCAACAGTTCTTCGTCATCGGCCAGCCACGTCCCCTGGTAGTAGTGGTATCCCAGCGCCTCGAGTATGTCTTCCGATATGTTGGCACCCGTGCTGACGATGACATCGACGTACCTCTTCTCGACCAGCCAGCGGACGATCTTCCACTGGCCTGTCGTGCTGAGCGACCCTGTCAGGCCAAGGAAGACGGTCAGACCTTTCGCCCTCGCCATGTCCGCCCATATCCTAGCGACCTCACCGAGCTTCTTGCCCTGAAAGCCGGTCTGAGACATCTCGTCCAGCAGGGTGGAGATGCTCTTCTTTCCCACCTCTATAGTGGAAACTGGTTTTGACAGAACTTCCTTCCTTGACACCACGCTATGGTATCGACTGGATTCACTTAATTGTCTTATGAGCGACCTTACTTGACAGTGACCGACTTGGCAAGATTCCTCGGGTAGTCGGGGTTGTTCCGCCTCGCGACGCTCATGTGATAAGCCAGGAGTTGTAGCGGAATTGCCTCGACTATAGGAACGAACTTGGGCTGTACCTTCGGTACTCGGATGTAATGCTCGTACACCTCGTCCCTTTCGTCCGATATACCAATCACATCCGCTCCCCTTGCCCTCAGCTCCTCTGCATTTGATAGGGAATCGGCATGGGAACCTCCGCTCGGGTTGAGCAAAACGACGGGCGTCCCTTTCTCGATCAGGGCAAGGGTCCCGTGTTTGAGCTCGCTGGCGGGCATCCCCTCGGCATGGATGTAGGAGAGCTCCTTCAGTTTCAGGGCCCCTTCCATCGCAACAGGACTCGCGTACCCCCTGGCCACAAAGTAGAAGTCGGGCCTGTCCCGGTACTCAGAGACCAGATCCCGGACCTGCTCGTCACACTTCAGCGTCTCTGCCACCGCCCCCGAAAGCTCCTTGAACCCGTTGAGTTTTCTCTTCCCGAGCACTCTGTCCACCACCATGTTCGCCACGACTATCTGGGCGGTGAAGCTCTTGGTAGCAGCCACGCCCACCTCAGGCCCACAGTTGAGGAGCAGCACGCCGTCGCTCTCCCTGGCGAGCGTCGATCCTGCTGGGTTGACGATGGAGTAGACCTTCGCGCCGCGCCTTTTCGCTTCCTTCACTGCGTCAATCACGTCCGCGGTCTCTCCGCTCTGAGAGAAGGCGATGACAACGGATCCCTTCCCGATGAACCCTGAATGCTCCTTTAGTTCTCCGGCGACGACCGCATCGACCCTGATCCCAGCCTCCTTGTTGAGCCTGAACTTCATCAGCAGGCCCGCGTGATACGAAGTTCCGGAGGCAGTGATGTAGAGAGACTTCGCTCTGCGTACGGCCTTGGCGAACTCCTCGACTTCGCCTGGCTCTTGGACTGAAGCGCTTAGGACCGTCTTCGGTTGTTCGTTGATTTCCTTTAGGGTGTAGTGCTCAAAATCGCTCTTAGAGACGTCCGAAAGCTCCCAGGCAACCTGGGTCGGCTTGCGCCTGACTTCCCGCCCGTTTGGCCCGAAGATCCTGGCCCTGTCCTTTGTAAGCTCCACGGCCTCATAATTGTCCAAGAAGATGGTCCTGTCCGTGTGCCCGATGAAAGCAAGGACGTCGCTAGCAAGGAACATCTTCCCCTCCCCGACGCCTACGATCAGGGGAGCATCTTTGCGCGCGCCGACCATGACGTCCGGCCTGTCCTGAAACATGACTGCAATGGCGTACTGCCCTTTCAGCTTCCTGGTGACCGCAATGGTCGCCCTCGTAGGGTCGCGGACACGTTTGTACTCGTCCTCAATCATGTGCGCGATCACTTCCGTATCCGTGTCGCTCCTGAACCTGTGCCCCTTCGCCGCGAGCGCCTTCTTCAGGGGCAGATAGTTCTCGATTATACCATTGTGTATGACCGCAACCAGTTCCTTGCACGAAGCGTGGGGGTGTGCGTTCTGGTCCGTGACCCCTCCGTGCGTCGCCCACCTCGTGTGAGCCATCCCAATGGTCCCCCTAAGCCCGGAAAGGTTCCTACTCTGCTCGATTTCGCTCACGCGCCCGGCGCCCTTCCTCACCGATAGCGAGCCTTCCCAGATCGTCGCCATCCCCGCGGAATCGTAGCCTCTGTACTCGACCCTCCTCAGCCCTTCGAGGAGAATGTGCGCCACAGGCTCCTCGGCCACGCACCCGACGATTCCGCACATCCGTTCCGCGGCCTTCCGGCGGCTCTTTAAACCCCGCAAAACATTTCGCTCTACCGCGCAAAGACTGCTTTGCATGGAACGGCTTTGAGGCGCCTGTCGGTCAGACCACCATGCAAAACCGTTTATGTAGGGTCAGGTGCACCTCTGACCGATGGCGAAAGAGAAGATTCTGTTCGACCCAAACTCGGAAGCCGGGTTGGTCAAGCGTGTCCTGGTCTCTGACAGGCCGGACGGCTTCAGGCCCGCGTCTGGCAAGGTAGGCCAGAGGATACTCGATCTGTTGTCGTCCGGGCCGAAATACCCTGCCGAGATGGCCCGTTTACTAGGCGCACACCACCAGACTGTCTATTATCACATAGGCCGGCTCGAAAGGGCTGGCCTGATAACCCGGATCAGGAACGAACAGATCCGGGGCGGCGAGGCGAAACTCTACGCGTTGGCCTCCGACGGATACGCTGTGGAGTTCCCCGTCAAAGGGGAGCAGATGCCTACACTGAAGTCTTCGAGCAGGTCGAAGGCGCTCGGACGCTTCTTCGAGGAGTTCATCAGCACGGGAGAGCTCGAAGGCTGGGTGGTGGTCGGATCGCCCCTGCAACACGGCGAAGCTGGGACCCAAGCCAGGGACGGCCACTACGCTGTCCAACTCGGTTTCGCCCTGGGCCAATTTGTTACTCTCCCTTCCAGGTTCCCCGTGAAGCTTGACGTTGACCTCAGGGCAGAGAAGCTCCAGGCGTCAAACCTGATTGTCGTCGGGGGCCCCCGCACCAACGTGGTCGCTGAGGAGCTTAACCCGCACCTCCCTGTCCGATTCAGCCAGGCAGGCTTCTGGAGCGCCATAGTAGACGAAGACGGGAAGACCTACGGGTCGGAACTCGATTGCATCGTAGAGAAGGTGAAGAATCCTTGGGATCCAACCAAGACCTGTGTCTTGGCTGCCGGGCTGACCGGCGCCGGAACGAAGGCGGCCATAATCGGAATCTGCAACTTCGCGGAGACTGTCTTCTCGAAGTACAGGTCAGGTGACTTTGCGGCTCTCCTGCGGGGCGAAGACAGGGACGGGGACGGGAAGGTAGATTCTGTAGAAGTGCTGAAGCAGCAGTAGTGCCTAGGCCCTTCTTCCCCTGCGGCCCCCCTTCTTCCTGGTCGTATCATGGGGAATGGGGGTGGCGTCCTCGATGCGGCCTATCTTGAAACCGGCCCTGGCTATGGCGCGTATTGCTGCCTGGGCGCCGGGACCGGGGGTCCTCGGGCCCGTTCCTCCCACCGCCCTTACTTTGATGTGAACCGCGGTAATCCCCTTGGACTTCGCCACGTCAGACGCCGCTGAAGCGCTCCTCATGGCAGCATAGGGGGAGGACTCGAACCTGTCTGCCTTGACGTGTCTCCCGCCAGACGAGAAGGCGATGGTCTCGGCCCCCGTGAGGTCCGTGATGTGGACGATGGTGTTATTGTAGCTCGAATAGATGTGGCAAACCCCCCACTTGTCCGCTAGAACTTCCTCTTCAGACATCTGTCTCACTTGACCTCTGCCGGGTGCTCGGACTCTGCCTCCGGCTCTCGGTTCACTCCCTCCGTCGTTGCACTCGCGGGTCCCTTCGGGGGTACACCCCCAGATAGCGCGATCATGCCCTCATCAGCCCCCCCGACCTCATAGCCCGGGACAGTGATTATCCTGTTGCCGACGGCAACATGGCCGTGAACAATGAGCTGTCTCGCATGCAACGCAGAAAGGGCCATCCCCTTCTTGAAGACCATCGACTGGAGCCTTCTTGCCAGCATGTCCTCCACGGTCAGACTAAGGATGTCGTCGAGTGTCGACTCCTCTCTGATTAGGCCCTTCTTCCTCAGACTGTCCAGCAGCTTCTTCTCCTCTCTTTCTCTAACGACCCGCGTGGCGGCCAGCAGTGTTCTTGCCTGCTTCCTCACCGAGCTCAGCTGAGTCTCGGCTTTCCAGAGCTCCCTCTTGTTCCTCAGACCATATGTACCGAGAAGGTAGAGCTCCTGTGCCAGCTGGTCAGCACGCCAGGGGCTTCGGGGCCTGCTGTACTGTTTCCTTGCTTTCTTCGGATCTCCCAAGTCTTACTTCTCTTCCTTCTTAGCTGCGGCTTCCTTGGCTGCCGCAACCAGGGTCGCCTTCCTGACTCCCACAGTCCTTCCCTTCCTGCCCGTGGTCCTGGTACGTTGGCCCCTAACCTTTAGTCCCAAGCCGTGTCTCACGCCCTTCCAACTCTGAACGTTCTTCTCGTCCTCGATGTCGTTCTTCTGCACAAAGTCCAGGTCAGACCCTATGAGCTGTTTCGCCTCGCCCGTCTCGGGATCATTCCTCCTGTTGTAATACCATCTAGGAAGTGCCGACTTCGACGTACTGGCTATCGCTTCCTCGATCTGCTTAACCTGGTCCTCAGAAAGCGTCCCCAACCTCACCCGGGGGTCGAGGCTGAGCCTTGTGGTTATGACGTTGGCGAAGTTGTACCCCACTCCCTTCAAGTCTGAGAGGGCCACTATGAGCTTCTTACCACCGTCCAGATCTCTGCCAGAGATCCTGACCAGGTGCCTGAATTCTGAGGCTTCCGCCATGTTTCGAGCCTGCCCTTCTCCCTTTGGTTATAAGTCTTGAAACATTTCATCGGGAAAAACCGACTCTCGTTCACCCTGAAGTTGGAAACCCCGAAAGAGTTCAGAAACTCTTTTAACAGGAACCAATCCCGCACCCCGAAACGCGTCGTCTCATGGGAGCATCGAGTTAGGTGGTTTAGTCATTGGTTGAAGTAAAGGTTCTGGAGGACACTGGGAATTCGGTTACGCTGCAGCTCGAAGGTATAGACAGGTCCTATGCCAACGCCGTGCGCAGGTTCTGCATCGCCGAAGTGCCTGCCATGGCCATAGACGACGTCGTGATACTGGAGAACTCCTCTGTCCTCTACGACGAAATTCTTGCCCACAGGCTCGGGATGATCCCGATTAAGACCGATCTGGCGAGGTACAACCTCCCGGAAGAGTGCGACTGTGGTAACCCCCTCGGCTGTCATAAGTGCCGAGTACTATTCGTCTTGGATGCAAAAGGAAAGGACAAGGTCTCGACCGTCATGTCAGGAGACTTGGTCTCCGAAGACAGAGACGTCAGGCCGGTCAGCGAGACCATTCCCCTGGTCAAGCTTGCCATGGGCCAGTCGGTCAAGCTGGAAGCCTACGCCCGTCTCGGCCGAGGCAAGGAGCACGCGAAGTGGCAGCCGTGCAGTGTCGCCGTCCTCACCGACGGGAAGAAAGAAGGCGCATTCAATCTGACGGTAGAATCGGCTGGGGGTCTCCCGGCGAGGGAGATTGTGATCAGGGCCATCGAGCTCCTCGAAAAGAAACTCAAGGACATCGAGGTAGCGGTGAGTGGTCCCCAGTGACGGCGACCAACCCAGTCCTGAGGCACGCGTCGGTCATGCTGGAAAGAGCGGGCAAGAAGCAGAAGGCCTCCATCTGGACGGAAGCGTCAAGCTTGCTCTCAAATCCCGCCTCGATCAGGGTAGAAGTGAATCTGGGACGAATCTCTAGGATAGCGGGGGAGGGGGAGGCGGTCTTCGTCCCTGGCAAGGTCCTGGGGACCGGAGTGATCGAAAGGAAGTTGGTGGTTGGAGCCTTCGCGTTCTCAGAAGGCGCGAAGTCGAAGATTGAAGCATCCGGAGGATCTGCACTCACGATTGGGGAGTTTCTGAAGAAGTATCCAAAGGGGAGCGGCGTCAGGCTTGTCAAGTGATGAAACGGTCTACATAGACGCCACGAATCAGATAGCGGGCAGGCTTTCGTCCAAGATAGCTAAGCTCGTCCTTTCCGGGAAGAAGGTGGTGGTGGTGAATGCTGAGAAGGCTCTCATCTCTGGTAGCAGGACCTCCGTGGTTAACCAGTGGAAGGAAAGGCTGGAGCTCGGTAGCAAGGTCAACCCCATTTACGGCCCAATCCATCCGCGCCGGCCCGATAACATTCTCAGAAGGATGGTCAGGGGTATGGTCCCGAGGAAGAAGCCGAAGGGAGCCACTGCCATGAAGAGGCTCAGGGTCTACATCGGCATGCCTTCCGGGATGGAAGAGTCGAAGATGACCAAGTTCGAGGAGACTACCGCCACGAGGCCGATTCCTGTTTACGTCACCATGGGCGATCTCTCAAGAAGCTTGGGGTGGAACGAGTAATGCCAACCACTGCCACAGGTAAGACGATTGTCAAGAAACCACCAAAGCTCTACTCGGGAGCAAGGAAGACGGCAAGGGCCACCGCCGCCATATTCCCCGGAGCGGGGCGCATAAGAGTCAACGGAACTCCTGTGGAACTCTGGGAGCCGGAGCCTGCCAGGCTGCACCTGCTAGGGCCTGTCCACATCGTGGGTGAGCTCAGAGAGAAGTACGACCTCGACGTAAGCGTCGCAGGGGGAGGCTTCATGGGGCAGGCGGACGCTGCGGCCATGGCCATCGCGAGGGCGTACGTCGACCAGGTGCGGGGGAGCGAAATCAGGGACAAACTTAATGCATACAATAAATACCTGCTCTCGGGCGACCCGAGGCAAGCTGAGCCCAAGAAATTTGGAGGACCCGGTGCGCGTAGGAAGCGCCAGAAGTCGTACAGGTAGATCGACATGATGATACCAGTACGTTGTTTCACATGCGGAAACCTCATCGGGGACAAGTTCGCCCCCTTTCAGGCTAGGGTAAAGGCTGGGGAGGAACCGGGGAAGGTGCTCGACGACCTCGGTCTGAAGAGATACTGTTGCAGGCGCATGCTAATCTCGTCTGTGGACGTCATCGACCAAGTGCTTCCGTTCTATGGTCGCAAGTCCGAGCTTTAGCAGTAAGGCTGAATGACCATGTCAGAGTTCGACGACGACGAAGCCGGCTCGGCGGACACCATGGTCGTCCACGGCCTATCCGAGAAGGCGCTGCTCGCCACGGGCATACGCATAGGCACGCCCGTGCGCACAAAGACCATGGAGCCGTTCACGGCAAGGCCGCGCCCCGACGGACTCCACATGATTGACTACTCGAAGACCCTGCAGAGGATTGACATCGCGGGCAAGTTCATCGCCGCGACCGGCGCAAAGAACACGGTAGTCTACACCAGCCGGGAGCACGGTGCCATGGCCGTGGAGAAGTTCTGTGAACTCACGGGAGCTATGCCGCGCATCGGTAGGTTCATGCCCGGGACGTTCACCAACCCCCTTTACCCCGGGCACCTTGACGCCGAACTCGTCGTTGTCGCCGATCCCATGTCAGACGTGCAGGCCATCATCGAGGCCGGGAAGCTCGGGGTCCCCGTCATTGCGGTCTGCGACACCGACAACGTCACAGACGATATCGATTTCGTGATCCCTGGGAACAACAGGGGGCGGAAGGCGATGGCCGCCATCTTCTGGCTGCTTGCAAGGGCGACCCTCGTCCACGCCGGGCTGCTAGCTGAAGATCAACCGATGAAATACAGCATAGAGGACTTCGAAACGAAGCTCGAAGAAGAACCCAAGCCGGAAGGCCTCGACGAGCGTATATCTGAGCGACGAGAGTAGCCCAACGGTGTGCTCGTAAGAAAGCCAGCGGTGGCAGGCCAGTTCTACCCGGCTGACCCAAAGGAGCTCGCGTCCTTAGTCGACCAGTGCTACCTTCACACCCTCGGCCCCGGCGTGTCCCCTCCTGCACCAAACACGCGGGGGAACCTCGTGGCTGTTGTCTGCCCCCACGCGGGGTACGTCTACTCGGGTCCCGTGGCGGCACACTCCTACTTGCACGTCTCTTCTCTCTCCGGCCCCGACCTCATAGTCGTGGTTGCTCCGAACCACTACGGGATTGGAAGTGGCGTGTCCACATTCAAGGAGGGAATGTGGCAAACCCCCCTTGGACTGATGAGGGTGGATTCCGAGGCCGCAAAGGAGCTGGTCAGCCTTGAAGGGACCGTGGCATTCGACCCCCAGGCACACAGGCTCGAACACTCCCTCGAGGTCCAGCTCCCGTTCCTTCAGAGGATCTACGGGGATTCCGTCCCGTTCCTCCCCATTTCACTGATTTTCCAGGACATCGACACCGCCAGGGCCCTGTCTGCAGCCCTGGCGAAGCTCCTCAGGGGTCGGAAAGCAGTCTTGATTGCGTCCTCAGACCTGACCCATTACGAGCCTGCCGAGGTCGCAAGGCGAAAGGACATGGCCCTTCTGGAGAACGTCCTGAAAAACGACCTTGAAGGCTTCTACTCCACCCTCGATAGGCTGAACGTTACCTCCTGCGGGTTCGGCGCCATCGCCACTGTGATGGAGACCTCGCGGTCACTGGGCCTCTCGAAGCCGGAGCTCTTGAAGTACGCTACCAGTGGTGACACCACAGGTGACAATCTTCAAGTCGTGGGTTACGGCGCCCTCCGATTCGTCTGAGCCATGAGAGCCATCGCTGAGGCACCAGCAAAGGCAATCATAACGGGGGAGCACTTCGTAGTGCACGGTGCATGGGCGCTCGCAGCCGCGCTACCGCGGAGGGTGCGCGTCGAGGTCGAGTCTTTCTCGAGGTTCGAGGTCGTGTCGGACCATTTCGAGAAGGCAGGGGCAACGGAGCTGCTCCCAGTCGCCCGGGTGGTGGAGGGGATGGCGAGGGAGTTCTCGGAAAAGTCCACCGTGAGAGTGACAATCTCGTCAAACGTTCCGGGCGGAGCGGGGCTCGGATCTTCGGCGGCGACCATGGTCGCCGTGGCATCGGCGTTCTCAAGACTGAATTCCCTCGGATTGAGCGTGCCAGAACTCGTCGATTGCGCCATGGTGGGCGAACGGTCCATCCACGGCAACCCGTCGGGCATCGACCCGGCAATCTCCGCGCACGGCGGCGTGATACTTTTCCGGACCGGAGCGGCTCCGAGGAAAGTTTCGTTTGGTGGCACCCGCTCGCTCATTCTCTCTTATTCTGGCCTGAAGAGGAGCACCAAGGGTCAAATCGGACACGTTTCGAAGATGAAGGAAAAGTACCCCGGGATGTTCGAGGGCCTCTCTTCAGGGGTGAGCGAACTGAGCCTACGCGCTTCCGACATGCTCCGGAAGGACGACACGAAGGGCCTCGGAACCCTCCTGACGATAAATCACGCAGCCCTGATGACCCTTGGGGTGTCAAACGACACCCTCGACGAGATGGTGGATCTGCTCCTCTCTATGGGGAGCTACGGGGCAAAGCTCACAGGCGCGGGAGGGGGAGGGAGTGTTCTTGCGGTGGCACCTGAAGGAAAGGAAAAAAGCATTGTTTCAGGGCTGTCGGCGCGAGGGTTCGAGACGTTCAGCGCGAAAATACCCGTCGAGGGAGTGAAAAGCTGGCTAGATCGGTAATAACGAAGCTTGGTGGCTCCGTGATCACAGACAAGTCGAAGCCCTTCTCCTATCGTCCGGACGTCGTCTCCGCCCTTTCGGAAGAAATCGCCTCTTCTGACCAGAAGGTGGTGGTCGTCCACGGCGGAGGCTCGTTCGGACACGTCGTGGCCAAGCAGCATGGCATCTCCTCCGATGCGTCTGAGGCTCCCGCCTGGGGAGTGGCACAGACCAGAAGCGCCATGTACGAGCTCAACAGGATGATCTGCAAGACGATGTTAGAGTACAAGCTCAACCCCTACCCCTTCTCACCGTTCGATGCGGTGAGCAGGGCGGGCAAGATTCCAGTCGCGAATTGGCTGAGGGGCCTCCTAAAAGAAGGGCTGACCCCGGTCACTTTCGGGGACGTTAGCCTTACGCCGGCAGGTTTCAGGGTGATTTCCGGCGATGTCATAATGCTAGAACTCTCCAAGATCCTCGTGCCAGAGAGGGCGGTCTTTGCCCTTGACGTTGACGGCGTCTACGAGGAGAACACCAGGGTCATCGTCCCAGAGCTCTCCCCTTCCAAGATTAGGCGTATGACCGTCCCCGGTGGCGACGACACGACCGGGGGCATGAAACTGAAACTCGATGCCGCGGCGAAGATCGCTGCCGGAGGGACGAGGGTCTGTTTCGTCTCAGGCTACCGTAGGAACGAGTTCTCGAAGGCCCTCCGCGGGATGGACTTCTACGGGACAGTGGTAAGGTCCTAGAAGGCAAGGGGTGCTGGTCTGGCGATTGACCGACCTTCAGGTCGAAATGAAGAGGGTTAAGACGCGAGTCGACGACTTCATCCTCGACCGGCTCCTACCCAAGTCCAGCAGCATAAGAGAAGTCAACCTCCTTTACACCATGATGAGGGACTATCCCATGAGACAGGCGAAGGGGATGAGACCATTCCTGTGTGTGACGACCTGCAGGGCAGCAGGCGGGACGGAGGACGACGCGCTACTAACAGCGTCGTGCATCGAGCTCTTCCAGAATTGGATACTCATCCACGACGACATAGAGGACGGCTCGGAGCTCAGGCGCGGGGAACCAGCTCTCCACAGGAAGTACAACGAGGCACTGGCCCTCAACGCGGGGGACGCCCTGCACGCGAGAACGTGGGAGGCAATTCTGATGAACAAGCCGAGGCTAGGACCCGAAAGGACCTTCGCGGTCATGGAAGAGTTCTCTCACATGGTGAACGAGACGACGGAAGGGCAGCACATGGAGCTGGGTTGGGTAGTCGAGGGGAGGTGGGACCTGAGCGAGAAAGACTATTACGAGATGTGTACGCGCAAGACGTCCTGGTACACGGTCGCCAGCCCCTGTAGGCTTGGGGCCCTGGTCGCCGGGGAAGGGGGCCCCGCATTGGGCCTGCTCAGAGAGTTCGGAGTCAGCCTTGGAATCGCATTCCAGATACAGGATGACTCGCTCAATCTGATGGGGGACGAGAAGAAATACGGCAAGGTGAAGTCTGACGACATCCTCGAGGGAAAAAGGACCCTCATCCTGCTTCACCTGCTCGCCGTGGCGAACCAGAGCGAAAGAGACAGGGTCATTTCGATCATGAACAAGAAGAGAGAGGCAAAGACAGCCGGCGATGTCTCCTACGTCCTGTCGTTGATCGAAAAGTACGACGCAATCGGATTCGCCAGGAAAAGGTCGACCGAACTCATGAAGGAGGCGCTGACGACCCTGGACGGCATAAGGTGGAAGGGAGACAGGGACGCTTCAGAAATGCTTAGGTCATTCGCAAGGTTCGCCGTCGAGAGAGAATGGTAGACGAAACAGGGGACGAAGTAGGCGCCATCGTAGAGAAGGCCGCTCTGCTCAACGCAACGAGGCACAACGGCAAGGCCGAGGTGGGTGCGGTCATCGGGAGGGTGCTCGCGGAGGTTCCTGGGCTCAGGTCGAAGGCGGACCTTGTTTCCAAGGAATCGGTCTTGGCCGTTGGGCGGGTCAACTCCATGACTCTGCAAGAACAGGAAGATGCGCTCGGGAAAAAGTTCCCCGGCCTCGAAGAGCCTGTGGAGAAGGAAGGGCGCGTGGGCCTCCCACCGCTCCCCAACGCGGTGAAGGGGAAGGCCGCCTTCCGCCTCCCCCCGGAGCCCTCCGGGTTCATGACCGTCGGGCACGCCATGGCATGGACCATCAACTACCTCTACAAGGAGATGTACGACGGCGAGCTCTGGCTGCGCTTTGAGGACACCAACCCGAGGAAGGTACAGCTCAGGTACTACGATAGCTTCCGCAAAGGGACCGAGTGGCTCGGTATAAAGTGGGACCACGAGAAGAACATTTCTGACGACATGGAGGTCATCTACGAGCACGGCAGGAGGCTCCTGGAGCATGGAGACGCCTACGCCTGTTCCTGCGATGAGGCCAAGGTCAAGCGTCTCAGGTTCGATGGGGTACCCTGCGAGCACAGAGGCAACTCGGTCGAGACAAACCTGAATGTCTGGGGCGAGCTCCTCGCGAAGAAGCACAGAGAGGGGACCTACGTCATCAGGTTCAAGGGGAACATGCAGAGCCCCAACTACTCTCTCCGCGACACCAACCTGTTCAGGATAATCGAGTCCCCTCACCCGCTGACCGGGTCGAAGTACACCCTCTGGCCCACATACGACCTGGCCAACGCCGTCGAGGACGAAATTTGCGGCATCACTCACGTGCTCAGGAGTTCGGAGTTCAGGAACGAGCTCCAGCAGCTAATCCGCGACGCATTGAAGTTCCGGCCCCTAGAAGTGATTCAGTTCTCCCGGTTCAACTTCAAGGGGGCTCCGGTATCCAAGCGCCTCCTCAGGCCACTGGTCGAGCAGAAACTGGTGAGCGGGTGGGACGACCCCCGGATGCCCACGGTCGAGGGGCTGAAGCGCCGGGGAATAATCCCCCAGGCCATCCGGGAGTTCACCCTGCAGGTGGGGTACACAAGGACTGAGCACGAGTACGACTGGAGCATGCTCCTCTCCCTCAACAGGAAGCTCCTCGATCCTACATCAAAGCGGATTTTCTTCGTCCCTGACCCAGTTCCCCTGGTGGTCGAGGAGGCACCGAAGCGCGTGGCCACAATCGCCTTCCACCCTCAGAATGACTTGGGCTCCAGGACAGTAGAAACGGCGGGGGAGTTCTTCGTCTCGGCGGGCGACCTCAGGTCCTTGAAGAGAGGAGCCGTCTTTCGGCTGATGGATCTCTATAACGTCCAAGTGGTTTCCAATGGGCCCAATGCATCCGGGAAGTACGTGGGAGACGGGGTGGCCGGAGGCCAGAGGAAGTTCCAGTGGGTTACTCCTGCACACGTGGAGATCAGAGTCTTGGTACCGGACGTCTTGTTCCTGGAAGGGGATGTCTACAACAAGGGCAGTCTGAAGAAAGTCTCCGGGTTTGCAGAGGAGTCCGTCTCTTCGCTGAAGGTCGGGGACATCGTCCAGTTTCCGCGCTTCGGGTTCGCCAGGCTGGACTCTCCTGGTGAGTTCATCCTAAGCGGATGACGCGAATTCCCTCCTGAAGCCATAACAGCTTATATTCTGGCCAAAACGGGCTGGCTTGGGAGATTTGCAGGATGACCCCGGACAAGAAGCCCTACTACATCAAATTCGAGACCCCCAAGGAAGTTTCAGAGGCTGCCTACGAAGTGCTGAGGCAGGCCTCTCGGACCGGTAAGGTCAGAAAGGGAACGAACGAGTCCACGAAGGCCATTGAGAGAGGACAGGCAAAGCTCGTTGTCATTGCCGAAGACGTAACCCCGCCGGAAGTTGTCGCGCACCTGCCCCTTCTCTGCGACGAGCGTAAGATCCCCTACGTGTTCGTCCCGTCGAAGGACCAGATAGGCCCTGCCATCGGCATCGACGTTTCGACCGCGTCCGCAGCAGTCCTCGACGCTGGAGAAGGCAACCAGATCTTGGAACAGGTGACCCAAGAGCTGTCGAGGCTGAAGAAGGCGCAATGAGCAGCAAGAAAGAAGCCGAAACCCTGACCCCAGCCGAAGTAGTTCAGATCGTGGCCCGAACGGGAGTCGCGGGAGAAATAACCCAGGTGAGGGTCAAGATACTCGATGGCAAGGAAAAGGGGCGCATACTGACGAGGAACGTCAAGGGCCCCATCAGAATGGGGGACGTCCTTGTCCTTAGAGAGACTGAGCGCGAGGCACGACGCCTCAAGTAGGCGGAGTATCTACCTCTTCGTGAAGAGCTAGACCGTTCCTACTCGCAGCAACTCCGAGCCCTTTATATTCCGAGTTCCAAAGGCACCGAAAGAAAGGGGTGCGGTAGCCTGAGATGTACGTTCCAAAGAGATGCGCTTTCTGCGGCAAGGAAGTCAGACTTGGCTCCGGCATTCTCTTTGTAAGGAACGACGGATCTACGCGTTCGTACTGTTCCTCAAAGTGCAAGACCAACGAGCTGAAGCTGGGACGTGACCCGAGGAAGCTGAAGTGGGCACGGGGCGCAAAGAAGAGATGAGTTCAACAGAGGAGACCCTGATCG
>DASPPO010000036.1:0-12478 GCA_035625455.1 Nitrososphaerales archaeon | reverse complement strand
AGAGGGAGACAGCCAACCGCCCGAATCACAATTCCCGGCCAGATCCGATCAGGCCGAGCAGGAAGACGGCTGCCACAGACACGAACCCTCCCGCGGCGTCAGGAGACTTCCTGCGCAACGGACCTCTTGGAGTAACGAGTGGAATGACACCTTGAATGTTTCGTTGCCAGCGGAGAATTTGACCTAGGGCGTGGATGCCTGAGACTGCTCAGTCGGCCCCTTTGGTAGAGGAGGATTTGCTAACATCTTTACGGAGACCGCGGTTACCCAGAGCAGCACAGAACTTAGGAACACACGCTCCACCAGACCCCCGTAATGGGAGAAGAAGCCCGGGGCCGCAAAGGGGCCAAGAAGCTCCACTAAGCAGAGGAATACCGACAAGACCGCAAGCGGGAGGGCAAAACTCCTTGCCCTTGCGACGGGACCGCTCCCGACCATCCCCAGGGAGATGTAGAGAGCCCCAAACGCGCCCCCGAGGAAGGCCAAGATGGCCACCAACAGATGAATCGCACCGTGCCACGAAACAGGTGTAGCAGGTACGTCGGTGGGAAACGCTGCAAGCAACAGGGCGCCCACGGACCAGACGGCAAACGCGTACGCGCCCCTCCTGAGCCTTGCGTTCGCCGTTTCCGTGCTGTAGACGGTCAGGACGACTCCGAAGAGAAAGCAGAGAGACAGGACGCCCCTGTTGATGAAGTTCAGCGTCATTACGTACCCGTATGGTCCTACCGCGAGGTCGCTCTCGGCTTGACTAATCGGACTGTAGTGCGGCGGGAGAGACTGGACGACCGCGTCCAGGATGACGTATAGAATCACACCCGCTATCGCACATGCGAAAAGATAGCGCGCACGCTCAGACTGGGCATGGTCGTCCGGTAGGCTCGCCAATTGTGGGAGTTCCGTTGGTGCTGACAGGGGCATAAAGCGTTTTCCGGAAGCACGGCGCCAATGGGGCTATGGCTCGGACGTATTGGGATTCACCCAAGGGAAACGTGCGAATTGGTTTCTTGTGCTGGTGTTCCTCATCCGAGGTACGTGGATTCTTTGATTGACTTCGGCGCGCTGGGCCGGTTCTTGGCGTTCTCGAGCTCGACCTCGAAGTCCTCTCTGGTGATGTTCAGTTCCTCGGGCTTGTCCTCGTTCGGGTGGCCTTCAAGATATCGTCGTGTAGCCTTCCTGGCCGCCCTTTCGATGAGCCCCGCCACGTCGGCGCCTGAGAACCCTTCGGTCTTTTCAGCGATGAAGCTCGGGTCGACACTGGTTGGCTTCCCCTTCAGATGAATCGCCGCTATCTGTCTCCTTGCCTCGAGATCGGGCATGGGTACCGTTATGATGGAATCGAACCTCCCTGGGCGCAGCAGCGCCGGATCGATGAGCTCGGCCCTGTTGGTCGCACCCAGGATAATGACGTTCCTGAGCTCCTCCAGCCCATCTAGTTCTGTGAGGAGCTGGCTGACAGCCTGCTCTGTGACGTGGGTCCCAACGTCCGACCCGCGGACCGGTGCCAGGCTGTCTATCTCGTCGAAGAAGAGCACTGTAGGGGCAGCCTGCCTCGCCTTCCTGAACACCTCTCTTATCCCCTTCTCGGTTTCGCCGACCCACTTGGAAAACAGCTCGGGACCTTTGACCGAGATGAAATTTGCTTCGCTTTCAGTGGCTACCGCCTTTGCCACGAGCGTCTTTCCCGTCCCGGGTGGCCCCGAGAGCAGTATGCCCTTCGTGCCTTCGAGCCCTGCTCTCTCCATGGTCTTCCCGTACTTCAGAGGCCACTCGATTGCCTCTTTGAGTTCCCGCTTCACTTCCTCCAGTCCCCCGATGTCGGTCCAGTGAACGTTTGGTTTCTCTATCATTACTTCCCTCATCGCAGAGGGTCCGACCTCTGTCATCGCCGATTGGAAGTCGTCCATTGTGACATTGATCTGCTTGAGCTTCTCCACCGGCAGCTTCTTGTTGATGTCTATGGTCGGGAGCACCTTTCTCAGAGAACTCATGGCCGCTTCCTTGGCCAGTGCCTCCAGGTCGGCACCGACGAACCCGTGCGTGGAGTCGGCGATCTTCTTCAGGTCGACGTCCTTGGCCAGGGGCATCCCTCTCGTGTGGATCTGGAGTATCTCCAGCCTGCCCTTCGCGTCAGGTATCCCTATCTCTATCTCCTTGTCGAACCTTCCAGGCCTTCTCAGGGCGGGGTCCAGGACGTCAGGGATGTTTGTCGCGGCCAGGACGATGACCTTTCCCCTGCTCTTCAGCCCGTCCATGCGCGCAAGCAGCTCAGCTACAACCCTCTTCTCGACTTCTCCCTGTACCTCCGTTCTCTTGGGGGCAATGCTGTCTAACTCATCGATGAAGATTATGCTGGGTGCGTTCTGCTCTGCCTCTTCGAATATCTTGCGCACGTTGGTCTCCGAGCCGCCGTAGACGCCCGACATGACTTCGGGTCCGTTTACCGGTATGAAGTGTGCGTTCGTTTCGGAAGCGACGGCCCTGGCGAGAAGCGTCTTGCCGGTCCCTGGAGGGCCAGTGAGCAGGACACCTTTCGAGCTCTCAACGCCGAGCCTCTCGAACAGCTCCGGTCTCTTCATCGGAAGCTCGACTATCTCCCTGATTCTCTGTATCTCCTTCGAAAGTCCCCCGATGTCCTCGTAGGAGACCTTCTCCGCCCTCTCCTTCGGCGGCTGAACCACCTTATCGGACAGTTCCACCTCCGTCTCTTCTCCAAGGACCAGAACGTCAGCGTCCTCCGGCCTCGCCTTCGTTATCACGAAGTCAATGCGGCTTCCCATCAGGTTGAGCGAGACCACCTGGCCCTTGGTGAAGGGTTCACCCTGCAGCCTGTCCAAGAGGTAGTCCTCGAAACCAGAGAAGGGAAGCTCAGCGGTCGGAGCCAGCTCGACGTATGTGGCTTCCTTCAGCAGCACCTTCCTAACCGTCACCGTGTCGTCGATGCCGGCGCCTGCGGCTCTCCTCAGGTCCCCGTTGATCCTTATCTCATCGGCGTTTCCGTCAACGGTTGGCCAAGCCTTCGCGAATGCCTTCTTGGTCCCGGTAATCTCAAGTATGTCTCCCGCTACCCAACGGTTCCTCTTCATAACGGCATCGTGCACCCTCGCTATGGGACTCCCGGCGTCCGTGCGTGGTGCTTCCGCGACCTTGAGCTCTACCTCGGTCATGTGAGCTAAGCAACGCCGACCTTGGGTTGTATATAATAACTCAAGCCACGAACAACAAGGGAGGGACCCCGTATGGGGATCACAGACTCCCTAGGGGCGCCTTTCATGTGGTGGTGACCTTAGAGACCATAAACCTCCAACGGCTAATAGACTAGCAATTTATCCCCGGGTGGACGTCCCCTTGAATCAACGCATTGTCGTCCACCGTTACCACCGGAGCTTCTTGTCCACGGCTCTTGCATTGGTGACGGGTGTAATCATCGTCGTCTTGCTTCTCAGCCTTGGCGACATCGCCTTCGAACGGATCGGGTTCAACTCTATCGAATATCTCCTAATCCTATGGGGAACACTCCTAGGGAGCATGATCAATGTCCCGGTGGGGGAAGTGAAGAGCTCCGAGCCCCGGGTGGCCATTCAGGAGGTCAGAGTGTTTGGGCTGTACTATCGGGTCCCGAGCGTAGTGTACAAACAGGCGATTACCGTAATCGCCGTGAACGTCGGCGGGGCAGTTATCCCCATACTCGTCTCGGTTTACCTGCTTGTCGGCCACTCCAGCCTCCTTCCGGCCGCTATTCTGGGCACGGTCGTCGTTGCGGTCATGGTGCACCTCATGGCGAGGAAGGTGAGGGGAGTGGGGATCGTGACGCCTTCGTTTCTCCCCCCAATCGTTGCCGCCGTTGTGTCGTATCTGCTCGTACCTGGCTCCCCCGCGGTGGTCGCATACGTATCAGGGACTCTGGGCACTCTGATTGGCGCGGACATCACGAACCTAAGGGGCATAGGAAAGCTGGGATCATCCATGGCGAGCATCGGAGGAGCGGGGACGTTCGACGGCGTGTTTCTGACAGGGTTAGTGGCAGTACTTCTGGTTCCACTTCTGTAAAGCCGCAGCCTCCTCAGGTTGAAGGGGAAGTTCCCCATTTATCACGCTCGACGAGAAGAATATTTGATTGTCAAACGAATAGATAGTCTAATTAATCCCCTCAGACCATTGCCCCTTGTGTCTTCGGAGAGCGTCAGCGACCTGCTGCAGGTTCTGTGGCAGAGGTGGAGGTCGGCTTCTCCGGTAAAGAGGGGGGCGATAACGCGAGAGCAGTACTGGATACTCAGAATGCTCAGGGAACACGGAAAGATGAAAATCAAGGATATCGCTTCGGGAATTGGGTGCACTGCCGGGTCAGCTTCAATTGCGGCAAAACGACTGGAAAGGGCTGGACTGGTAAAGAGGGAGAGAAGGGAAAGGGACGAACGAATTGTCACCGTTACGCTGGCGAAGAGGGGCGCCAAGAAACTTGGTTCGTGGAGGAGGGAACAGCTGGTCTCCATGTCTGCACTCTTTGAACCTCTGAGCGCCGGGGAAAAGCGAGCCCTGCACGACATTCTCGAGAAGGCTCTTGCTGCTGGAGGAGACCTAACGGTACAAGCTGGGGACACAGGAGGGGAGAGAAGCTGACCCTCCCTCAGCAGCTCGAAGCCGCAAGGGAACCTGAAGAGCAGAAGGGCACGGTCGCCGTCCACGTTTCGGGTCTGACGAAGATCTACGCAGGCGGAACCAGAGCCGTTGACGATGTGAGCTTCGAAGTGAAGGAGGGGGAAATTTTCGGACTCCTGGGCCCCAATGGCGCCGGCAAGACCACAACAATCAAGATGATCACCACAATCTCGAGACCCACAGCAGGGGCCATCAGGGTTTTCGGAGTCGACGCGCTCAGCTCCCCCGAGGCAGTCAGACGGATGCTCGGATTTGTCCCCCAAGCAATTTCTGTCGACGGCGACCTCACAGGCTACGAGAACCTTCTAATCTTCGCAAAGCTCTTCTATGTGGAGCGCGAGCAACGTGACAGACGGATACACGATGCGCTCGAGCTCTTCGGGCTCGCGGAAAGGGCGAACGACCTCGTAAAACACTACTCTGGAGGAATGATGAGACGCCTCGAAATCGCGCAGGCCCTGGTCAACCGCCCCAAACTACTCTTCCTTGACGAACCAAGCATAGGGCTAGACCCCTACTCGCGCCTGCAGGTCATAGACCACATCAAGCAGCTGAACCGCAACTTCGGCACGACTATCCTGCTTACAACCCACGACATGGCCGAGGCCGACGAGCTCTGCGACAGGCTGGCCATAATGAGCATGGGAAGGATAGCTACGTCAGGGGCCCCGAAGGAGCTCAAACGTTCGGTCGGCGGGGACGTGCTGACGATTACTGCGTCTGGGAAGCTCCCTGATTCAGTCCCCCCTGAACTCGGCTCGATATCGAGCTCAAGCCAGGGAACTATGAAGATTCTGACGCTTGACGGCGAAAAGGTCATCCCTCGGATAACTGATTATCTCGAAGGCCTAGGGGCCACGGTCGAATCCATCTCCCTGAGCAGGCCCACTCTCGACGACGTGTTCATGAAGTACGCCAAGGGTTCGCTGCAGCAGATAGACAGCTACAAAGACGCCCGCTCCGCACGAAGAAGCGCGACGAGGCACGGACGATGAGCACTCTTCAGCGGTCGGTCTCCAGCGCATTCACCATAGCCGAGATGGAGGCAAGGAAGTTGCGCCACGATTCCACCGAGCTTTGGATGAGGACAGTCCAGCCGGCGCTGTGGCTCTTAGTGTTCGGGGAGGTCTTCAACACCATTCGGGGCCTCGCCCCCGGTGGCTACAGCTACATGCAGTACATTGCGCCAGGTGTACTCGCACAGTCTGTCCTCTTCATAGCGATATTCTACGGGATTACGATTGTTTGGGAACGAGACGTGGGCCTGCTCACTAAGCTCCTTTCGACCCCGTCTCCCCGAATCTCCGTCGTCGTCGGGAAGGCACTGGCAGCGGGCGTCAGGGGAATATTTCAGGGGATCATGATTTTCGCCCTGGCACTGATCATAGGCGTGAACCTGCGTTTCGACCCGCTGGACATCGCCGGGGTCCTGCTGGTGTCAGTGCTCTTCGCCATGTGCTTCGCGAGCCTCTCCATGACCCTGGCGTCCTTTCTAAAGACGCGAGACAGGATGATGGGAATTGGCCAGGTGATAACGATGCCCCTCTTCTTCGCCAGCAATGCGATCTATCCCATCTCTCTCATGCCCACGTGGTTGCAGACCATCTCCGTGTACAACCCGCTCAGCTACGTGGTCGACGCCATGAGGGCCATGCTGCTTACCGGGGACTACTCCGGCCTCCCCGTAGACATTCTCGTGCTGCTTGCCTTCACGACCGCCTTCATACTCAGCTCTTCTGTTCTGCTAAAGAGACTGATTGAGTAACGGAGAGCCCCCGCCTCTCTGCCGATTATCGACCTCCCCCTTCCTAGGGTAATCCTGCAGTGTCCCTTGAGAGGCCGGAGAAGCTGATGAGGATGCTGGCACCTATGGAGGGTGATTTCCTATGACCACCGATTGGAGGGAAAAGCACGTTCTCACTAAGGGGCAGAAAACGGGGAGGAACTGGTCAGCGTACTATTCCGGGGCGCATGAGACGATTTTCACGAGATTCCTCTGGAGGACAATCCGTGAAATGGTCTCAAACAAAATTTGTGTCGTAGAGTTCCGGGAGGGATCACGCGCTCCCTAAGAACGTAGCTGCGGGTCTCAGGGTTTGCAACACACAGCGGCGCAATACACTTAGAAATCGAATCCCATTTAAGCAGAGTTTGGCCAACTTCTCGGCATGAGAACCCGTAGGGTGGTGATTGGAGTGGTTGTGCTTGTCGTCGGATTGGCCCTCCTAGCGGTGGGTGTCATCGGAGCGCTCAACACGCTGACGATAAGCAAATCTTTCACCGAGCCCCATTCCGGCGAGTACGTCTCCGCCGAGATAGTGCTAAACACGACATCGGCACTTGTCATAACTTCTCCCTCAGCAAATGGTGGGGTAATCCACGCCCAAGATCTCGGCCTGGTGAACTCGACGAACATTGGCACCTATGCTATCCCCATCAACGCGTCGGCCTCGGGAAGCGATACGTACACGCGCCTGACAGGAGACTACTTTTACGTCTCCTTTGCTCCATCCCCGCCTAGCACGACTATTGTCGCAACCCCCCTCAACTCTGGCATAGTCAGGTATGGCGTGCTGGTTCTTTTGGGATTCCTCTGCATTGTAGCGGGAATCATAGTCGTAATTATTGGAGTCGTCCAGAAATCACCCGCGCGGCTGCCGCAGCGGTAGTGACTGCGCAACACCCGCCAGGATTGGAGCAACCGAAATGGAGCCCCTTGACAGACTTCGGACCCCGCGGGTAGATGCCGGCACCGCCATTTCGGACTGACCTGGTTCAGGGGCTCGGCATGCGCGATCTAGTGTTGAATGTGGATAGCGCCTTTGGGAAGATGAGAGTCTCCTCAGCTCCTGTGTGTTCCGTGAGCAGTTCACTCAGTTTCGCTTCGTTCACAGCAAGCTCTCCAGGTGGGAGTGATGCGAGTTTCCCCACTTCCTGGATCAATCGGTAGATGGGTCGATGCTGACGGAAAATCATGATTGCGGACTCCGCTCCTTTCACACCATAGGCATCGATCAAGAAGCGAAGCACCTGTGCTTCTTCGTCCGCTATGTGTTGTCGAAACAGCTTGTCTAGGTCCTTTAGGATTGCCTCAGAACGCGTGAAATCCTTGGTCTCGGAGGACCTTCTGAGCTCCGTAAGCTTACGTTCAATTTCAGCATGCTCTGATATGAGCACCGAAATCAGGTCCGCAAACGCCAGCCGCCGAGGCGCTCCTGGAGCATTGGACATGGACGTCACTATGTTCTTACCATAGTGAGCAACATTTTGAACCTGCTCAAAGCCCTCACGACGTGGGGTTTTCCCGCGGGGAGTATAATCGCCTCGCCCTGTTCGACAGAACTCGTTTTTCCTGAGATCGTGATTTCGGCTCTCCCTTCGAGGATGTGCAAGAGTGCGTCGTAGGGGGCGGTGTGCTCGCTAAGGCCCTCACCCTCGTCGAAGGCGAAAATGGTTACGGTTCCTTCTCTTTTGTTGATGATCGTCCGGCTGACTACTGATCCCTCTTGATATGCCACCAAGAGGGACAAGATCTCCTTCTGGCCGGGAATAAGTCCCCTGGGAGGTCCAAAGTGTTTCTCTTCCAATTTCGCCAGCTAGCCGCCTGCAATCTGGGCTAAAATATCAACCTCAACATCGTTCTGAAGTCGCGGGTTACCATTTGCGGAAACGCCATCGACCAGGAACAGCATCGTGGGGAGCATATCTTTGAGAGTTGGATGCATCGTAACCAACAGAGCCTTGAGGTCTGATAGATAGGCAGGATTGCTCAGAGTAACGGTCTCCTTCTTAGAACCAGTCACATTCAGAGGCATCCCGAAATAGACTACTCGGACTGTAGTCCCGCTTGCGCTGCCAGATTGAACGAGCACCCCAGAGGCCCCTGAAACCGTGGACGAGCGCGTGGACAGGGAGGATTGACTTGCATCCTGGGGCGAAGGGGACCCGGACGAGAGAGCATAGGCCCCCACCGCCAAAGCCACCAGAGTCGCTGCGCCGCCGAGGATCTTGATTATGGCATCGCGCCTAGCCTGGTCCACGGGACGAGGGTTGGTATCTGGCATGGCATCACCCAGCTGCCTTGACTATGACAGTGCCTTTCATCCACGGGTGGATCGTACAGTAGTAAGTGTACGTACCTGGGGTGGTGAAGGTGTAGGTGAACGATTGGCCCGGCTGTATGTACCCTGAGTTGAAGCTGTTGTTTGTGGCTGTGACCGTGTGTTCTGCGCTGTCGTCGTTTGTCCAGATGACAGTGCTGTTCACTCCAATGACCACGGTTATCGTCGACGGGGAGAAGTAGGTGGACGTCGTGTTGAGAGCCGACCCAGAGTTGATCGCAACACCCACGCTTCCAGTGGGAGTCGAGCTAGAGGTCTGCGTCGAAGCTGTTGTGCCGGTGGTCGTGGACTGTCCCGCGGCAGCAACCTTGAAGATCCCGACCGCCCCAATGGATGCGTAGGCGAAGGCATGGTTGACAAACGGATTTTCCCCGCCTGCATCAGGGAAGTACATGTCGACGATAGCTCCTCCTGAAGGCGGGATATTGAGGGTCTGGAGGCCGTGCTCGACATTCGACGGGTTCCCGTCGATGTAGACCGTGTCCATCAGTGCTCCGATGACGTGGAATGCCTCCCAAAGACTTGGCCCGACATTGAGGATGTAGAGCCTCACTAACTGGTTCGGCTCGACGAGAAGTGGTGACTTCTGGAATTGAAACGCCGTGCCGTTGAACGTCACGTAGTCTGGCGTAGCGGCGAGCATCTTGGTGAGGTTGCCCGAGTAGTGACCGTCTGTGCCTGGCAGCGAGTTCAGGTACCACTCGTTCTCAACGAGGACGTATTCTCCCCCGGTAGCGGCGGGGAGCGGCGTCTGGGGGTTCACTATTATCGCGCCGAACATACCGTTGGCGATGTGCTCGAGAACAGGGGCCGTACCACAATGGTACATGAAGATTCCCGGGTAGTTTACCGTGAAGTTGAACGTCTTGGACCCGCCGGGTGGGACTGTCGCATAGTCCGTGGACCAGTCGACTTGGGCAGCGTGGAAGTCGATAGAATGAGCTGCAGAGGTGGGGTTGTACAACGTGAAATCAATCGTATCACCTTGGTTGACCCTGATGGTGGGGCCAGGAACGGTACCATTGAAGGTCCACGCATCATAGGTGACGTTCGTTGCGATTTCTACCGGTGCGTTAGTGACGATTAAGCTGAAGTGCCTCGTCGTCGGTATTACAGGGGCTTCTGCCTGCGCCTGGGAACTGCTCTGGCTCACTACGGTCGAAACAGTTCTCGATTGCAGGGCGCTTACCTCGCTCTGAAGGCTGGAAATCTGGCTGCTCATCGTCTGTGAGGTGTCTATGAAGGATATTCCCCCCGCCGCCAGCGCCAGAATCACAATTATCGTCAGCACTTGGACTGATGAAATTTCTCTTCTCTCTTGCCCTAAGATTCCCATCTTATCCGGCTCTTGAGAGCGCGATTTGGTTAAGCCTTGGCCCTTAGATTTGAGGGATGTAGGGCCCTAGAGCAGTCCACATTTGATATAAGACCGATTCGGGCAGTCGTCCGTGATAGAGGCCGTTCTTGAGTGCCCACAGCCCCACAAATGGATAAGGCTCGCCGCTGAGCGTTATGGCGCGTCCATTGAAATTCTTGATTCGAAAATCCTGGCGGGGGGTATCGTCGAGCATCTTTTCGAACTCCAGGTCGACCCAGGCAGCATGGAGGATTTGATGAGAATGATTCAGGGTGACAGAGACGTGATCGACGTGGATTTTATGAGATCCAAAGCCGGGCACGTATATGGCTCGGTTTCGTCCAAGCGATGCACTGTCTGTAAACAGGTGGCGAAGTCAAAGTGCTTCCTCTCCTCCCTTGTAATCGGAACCCAGGGCCAGCCTCACTGGACCGTTCTCGGGGGGAAGGATTCGTACAAGGAGCTCGTGGAAGGTCTGGAAAAATCAGAGATTACATACCACCTGAGGCTCCTTAAAGAACTGCATGAAAGCGAACTGCTAACCAGCCGCCAGGAAGAGATACTTTCAATCGCCTTCGAGACCGGCTACCTGGACTTTCCGAAGAGGATTGGCCTAAAGGGCCTGGCGTTGAGGACTGGCGTGAAGGAGTCGACTCTCGCAGAAATTCTTCGAAGAGGGCAGAGGAAGATAGTGCATGATTACCTAGAGAGGAAGACACATCGCGAGAGAAGGAATTGATGCTCTAAGCATCGAGTTTCTGGCATGTGACTCTAAACAGCTTTGGAAATCGGTCCCATTTCACCAAACGGAGTTCAAACCTGGGCTGGCCTGGTTTTGCACCACCCACGGGTAGGCAGTCCTTTGCAAAACACCTTCGTGCGGCACCCAAGAGTCACATGAAGGACCGAACCGACATGGCCGGGCTTACAGATTGGAACCCTCGGTCGGGCGCTTACAAGGCACCGATGAGGGCTACACATGGAAAATGGGGCGAACCCTGTTCGCGACAATGGCGTTGGACGACTTGCTCATGCTGTCGGATGACTCAAGCCAGCAGTACAAGAAACATGAGGAAGAGCACTACAGCCGAACCCGCCAGGACATAACCTCCCCTCGGATCCTTGCCCGTTCCCCCCAACCTCCCTACATAGGAAATGAGCGCGAACGCCACGAGGTCGACGGCCAGCAGCAGGGCGTACTCTGTTTCGCTCTTCGCGCCCAGCGGGTTGAGCAGCCAGGCGAACACCACTGCGACCACCTGCACGGCGAGCAGCAGTAGCACGAAAATCTTGGTGCTCCCCCAGTCGTTTCTAGTGCTCACTCTCTCCACCCCACTTCGAACGCCCTTATCCTCCTCCTTACGGCGCCGGTCCCCAAGTCCACTCTGTACAGAAGGTATGCCGTCGCCCCCATCGCCGCGGCCAGGACCCCCGAAGCGCCCGCGAGGTACGCCCAGGACCCCAATGCGCCCCCGGTAGATACCAGTCCCGTGAGGGTGTTGGCCGCCGATCCCATCGCCAAGGCCCCGAGCCCGAGAAGGAAGGAGAACGCAGCAGCCGTCCAGACACCGGAGGAGCGTATAGCGGACCCCTGCTGGGAAATGGTGTCCAACTTCCCGACGAGTCTCCCGAGCACAAGGCGATACGACAGCAGTGTGATGACCACCACCGCCATCGCCGTCCCTCCGAGCACCAGGGCCGCCTGCTCGTCAGGGATCACCTCTCCTGGGGTGAGATACCCCCAGATGGTCAGCACGATGATCTCGGCCACCAGCACCAGACCCACGGTCACGTAGAACGGCCTCTGGCTTACCCTCCTGACCTTTCCCCTGTCCAGGAAGGGGAGCAGGAGGAGCAGTATGAAAATCAAAGTCACAGCCGTCAGGGCGACAGGGAGCCCTGCGCTCTCAAACGCTGATATCTTCAGGAGCTGGTAAATCCAAAGGAAGTACCAGTCGGGCTGCTGGTGGGTATACTGCGATGCCGCCGTCGCCGAGTACGCCGGCTGGAGCACGAGAGGGAAGAGGACGGAGAAGAGCATCATCGCCGCCCCAAAGAGCGTCGCCAACTCGGCCAGGTAGAACGTGACGTTGGGGAATATTGGAATCAGCTTCCTGCCCTTCTCTGAACCATCATTCCCGGTGACTGGTTCGGATATTCCGTGTGCCTCCAGCATGTACATCTTGACGACGAGAAGGACGAGGAGTATTGCCGGCAATACAATCACGTGGAGGTCGAAGAACCTCAGCAACTCGGCCGAGTCCCCGCCCGCCCCCACCACAAGGAAGCTCAGAAAATTGGAAAGGGGCTGGGGGAGGGCAGAAATCATGCCGGCGCCCAC
>DASPPO010000035.1:0-5977 GCA_035625455.1 Nitrososphaerales archaeon | reverse complement strand
TCGCAGTGGTCACTGGCTACTGTGTCTACGAGAAGAAGAAGAATCGGGAGATTAAGAATCCCAAGCAAATCAAACTGAAGAACGGCAGGCCGGCTATCAAGGGCACCTGTGCCTCTTGCGGCAAGCAGATCTTCAGGATTGGCAAGCTGAAGTAGATTCCACGCTCCCGCTCCTTTTTATTTTGAGTTCGTCGACCGCCCCGTGCCCGCCATGCTCAACCTCTACAACAGTCTCGGAAGGAAACTGCAGGCGTTCAAACCGATAAAGGAAGGGGAGGTGAAGATGTACTGCTGCGGCCCCACCGTCTGGAACTACGCGCACATCGGGAACTTCAGGACCTTCGTCTTCGAAGACCTGCTTCGGCGCTACCTGAGATTCAAGGGCTACCGGGTCTACCAGGTGATGAACATAACAGACGTAGAGGACAAGATAATCAAAGGGATCAAGGAGTCGCACAAGCCGCTGAAGGAGCACACGCGTTTCTACGAAGGAGAGTTCATGGCAGACATGCAGTCGCTCGGGGTGGAGAAGGCAGAAGTCTATCCGAGGGCCACGGAGCACATTTCGGAGATGGTGAGCCTGATCAAGGTTCTGCTCGACAAGGGGTACGCCTACAGGGCCCCGGACGGATCAATCTATTACAGTGTCTCGAAGTTCAAGAAATATGGAGCGCTGTCGGGTGTAAAGCTCGACTCGCTCAAGCCCGCTGGGAGGGTCGAGAGCGACCACTACGAGGAGAAGATGGAGGCGGCTGACTTTGCGCTCTGGAAGGCCTGGGACCCCGGCGACGGCGACGTCTACTGGGAGACAGAACTGGGGAAGGGGAGGCCCGGCTGGAGCATAGAGTGCTCGGCGATGTCAATGAAGTACCTCGGAGACACCTTCGACATCCACACCGGCGGGATGGACAACAAGTTCCCCCATCACGAGAACGAGATAGCCCAGTCAGAGGCCGCCACCGGGAAGAAGTTCGTGAACTACTGGCTGCATTCGGAGTTCCTCAACATTCGTGGCGCCGAGATGCACAAGTCCGTGGGAAACGTGGTCTATCTGAGGGACCTCACCCGGGCGGGGTGGGCCCCCATGGTTGTGAGGCTCTTCCTCATCAGCTCAAGGTACAGGGACCCGATGGACCTCACGGACTCGTCCCTGGAGCAGGCGAGGGCCCAGAGGGAGCGCATACAAGACTTCATCCTCCGGCTCGAGTCGATCGGACCCTCCGGGGCTGAGCCGTCAAGAGCATCGGAGGAGTTCCTCGAGCGGTTCGAGCGTGACATGGACGACGACCTGAACACGCCCAAGGCCCTCTCCACCCTCTTCACATACGTCAAGAGGATGAACACGCTCATTGACTCGAACTCCGTCGGAAGGGAAGAGGCCTCGAAGGCGGTCGACGCGCTGAAGCGCGCTGACTCGGTCCTGGGCATAATGGACTTCGAAGAGGAACAGCTCCCAGAGCGTCTGGCAGCCCTCCTGGCCAGGAGGGACGAGGCGAGGAGGCGGAAGGATTTCGCAGAATCTGACAGGTTAAGAAGAGAGCTGCTCGCGGAGGGGATTGTGGTAGAGGATACCCCGACAGGGAGCAGGTGGAAGCGCGGCACCCCGGGTTAACTGCAGAACTCCAACAGCTCAAATTCGGTAAATCCTCCCGATATTATCCGTCCCAGCCCACGGGGTGTCGAATGGTGGTCACTGCCGAGTCCGTTCCTCCAAGGGCGCCGGGGCTGAGGTCTTCGGGGCTGAAGAGGCCGCTCCTGTTGCAGTCAAAGTCGTCCAGGGTGGTCCTGGACCCTGACGGGTCGGTCCGTTCCTTCGACTCCCTGCAGGAAAGGCGCGCCCTCTTCGGGTTCGAACAGGTCTGGTTCTACAAGATACAGGCTGGCATTGTCGTTCATGCCCAGAGACCGGACTGGGCGATAAGGGCCTCCCCCCGATCTGCGCAGCTCACCGGGAAGATCTTCGACGGCGTGGAGGTCGCCCAGTCGCTCGAGTTCTACAGGGGACAGTCCCTGGGGTACCTCAGGCGGCTGCGACTACGGAATGGAGGTTCTGGCCAGATCAAGCTCCGGATCATAGAGATCCTCGATCCTAGCGCCGCCCACTTTGGGGGGGCGGGGCACAGGTGGGGGTCCCTGGGGGTGAACGCCTTCAACAGGGAAAGCCACGTGGCAATGGACGAAGTCTCGGATCCTCCTTCGGCGAGGGTCGTGGGTGCCTCACCTTCACCCTCGAGGGTCTACATGACGACGGGGAGGGGGAGGGCTCAGGAGCTGGTGTCCGCGGGGGAGCTCCCTGAGGTCACAGCGGGCATGTCGGGGCAGGTGCTCGTGCTCTCTTCGCACGACTTCGAACTTAATCCCGGGGAAGGGAAGGACATCCTGTTCGCTTCTCTCTACAACGCAGGGAAGCTCGAGGAGGCACTTTCTGATTTCAGCCGCATCCAGTCGGGGGAGAAGCAACCCTCCACGACCCGTGCCCTCGTCGCTGCTTCTGACCCCGCTGTCACAGAGGCCAGCGCCTGGGCTATCTCGGCGATTGAAAGCGGCTCCTACGCCGAGGACCCCCTCGAGCGCTACGAAACGATGCGCGCGCTTTCCTTCGTAGATCCGGCGGGCGCAAGGCGACTGGTCGCAGAATCAAAGGCAGCCATCAGGAAGGACGGTTCTCTCCCACACTCCATGGCGCCGACGAAGCCTGGGGTGCTGGAGACCTCCCTCCTCCTCAAAGGAGTGGCGACCCACGCTGCCCTTTCACAGGACAGGAAGCTCGCCAGGGCAGAATACCCTCTGGTGAAGAAGCTCGCATCCTTCCTGGTGGCGTCGTCCAAGGACTTCCGCGTCGAAACGGACTCCGCTCTCCCACAGGGGTGGCGCAGGTGCATGGGGAGGGGGTACCCGACAGGGGAGATCCCAGAAGTATCCCTCGCCGTTGCAGGCGCCCTCGAGGGCGCGTCCCAGATCGCGAGGATGGTCTCCAAAGCAGACGATGCTGGAAGGTTCCGCGAAAGGAGCGAGATGATATCCGAGCAGGTCAGGAAGAGGCTCCTGGACGAGAGAGGTTTTCTCGCTCTCTGCAGGGACTCTGCAGGGAAGCTCCGGACCGACGAGACGGTCGACATGGCGGTTGCGTCCTACAGGCACCCCGTCATGAGCTCAGCCGAGCTCGCCGCCGTCCACAGGCTCCTGGAGAAGGACTTCGACACCAAGTACGGTCCCAGGTGTGTCCCTACGACCAATCAGGTCTACTTCAACGCGTCCTACGGCGAGGGGCAGCTCGGAGGGGTCTGGCCGAGGGCCGTCCTGTCTGACTCGATCGTCTGCTACAGAGCGGGACTCGCAGGGATGGGGAGCCTCGCCCTGCTGAAAGTCGCGCGGCTCGTTGCGGACGACGTCGTTAAGCTCGGCGGCGCTCCCGGGATGTTCCCCCGATGGATTGACGTGGAGAGCGGCGAAGCACACGGAGACGAGCCCGATGCCGTGGGTGCGGCCCGTTTTATCGAAGCCGTTCTCGAAGGGGAGCTCGGTCTCCCGGAAGGGGCTGAAAGGGCGTCTTTCACCCCGGCTCCGTCTTCGGGTCTCGCGTGGGTCATGGCTACAGACATCTGGGCAGGAGACCCTACCTGCGCGTTTCTCGGCCGAGGGGGGGGCAGGCCACACCTGTTCTTCAGTGGAGCCAGGGTGGAATCCAAGGTGGGGACGAAATTCGCGAAGGGGGAGCGGTTGGACATCCCAATCAAAGGAGTCTGCGGAGTGACTTTCTACTCCCCCGGCCAGATCATATGCATCGGCAACGGCACCTCCACCCAGGTCCGTTTCACCGTTGGTTTCGCCCCGAGGGCCGCTGAGCTGTCCAAGCATCTGAGCTGTGCCCTCGAGGCATACGAAACAGGGAAGGGCTCCTGGGCGAAGATCGGGAGTATCCACGTGTCCCCCACGATGTCCTTCGAGGCTACGGTCGAAGCGAACGACTGGAAGGCATACAGAGTTTCGAGCCCTTAATAGGGCCGAACAGCTTCGGCATCCCGACTTGGGGGGCGCTTCTGTCACCGCCAACGGCGGCGTTCAGGTCGACCTCGGAAGCAGGAGGTATGTCCTCGACCCACGCAGCCACGTTCGCGCTGACTACACCTTCGTCTCCCACGCCCACATGGACCACATGCACACGCCGTCAAAGAACGAACACGTGATCGCTTCTTCGCTGACGAGGGAACTCGCCAAGGCGCGAGGGTACGACCTCGGGGAAACAATCGAAGAGGCCGACGGGGTGGAGTTGCTCGACTCTGGCCACATCCTGGGTTCAAGGGCCATCAGGATCCAGGACGAAATCTACTACACAGGAGACGCCTCGGGACGTGCGCGCGCGTTTCTCGGAAAGTGCAGAACGAGGCAGGCCCGGATACTTGTGATGGAGACCACCTATGGCGTACCCGAGTATGTCTTCCCTTCGACGGCGAAGCTCGTGAAGGAGGTTAACGCTCTGATCGCCTCGGCCTACGACAGGGGCGTGCCCGTGGTGCTGATGGGATACCCGCTGGGAAAGGCGCAGCTCCTCTCCTACTTCTTCTCCAGCTGGGAACCCCTTTACTACCACGAGAGCGTAGACGAGATGAACCGCATCCACATGGCGCACGGGGTCCCCCTGAAGCCCGCGAAGAGGTTCGACCCCTCCGAGGACCAGGACAGGCTCCCCCGGGGCCCATGGTTGATGGTCAGCCCCATGGCGAGCGGGCGGAGCAGGCTGATGGCCCATCTGAAAAAGGAGTACGGGGCCGTCCTCGTGGCCTTCAGCGGCTGGGCCCTTGGGCCCGGCTATAGGTACACGATGGGGGCTGACTACTCTTTCCCCCTCAGCGACCACTGCGACTACCAGGAGCTCATCAACCTGGTACGGGGGGTCAGCCCTGAGATGGTGTACACGGTCCATGGGTTTGCGGCAGAGTTCGCGAGGGACCTCAGGAAGATGGGGTTCTCCGCTAGGCCCCTCGCTGCATACCAGTCATCGCTAGCGGACTACCCCCAAGAGTAGACCCTCATCTCGGGCCCTGGCAAGCTTCCGGAGGAGGTGCGGACGGGGAGTCTCACTCGACTTTCAGGTAGATGGGGCGTCCATCGAGGTCTGCCTCCTTCCAGCCGCTCCTCCGTTCGCTCCCCTCCGAAAGCTCCACCCTCTTTACCCGAACCAGGAAGGCGATCTCTTCCTTCTTGGGCCCCAGCAGGGCGAGGTCCTCCTCCTCCAGCCCTCCTACCAGGGCGACGTCCAAGAGTGCGGTCGGGGCGTACCCCGTCTCCTTCCTGAGGGCCTGGAGCCTTCGGGCGACGTCCCTCACGAGTCCCTCGGCCACAAGCTTGTCGTCCCTCTCCTTCCTGATCGCTACGAACACTCCCCCCTTCTCCGCCACCTCGAACCCGTCGTGCGCCTTCATAACAAGCTCGAACACCGATAGCGGGACGTCGAACGGTCCCTCCTTCAAGGGGGCTGCCTTTCCGAAGGCTCCCAGCGCTTCCTTGCCATGCAGAGGACGCAACGCCCCCAGCACATCCCGTGTCTTCTCCTTGAAGAGCGCGCCCACTCTGGACGTGTTCGGCCTCAGCTCGAAGTCCGCCGGGAAGCTCGAAGCCCTTGTTACCACTTCGACTTCCTTTACGTTACACAGCAGAGCGACGGTCTTCTTCGCCTTCTTGGCCAGGGGCGCGCCCGAAACCGGGACCAGAACCTCGGCAGATCTTAGGGGCCAGCGCCTCTTCAGCCTGGCCTTCATCCTCGCAGAGTTGCACGCCTCTTCGACCTTCAGTGCGAAGTCGACTGTCCTTTCGGCGTCGCGTGAGCCAAGGTCGCGCCCTCTGCTCTTCCCCACAGCCAGAAGCGGTGCCTTCCACGCGCTTGGCGCGAACACCTCCTGGTAGAGGTACTCGGTGGCGAACGGGGATATGGGGTGGAGGAGCTCGTCCGCCTTCCTCAGGGCGGTGCCGAGGACAGC
>DASPPO010000034.1:0-6285 GCA_035625455.1 Nitrososphaerales archaeon | reverse complement strand
GAATCGATGACTTGTCAGGGTAGCCGTCTTCGCCCAGCAGGTGGTCCAGGGAGGGAACCCCCGTTGATACCAAACCCGCCGGGTGGAATTGTCTGAGGAATTAAGCATATTCGAAGTCCTTTCTTGTTCGTGGGGGTTTTTTGGCCTCGAGCCTCACGTCTCTTTCTTACCTTCTAAGAACCCCGAGCTCAAACCCACTTTCAGGACAGGATGCTTGTCTTTCTTCGGTTCCAGGTGCGCGTGCGCAATGGCAGGCATCATTTCTGTTCGCGACTCCCCGGGCTCACACCCTCCGGCAGCCCGACTGCCAGGGTGGCAGGGTCCTAGCTCTAATGGCAAGCGGGGCCCCTCCCAACAGTAAGTGGTCCTACTGCGCAGAAGAAGGCCGCGCTGACGAGTACACCTCCTCCCGGGCTTGTTACGACCCCCGAGCTGGCGACCAAGTCTGTCATTAGAACAAAGTTTTACCTATTTGTCCCGATACTATTGACTTAGCCCGTGATTATCGAGGGGTCATTCTGAAACATCGTATTTGTCCGCCCGCGCCCCTCTGAGGTTTATTGGCATTGGCAGAGAGGAGAATGTAAAGCCGAAGATAGCATCCACGATCAAGGAGATCGAGTTCCACCGCAAAGAGCTCGAGAACCTTCGAGTGAAACTCGAGCAGAGGCGGAAGTCCCTTTTTGACACAACGGTCAAGGCCATGATTACGAAGGACGAGCCGAAGGCCACCGTCTACGCCAACGAGTGGTCAGAGCTCAGGAAGGTGGGGAAGGTCGTCTATGCCAGCGAGCTGGCACTCACCCAGGTCGTCCTCAGGCTCGAGAGCATCCTCGATGTGGGCGACGTGATGTTCCACATGAGCATGGCCTTCAAAGTCCTGCGGAAGGTCAACAAGACGGTGCAGGGCCTGGTCCCCTCCCTCGACCAGGCGTCGAGCGACATCAACAGCGCCCTCTCCGAGACCATGGCTGGCATGGAGAACATCTCTCCCGCGATTTCGTTGAACATACAGACAGAGACGGGAGAGGAGCTTGTTGAGCAGGCACGGAAACTGGCCGAGGAGAGGGGGGAGGAGATGAAGCTCTCCCTGGGGGCTTCGCCGATGCACCTGCAGCTCCGAGGGTACGAGAGCTCGAGGGTCCCGCTCCTCGCTACAGGGGAGGACGACGACGAGTCGGCCATACTGGGAACCCTCTACAAGCCCAGGCGAGCGGAGGAGGAGGAGGAGCAGGTCCTGCAGTATGCGGCCATCCACAACGGCAACGTGGACATCACAGACGCCTCGACGGTCCTCAAGATGCCCTCCGACGACGTGGAGCAGGCCATGCTGACGCTGATGGCCCAGGGGAAGGTCAAGGTCAACGACCTCGGAGGTTCTGACAAGTGAGCGTGGTAGCCGCCAAGGAACTGGAAGACGACGCCAAGAAGTACGCCTCGGAGGCGATACGCCTCGACTCCCAGGGGGCGCACGGAATGGCCATCCAGATGTACCAGAAGGCCATCTCGACGCTGGTGCAGCTCGTCCACCTGTACCCGGACTACCGCCTGAACAAGCAGTACACAGAGCGCGCCATGGCGTACCAGGAGAGGGTGAAGGCTATACAGGCGGCCCACGGGCTAATCCCAAGGGACGAGCCGGCCGAAATGGACTGGAACCTCCCCTCGAACGCGGGGAACGGTGCCGGGACCAGCGGCGGGAACGGGGGCGGGAGCAACGCGAACCAGAACTCACCGAAGGGGCCCCAGGTGGTTCAGCAGCTCAAGGCTTCGTTCAGCGAGCTCGTCGTCACAGAGAAACCAGACGTGAAGTGGGACGACGTCATAGGGCTCGAGGACTGCAAGCAGGCGATCAGGGAGTCCATCGTGTTTCCGTTCCTCCGCCCCGACCTCTTCAAGCTCGGCTGGCCGAGGGGAATCCTGCTCTACGGCCCGCCAGGGTGCGGGAAGACGATGATCGCAGCCGCCACTGCCTCAGAGATCGACGGGTACTTCATCTCTGTCGATGCGGCCTCCATCATGTCAAAGTGGCTCGGCGAAGGGGAGAAGAACGTCGCCAAGCTCTTCAACAACGCACGGAAGATGCTGGCGGACAACAAACCTGTGATTGTCTTCGTGGACGAGATCGACTCCCTGTTGGGGACGAGGGGGCAGGAGGTCGGGGGGGAGGTCAGGGTGCGCGACCAGTTCCTGAAGGAGACCGACGGCCTGAACGACAAGGGCAAGATGCTGCACCTGTACGTAATCGGCGCGACAAATAAGCCGTGGTCGTTGGATCAACCATTCATCAGAAGATTTCCCAAAAGGATCCTCATCCCACTTCCCGACGCCGAGGCACGAATGGCTCAGTTTAGGCTGTATACCGCACCCTTGACTCTATCTGAAGATGTCAGCCTTGAGACATTGGCCAAGCTGAGCGAGGGATATTCAGGGAGCGACATAAAGGACATCTGTCAGGGAGTGCAACTTCGAGTCGTAAGGGAGCTCTTCAAGACCGGAAACGCCCTTGACAAGGGTACGACGACCAGGCCAATCACCGTAGCTGACTTCAAGGAAATCATGAGAACGAGGAAGCCTTCTGTGTCCGTAGAGGCGAGCCGCGCCTACGTACAATGGGCGAGCAGTTTCAACGCACTCTAAGTCAAACTAGTTCGGAAGGACCGTCGTGCTCAAATTCTAGTTCTCCCGTGCGGGATTGAAAGGAGGGTCAATTCCCTTCCAAAGACGTTCGGTGTGAAAGACATCGAGAAGGTCATCGGGGTATCAAAGCCCAAAGCCCAAGTGCTCGGTTTGCTAATGGTACGGGAAGGCTTCGCCAGGAGCGACTTCGAAAGGGTCCCCCCTCGTTTCCGGAAGAAGGTCTTCGAACGGGTCTAGCTCCCCAAGCTCATATTACCGCTTTTCCAACCCTCTGCCAATGCAGAAGCCGCTCTCTCTCGCCGACCTGAAGGCAAAGGTCGGGCAGGAGGTAACCCTTGAAGGGTGGGTGCACGACGTCAGGGTCCTCGGGGGCATCAGCTTTGTCCTCGTCCGGAACGCCAGGGGCATAGTCCAGGTCGCCGCCCCCAAGAAGGTCGTACCCGCGGAGCTGTTCGAACTGATTTCATCCCTTCACCAGGAAGACGTTGTAAAAATCAGCGGCACCGTGAAGGAGAGCAAGGCCGCCAGGCTGGGCTTCGAGGTCGTCCCGTCGACGCTCGAGGTAGTCGCCAAGGCCGCATCCCCCCTTCCTCTGGACCCGAGGGGTGTAACCCCTACCAACCTGGACACGCGGCTCGAATGGAGGTCGCTGGAGCTCAGAAGGCCCGAGACGGCGGCCATATTCAAGATCGAGAACGCCGTTGTCCAGGGGTTCGAGGACTACCTCCAGAAGCGGGGCTTCATCCGCGCCTTCACCCCCAGCATCATCGGGGGAGTCTCCGAGGGAGGTTCAGAGGTCTTCAGGATCGACTTCTATGGCAGGGACGCTTATCTGAGGCAGGACCCTCAGCTCCACCGGCAGCTCACCATCGCCGGAGGGTTCGACAGGATCTATGACCTCGGCACCAACTGGCGGGCCGAGCTTTCCCACACCCCCAGGCACCTGAGCGAGCACAGGACCATAGCCCCGGAGATCGCCTTCATCAAAGACGAGAGGGACACCATGCGCCTCGAGGAGGAAATGGTTGTCCACGGCATCCGCCACGTCATGCAGACATGCGAGGACGAGCTCGCCCTCCTGAACGTGAAGCTCGAAGCACCCGAAGTCCCCTTCCCCGAGGTCAGGTTCCCGGAGGTCTACGACACCCTGGAGGGGCTCGGCATCAAGCTCCCAAAGAACCAGGACATCGACGACCCCTCACAGAGGGCTCTGGCAGGTCAGGTGAAGAAGGAGACGGGCTCTGACTTCTTCTTCCTGAACCGCTTCCCTTCGTCAATCCGTCCCTTCTACATAATGAGGGTGGACGACGAACCCGAGTTCGCCCGGTCGGTGGACATGGTGTTCAAGGGATTGGAGCTCTCCTCGGGGGGACAGAGGGAGCACCGCCACGACAAGATAATCGCCCAGATCAGAGAGAAGGGGTTCAGCCCGAAGAGCCTCGAATGGTTCACGGAGCCGTTCCGCTACGGCGTCCCCCCACACGGAGGCTACTCTTTCGGCATCGAGCGCTTTACCGCCTACCTGCTGGGGATGGAGAACATCAAGGAAGCGGCTCTCTTCCCAAGGGACCCCGAAAGGCTGCTCCCCTAGTCGGCTCCGCCGTGGATTCTGCCTTCACGCTCTTGGACCCCACCGCTCGACGACCCAGCAGGGGACAAGGGAGTACACCGCCCCTCCCAGAAGGTCGATCGCGTAGTGTTGCCCCAGGTAAAGCGTGGAGAAGAGCGTCGCCCCCGCCACGACACTGCCGAGGAGGCCCAGCCTATAGTCGACCCTGGACAAAAAGTAACAGCATGTGATGGTGTAGGCGGCGTGGAGACTCGGGAAGGCGGCGAAGTAGTCGGGGGCGACCAGCGCTGAAAGAGGTGACACGATTCCCGCGATTGCATTGAGCCCCGAGCTCCTGAAGAGGTCGCTGGCTACCCCGCTGAACCAGGGGGGTGCCGTGGGCATGAGGACGAAAGTGAGGAGGGCTCCATACGAGGTGAGAACCATCGCTGTCGCATACCTGCCGAAGTTCCCCCTCCGGTACCGCCAGATCGCGATGGACGTCCCCAGGATGAAGGGGATGAGGGCAGCGTAGACGAGGGACGTCGCCACCGTGACGGCCACAGAGGAGAATGCCTTCTGGGCCCACCCGGTGAGATTGAAGCCCCAGACGTACCTGTCGACGTCAAAGAGGGAGAGGGCTCCCCCAGTTTTCCCGATGGCGTCGATGGGCCCCGAGATGATCTGGAACGAAAGACCAACCATCACCAGGGCGAGCCAGGGCTTCGTCCAGGGTTTGCCGAGGCCCAGGAACCCCAGCAGCGCCATCGCCGTCAGGAGGAAGACCGTGGTCGAGCTCAGGATGCTCCCCGTGTGCGAGGAGATTGCGATGAGTGTCGAAATGTATCCGACGATAAAGAAACCGAACGAATGCCTCCTGAGCTGCTCCACTACGCGTGGAGGGTACTGTTCCTGTTTCATTACCGGAAAGGCTAGGTATAGAGGTTCGCTGCCGCTTCCCGCTCCGTCTCGACCAGCAGCTCTATCCCCCTCGCCTGCTTCACTGCGTCCCTCAGCTTGTCAAAGTCCCCGATGCGCCTCTCGCTCCTTTTCGCCGGGACTATCACCTTTGTCTTCTTACCACCGTCGGGGAGCCACACCGTATTCACAGTGAGGACCCTTGCTGGGAAGAAGAGGTCCTCCAGGAACTTTCGGTCGCTCGCCCCCGCTCCGACGAGCCACACCTTCCCCTTCAGGGCTCCTTCGAGCTCTGACTGGAGGAGAGGATTCGAGCGGAGCGCCACTATGTCCCCCTGGTCAAACTCCAGCACGTAGCTCCCGCTCGCCTCGAATGCCCTCCTAAGCGTAACGTGCCCCAGCTCAGGTACCTTGTCTGCCAGACGGGCCACGGCCTTGGACGCCTCGACGTCTGCCCTACTTATCTCCCCCTTGCGCAGCCTCGACTCGCAGTTGCCGCAGAGTATGCCAGTCCTCGCGTCGAAGTAGCAGATAGGGAGCTTGGGCTGCATACCCAAGAACGCCTTTCCCGCGGCCGCATAAAAAACGTTCGGCGTGAACTACCCTCGACTTGCGGCTGTGGGCTTCTTGCTTCCTCGGCCGAACTTGCCCATCCGTATGACACACACGGCCCTCGTAGCTTTCGCTGGCTTCGCCTAGGCGTTCACGCCTTCGAGCCGTCCCCTGGGTGTCCTACTTCCCGAGCTTGATCTCTATGGAGGAGACGTTGCTCATTCCGCCAGTCATGGTGCTCTTGACCTGCTCCGTGTTGATGGAGATGTTTTGCACCCGTACGTCAGTAGCGAACCTCTTCGTCAGCACCTGGGCCACGTCGACCGCCCGTGAGATGGCTCTGCCTCTGGCCTTCACGGTGACGACGTCGGCTCCATTGTTTATCTGTGTCAGGACTGCAAGAACGTAGTTCATGGTAGGCTTTTTCCCGACGTAGATTGTATTTGGCTCGCGCGGTCCCATTGGTTCGTGTTCTTCGTGTTCTGCGTGTTCTGGTTGATTTGCCATTGAAAGCGAGCCTCCGCATGGGCTATTTATTCGCTGTGGAATCATCTCGTCCTCTCGTAAATCTGAGGCCAGAACCACGCTCCCTTTCAATCCATACTACAACGCATTGACCAATGGCC